>NZ_JAOTNW010000034.1:0-35329 GCF_036346515.1 Pseudomonas sp. AM4(2022)
GTGTCCACCTTGCCCCCGTACACTTGTTCGCCATGTGTTCGCCCCGTGCACCACAGTGCTAAAGTCCATCCCTCGATTTTGCTTTTCCCAAGGAAGCCGTTATGCCGGACGCCACGCCCCTCAGTCCTGGATTCATGGTGGTTCATGGCAACCGCCTGGATGAGCTGCGAAGCCTGGTGGTCAGTTGGATGCGCCGCTACCCACTGGCGCCTTTGGAAAACGAAATCGCCCTGGTACAAAGCAACGGCATCGCCCAATGGCTCAAGCTGGCCTTGGCCGAAGACTCGGAAGCCGATGACATGGGCGGCTGTGGCATTGCCGCAGCCATCGACGTGCAACTGCCTGGCAGCTTTATGTGGCAGCTTTATCGTATGGTTTTGGGCCGTGACGAAATCCCGCCCAAGTCCCTGCTTGATAAAGCCCCGCTGACCTGGCGCCTCATGCGTCTGTTACCCGAGCTGATCGACCAACCGCACTTCGAGCCTCTGCAACGCTTCCTGACTCAAGATACTGACCTGCGCAAACGCTACCAACTCGCCGAGCGCCTGGCTGACTTGTTCGACCAATACCAGGTTTACCGTGCGGACTGGCTGGAAGATTGGGCCGCAGGCCGGCACCAACTGCGCAATGGTCGAGGCGAGTCAAAACCTCTCAACCCAGCCAACTGCTGGCAAGCCGAGCTATGGCGCGCGCTGCTGCTGGATGTGGGTGAGGCGGGCATGGCCGAAAGCCGAGCGGGCGTTCATCAGCGCTTCATCGAGCGCATCAACAGCCTTGAACAAGCACCGCCCGGCTTGCCTCCCCGGGTGATCGTCTTCGGCATCTCATCGCTGCCGGCCCAGGCGCTGGAAGCCTTGGCGGGCCTGGCTCGTTTCAGTCAAGTCCTGCTCTGCGTGCATAACCCCTGCCGCCATCATTGGTCGGACATCGTCGCCGACAAGGACTTGCTGCGTAACGAATACAAACGCCAGGCGCGCAAGGCGGGCATGCCCGTCACTATCGACCCACAAACCTTGCATCAGCACGCCCATCCGCTGCTCGCTGCCTGGGGCAAGCAGGGCCGTGATTACATCAGTCTGTTGGACAGCTACGATGACCCCAACAGCTACCGTGCGGCATTCCGCGACGGTCGTATCGACCTGTTCAGCGACAGCGAACCCACCACGCTGCTCAACCAACTCCAGGACGATATCCTCGAACTGCGCCCGTTGAATGAAACCCGTGAGCTCTGGCCCGCTGTCGACTTGCAACGTGATACTTCGATCCGTTTCCATATCGCTCACAGCGCCCAGCGCGAAGTGGAAATCCTCCACGACCAATTACTTCATCGCTTCAGCGCCGACCCCACCTTGCGCCCTCGGGATATCATCGTCATGGTCCCCGACGTCGACAGCTACGCACCGCATATTCGCGCGGTCTTCGGCCAGCTCGAACGGCATGATCCACGCTTCATCCCCTTCACCCTCACAGACCAAGGCCAACGCGGCCGCGACCCGCTGTTGATCGCCGTCGAGCACCTGCTCAAACTTCCCGACAGCCGCTTCCCTGTCAGCGAAATCCTCGATCTGCTCGACGTCCCGGCCCTGCGCGAACGCTTCGCCATCAAAGAGCGTGACCTGCCCACCTTGCATCGCTGGATCGAAGGCGCCGGCATCCGCTGGGGCCTGAATGCCGAGCAACGCGCCGGTTTAGGCCTGCCCACGGAGCTGGAGCAAAATAGTTGGCGATTCGGCCTGCGCCGCATGCTGCTGGGCTATGCCGTCGGCACTGGCACGGCCTGCGAGGGTATTGAGCCTTATGACGAAATCGGTGGCCTCGATGCGGCCTTGATCGGCCCACTGGTCGCCTTGCTTGACGCCTTGAGCGATGCCCATCAAGCGTTATCGGAACCCGCGTCGCCACGAACCTGGGGCGAGCGTCTACAACGGTTGATGCAGCTGTTTTTCCTGCCCAGCAGTGAGCACGATGACTACTTGCTGGGCCAGCTCGAACAATTAAGAGAAACCTGGCTGGAAACCTGCGAGTCCGTCGGCTTGCAAGACGAGTTACCCCTTACGGTAGTACGTGAGGCATGGCTGGCCGGATTGGATCAGGGGCGCCTGTCCCAACGCTTCCTGGCGGGAGCGGTCAATTTCTGTACGCTCATGCCCATGCGTGCGATCCCGTTCAAGCTGGTTTGCCTGCTGGGCATGAACGACGGCGACTACCCGCGGGCCCAGCCACCTCTGGATTTTGACCTGATGGGCAGCGATTACCGCCCCGGCGACCGTTCTCGCCGCGAAGACGACCGCTATTTACTGCTCGAAGCGCTGCTGTCGGCCCGTGACCAGCTGTATATCAGCTGGGTAGGCCGCAGCATCCGTGACAACAGCGATCGCCCGGCCTCGGTGCTGATCGGCCAACTGCGCGATCATCTTGCCAGTGGTTGGGAGCACGCCAGCAACGATCAGCCGCTGATCGACGCAATGACCCAGGAACACCCACTGCAACCTTTCAGCGCCCGCTATTTCCACGAAGGCGATTCGCTGTTCAGCTATGCCCGCGAATGGCAATTGCTGCATCAGGCACCGGCGGTCATCACCCAAGAGCAAGGCTTGGCCCCTCACCAACAGGAAGAACCCCTGAGCCTTGGCCAGTTACAGGACTTCCTACGCAACCCGGTCAAGCACTTCTTCAGCCAGCGCCTGAAAGTATTCTTTGAAGCCGCCGAAGTGCCCCAGGCCGACGAAGAACCGTTCGTGCTGGACGCATTGCAACGCTACAGCTTAAGCGACAGCCTGCTGAACGCGGCACTCACCCAACCCGATCAACTCGATCAGGCGCTCGACGCCCAGGCCCTGCGCCTGCAAGGCAGCGGCCTGCTGCCGATGGTCGGTTTCGGTGAATGCCTGCGTAACGAGTTGATCGAGCCGTTGCCGGACCTGGTGCAACGCTATCAGCACCTTCTGGCGCTGTGGCCCACCCCGCATACCGGCGCTGAACCGATCAGCTTTGCGTACCAAGGCATCCAGCTGGAAGGTTGGATCAGCGGCCTGCACCGACGCGGTGATGGCGGACTGTTAAGCGTCACCACCATCCCCAACAGTATTGGTTCGATCAAGACACGTAAGTGGCACCGCCTCATCCGCCCCTGGGTCAATCACGTGGTGGCCTGCGCCTGTGGCCTGCCCTTGAGCACCGGCCTGGTAGCCAGTGACGACACCTTGTTGTTGGCCCCACTGGACAAGGCAGGCGCCGAGGACATCCTCGGTAACCTGCTGTTGGCCTGGCACGCGGGAATGAGCGCGCCGCTACCGGTCGCAGTCAAAACCGCCTTCGCCTGGCTCGGCCAGACCGACCCTGCCAAGGCCCAAGCGGCAGCGAGCAAAGCCTATGAAGGCGATGGCATCACTACAGACGGAGAACGCCGCGAAACGCCTGCCCTTACGCGGCAATTTCCAGACTACGCGGCCCTGGTCGTCAGTGAAGAATTCGAAGGCTGGTGCGAAACCCTGTATCGCCCGCTGATCAATGCCCCCTGGCGATCGCTTTCCAGCACGGAGGTCGGCGCATGATCGGCAAACCCTTGGCCCTGGCGTTCCCGCTCAAAGGCAGCCAGTTGATTGAAGCCAGTGCCGGCACCGGCAAGACCTTCACCATCTCCGCCTTGTACCTGCGCCTGGTGCTCGGCCACGGCGGTGATGAATCCGGTTTCGGCCGCGAACTGCTGCCACCGCAAATCCTCGTCGTGACGTTTACCGACGCCGCCACCAAGGAGCTGCGTGAACGTATCCGCATCCGCCTGGCCGAAGCTGCGCGCTTTTTCCGTGACGAAATCGAACAGCCCGATGCGCTGATCGCCGACCTGCGCGAACAATATGATCCGCAGCAATGGCCCGCCTGTGCCAATCGCCTGGACATCGCCGCGCAATGGATGGATGAAGCGGCGGTTTCGACGATCCACAGTTGGTGCCAGCGCATGCTGCGCGAACACGCGTTCGACAGCGGCAGCCTGTTCACACAAACCCTGGAAACTGACCATAGCGAACTGCTGGGCGAAGTGCTGCGCGACTACTGGCGATTGTTTTGCTATCCAATGCAGGGGGATGCACTCAGCTGGGTGCGCAGCCATTGGGGCGGCCCCGCGGCGCTGATGCCACGGGTGCGTGCGTTGTTCGGCAGCGAGCGGCCCACCGACGAAACTCGCGAGCCAGCCGAACTGATCACCGCCTGCCTGCAAGAACGCCGCGCCGCGCTGGTTGCCCTCAAGGCACCCTGGCAACAATGGGCTGCCGAGCTGCGGGATATCTGCCTGCAAGCTGTCGCCGCCAAAGCGGTCGATGGGCGCAAGATGCAAGCGCGCTACTTCGAGCCCTGGTTCGAAAAGATCAGCGCCTGGGCCGCTGATGAAACCCTGGAACAACTGGACATCGGCACCGGCTTCAGCCGCCTGACGCCCGATGGCATGGCCGAAGCCTGGAAAGGCGAGCCGCCGCAGCACCCTGGCATCGAAGCCATGGCCAGCCTCAAAGCCAGCCTCGACGCCTTGCCAACGCCCGACGCGGCGGTGCTGCAACACGCTGCCGGCTGGGTCGGCAAACGCTTCGAAGAAGAGAAACGTCGCCGCGCCGAGATGGGGTTTGACGACATGCTGATCCGCCTCAACGCCGCCCTTCAGGCAGACGGTGGCGAGCGCCTGGGCAGTGTGATCCGCGAGCAATTCCCGGTGGCCCTGATCGATGAATTCCAGGACACCGACCCGGTGCAATACAGCATCTTCGACAGCATCTACCGCATCGACGAAAACCACCTGGACAGTGGCCTGTTCTTGATCGGCGACCCCAAGCAGGCGATCTACGCCTTTCGCGGCGCCGACATCTATACCTATCTGCGCGCCCGGCAGGCCACCACCGGCCGCCATCACACCCTGGGCACCAACTTCCGCTCCAGCCATGCGATGGTCGAGGCGGTGAACCATGTGTTCCAGCGTGCGGAAACCGGCCGTGGTGCGTTCCTGTTTCGCCAGCCCGATGGCGATAACCCGGTGCCGTTCCATTCAGTACTGTCCCAAGGCCGCCGCGAGCAGTTGCAGGTCGACGGCCACACGCTGCCGGCCATGAACCTTTGGCACCTGCCCACCGACCAGCCGATTTCCAACGCGGTTTACCGTCAACACCTGGCCGCCGCCTGCGCCACGCAAATCGTTGCGCTGCTCAATGGTGGGCAGCAAGGCACTGCGGGCTTTGTAAAAGAGGGCTCCCTCAAGGGCGTGTTGCCGTCAGACATCGCCATCCTCGTGCGCGATGGCAAGGAAGCCCAAGCCGTACGGGCGCAACTGGCCAGCCGTGGCGTGCGCAGTGTGTACCTGTCGGATAAAGACTCGGTGTTTGCCGCCCAGGAAGCCCATGACCTGTTGGCCTGGTTGAAGGCTTGCGCCGAACCGGATGTCGAACGCCCGCTGCGTGCCGCCCTGGCCTGCGTCACCCTGAACCTGTCCCTGTCGGAGCTGGAACGTCTGAATCAGGACGAACTGGCGTGGGAATCGCGGGTGATGCAGTTCCGTGGCTACCGTGCCATCTGGCGTACTCAAGGCGTGTTGCCGATGCTGCGTCGCCTGCTCCACGACTTCAAGCTACCGCAAACCCTCATCGCCCGCAGTGATGGCGAGCGGGTGCTGACCAACCTGTTGCACCTCAGTGAATTGTTGCAACAGGCCGCTTCGGAACTGGATGGTGAGCAGGCGTTGATCCGTCATTTGGCCGAGCATCTGGCGCTGTCGGGGCAGGCCGGTGAAGAACAGATCCTGCGCCTGGAAAGCGACGAGCAATTGGTCAAAGTGGTGACCATCCACAAATCCAAGGGCCTGGAATACGACTTGGTGTTCTTGCCGTTCATCTGTTCGGCCAAGCCCGTAGATGGCAGTCGCTTGCCGCTGCATTACCACGATGAACAGGGCAAGTCCCACGTCAGCCTGCGACCCACGGCCGAGTTGATCGCCCAAGCCGACGACGAGCGGCTGGCCGAAGACCTGCGTTTGTTCTACGTGGCCTTGACCCGCGCCAAACACGCCTGCTGGCTGGGCATCGCCGACCTCAAGCGCGGCAATAACAGCAGCTCGGTCTTGCACCTGTCTGCATTGGGCTATTTGCTCGGTGCCGGCGCGTGGTTGAGCGAATCAGCGGGTCTGGCGCGCTGGTTGCTGGACTTGCAGCAAGGCTGCGCGGCCATCGGTTATGACCATGTGCCGGACGCCCAAGACATCCTGTTCCACCCGCCGCGCAATCAAGCGACCCTGCTCGCGCCATTGCTGCCTGAGCGCAAGGCCGCGGAAAACTGGTGGATTGCCTCCTACAGCGCCTTGCGTATTGGTGACAGCATGAGCGCCGCCAACCTCGAAGCCCCCGAAAGCCCACAGGCCCAGAAGCTGTTCGATGACGAACGCCTCGACCCCGATGCCCCTCGGGAAACGGTCGCCTCCGGCGGGGATATTCACCGTTTCCCACGCGGCCCTAACCCAGGCACCTTCCTTCACGGCTTGTTGGAATGGGCCGGTGAAGAAGGTTTCAACGTGACGCCCGAGGCCATCGAAAAAACCGTGGGCGCACGCTGTAACCGCCGCAACTGGGAAGGCTGGATCGTCACCCTCAGCGGCTGGCTGGAGCATCTGTTGCAAACGCCATTGCCCCTGTACAACGAGCGCTTCACCCTCAGCGGCCTGCAGCAGTACCAGATCGAGATGGAATTCTGGTTTGCCAGTCACACCGTCGACGTGCTCGCCCTCGACAAACTGGTGTGCCAGCACACCCATGGCGGCGTGTCCCGCGTGGCCGCCGAACCGGTGCTGCTCAACGGCATGTTCAAAGGCTTTATCGACCTGACGTTCGAGCACGATGGCCGTTACTACGTGGCGGACTACAAATCCAATTGGCTCGGCCCTGACGACTCGGCCTACACCCCGGACGCCATGGAACACTCGATCCTCGAGCATCGGTACGACCTGCAATACGTACTTTACCTGCTGGCCCTGCACCGCCAACTCAAGGCGCGCCTGCCACATTACGATTATGACCAGCACGTCGGCGGTGCCCTGTATCTGTTCCTGCGCGGTAGCCAATCGGTAAGCCAGGGGGCGTACTTCACCCGGCCGCCCCGTGAGTTGATCGAAAGCCTGGACCTGTTGTTCCAGGGCAAGCCCATCCCACCCAAGGTTGAGCCCGCCTGGGAACAAGGAGTGTTGTTATGAGCCTGTCGCCGTTACCGCTGGAGGCGCTTTTGCCCCTCGATCGTGCCGCCGACCTGCTGCAGTTGCTTGCGCGTTGGGTCGAGCGGGGTTGGCTGAGGGCATTGGACAAAGCCTTCGTCGGCTTCCTGTACGAGCTGGACCCAAAGGCCGATCCCCTGGTGCTGCTGGCGGCGGCCTTGACCAGCCATCAACTGGGCCATGGCCACGTCTGCCTGGATGTGTTCGAAACCCTCAAGGCGCCGGATTTCGCCCTGTCATTGCCGCCCGAAGGCGACCTGCACACCGACGCCATGCTGCTACCCTCGCAGTTGCTGCACGGCCTGGATGGCGCGCATTGGTGCCATGCCCTGGCTTTAAGCCCGTTGATCGCGCTGGCCGTCGATGGCAGCGAGGAGGCCCGCAGCCGCCCGTTGGTGTTGTCCGGCAAGCGCCTGTACCTACGCCGCTACTGGACCTACGAGCGGCGTATCGACCGTGCCCTGCGCCTGAGCCTTGCCAGCGTGGAAGAGGCCGCCGCCGATCTGCCGCAACGTCTCAATCGCTTGTTCGACCAACCGGCGCCCGATGGGGTGATTGACTGGCAAAAGCTCGCCTGCGCCCTGGCGACCCGCGGCGCCTTCAGTATCGTCACCGGCGGCCCAGGTACCGGCAAGACCACCACCGTGGTGCGCCTGCTCGCGCTGTTGCAGGCGCCCGCCGTGGAATCCGGCAGCCCGTTGCGCATTCGCCTGGCCGCGCCCACCGGTAAAGCCGCTGCTCGCCTGACCGAATCCATCAGCCAGCAAGTGCTGTCACTGACAGTACCCGACAACGTGCGGGAAAAAATCCCGACCCAGGTCACCACGGTCCACCGTTTGTTGGGCAGCCGTCCGGGCACCCGGCACTTTCGTCATCACCTGGGCAACCCGTTGCCCTTGGATGTGCTGGTGGTGGACGAAGCCTCGATGATCGACCTGGAAATGATGGCCAACCTGCTCGACGCCTTGCCGCCCCACGCACGCCTGGTATTGCTGGGCGACAAGGACCAACTGGCCTCGGTAGAAGCGGGGGCCGTACTCGGCGATTTGTGCCGCGATGCCGAAGCTGGCTGGTACAGCGCGCAGACTCGCCACTGGCTGCAAGCCGTCAGCGGTGAAGACCTCAGCAGCAGCGGCTTGCAAGAAGACCTCGATGGCAGCCATCCCCTGGCCCAGCAAGTGGTGATGCTGCGCTATTCGCGCCGCTTCGGTGAGGGCAGCGGCATTGGCCAACTGGCGCGTTGGGTCAACCAGCAAAACGCCGAAGAGGCCCGCCAACTATTAGCCGCAGGCCGTCACGACGACCTGTTCTGCGTCAGCCTCAAGGGCGAACATGACCACGCCCTTGAGCGCTTGGTCCTGGACGGGCAGGGCGATGGCGCCCAGGGTTACCGCTACTACCTGAACCTGCTGCAATCGGCACGCCCCTGTGCCGACACCCCGCGTGACGATCCCGCCTGGACCGATTGGGCGCAGCAATTGCTGCACGCCTTCGACGCGTTTCAGCTGCTTTGCGCCGTGCGAAAAGGCCCTTGGGGCGTCGAAGGGCTCAACCTGCGCATCACTGCGGCGCTGCGCAAGGTACGCCTGATTGAAAGTGACGAGCAGTGGTATGAAGGCCGCCCGGTACTGATGACCCGCAATGACTATGGCCTTGGCCTGATGAACGGCGACATCGGCCTCGCGCTGAAATTGCCCGAAAGCGACGGCGGCTCCCACGTGCTGCGGGTGGCCTTCCCACGTAACGATGGCCAGGGTGGCGTACGTTTTGTGCTGCCCAGCCGCTTGAATGATGTTGAAACCGTGTATGCGATGACCGTGCACAAATCCCAGGGCTCGGAGTTCACCCATACGGCGCTGATCCTTCCGGACGCTTTGAACCCGGTGCTGACCAAAGAGTTGATCTATACCGGTATTACCCGCGCCAAGCGCTGGTTCAGCTTGATCGAGCCCCGCGGTGGGGTGTTTGAGGAGGCGGTACGGCGCAAGGTCAAGCGTTTGAGCGGGTTGATGCTGGAGTTGGACGCCATGCCTGAAAAACTGACTGATAGGTCATGAAATATTTCTGATTCAGATGTCTGATTTTTCTGAAAAAATAGTAGGCCCCATGCCAGGCGTGCGGCGTGGGGTTTCCCGCCGCTGTGCTATCGTTGCGGCATCACCCTGGAAAATACCTGAGAGAAGTGCTGCATGAACGTGGCTGTCTCGCCCACAGAGCGCAGTTTGAGCTGGAGACGGATGTTGCTGGTGGCGGTTCTGTGCCTGCTCGCGCCGCGCGTCTGGGCGCAAACGCCGAGCCTCGCCGAGCAGCGCGCCCAGGCGGTCACCCAGGTCGTCCTGGGTATCCTCAGCTATGCGCGATGGCCGGTGGAGCCAGCGCAATTGCGGCTGTGCATTGTCGGGCCGACTCAGTACACCGATGACCTGGTCAAAGGCACCACCCAGGCCACCGGTCGTCCGGTGCTGGTGCGGCGCCTGCTGGTCGATCATCCGGATATCGTCAATGCCTGCGACGCCGTCTACATCGGCAAGATCACCCCCGACGAACGCAACCGCCTGTTTACCTCATTGATCGGCCACCCGGTACTCAGCATCAGCGAAGGCGGCGACCAATGCACAGTAGGCAGCCTGTTCTGCCTGCGCGTCAGCGATGAGCAGGTGTCGTTCGAGGTCAACCTGGATTCCGTCGCCCGTAGCGGCGTGCGCATCCATCCCAGTGTGTTGCAGTTGTCCCGTCGTCGAGCGCCTGGCTCATGAGTCGCGATAAGGTGCGGCCGACCCTGCGTTCGGTGATTGCCCGCGGGCATATGATCCTGGCGCTGGTAGCTGTGACCCTGGCCAGTGTGTCGCTGACCCTGCTGGGCGTGCTTGCCCTGCGGGTTTACGCCGAGCACAACCTGCACCTGATCGCCCGCTCGATCAACTACACCGTGGAAGCGGCCGTGGTGTTCAACGACAGTGCGGCGGCCACCGAAGCCCTGAGCCTGATTGCCTCCACCGAAGAAGTGGCCCAGGCAGAAGTATTCGATATCAACGGCAAGCTGCTGGCGCGCTGGGTTCGCCCGGAAACCGGCATGTTGTCACGGGTCGAGCTGCAAATAGCGCACGCCCTGCTCGAACAGCCCATCAGCCAGCCGATCCTGCGCCAAGGGCAGACCGTCGGCAGCATCCATTTGGTCGGCCACGGTGGCAGCCTGTTGCGCTTTTTGCTCAGCGGCCTGGTCGGGATTCTGATCTGCACCGCCCTCAGCGCCTGGGTGGCGTTGCATCTGTCGCGGCGTCTGTTAAATGGTATCACCGTGCCACTGCAGCGCCTGGCGGCTGTTGCCCACGCCGCCCGTAGCGAGCGAGACTTCGACCGACGCGTACCCTCGGCGCAGATCGCCGAACTCGACAGCCTGGGCAGCGACTTCAACGCCTTGCTCGGCGAGATGGAGGCCTGGCAGAGCCACCTGCAAAGCGAAAACGAAACCCTGGCCCACCAGGCCAGCCACGACAGCCTCACCGGCCTGCCCAACCGCGCGTTCTTCGAAGGCCGGCTGATCCGTGCCTTACGCAGCGCGGCCAAGGTCAACGAGCGGGTGGCGGTGCTGTTTCTCGACAGCGACCGCTTCAAAGACATCAACGACAGCTTCGGTCACGCTGCTGGCGATGCCGTGCTGGTGGCCGTTGCCGACCGCGTGCGGGCGCAACTGCGCGAGGACGACCTGGTGGCGCGCCTGGGCGGTGATGAATTCGCGGTATTGCTGGCGCCCCTGCACAAGGCCGAAGACGCCCAGCGTATCGCCGACAAAATCATTGCCAGCATGGACATGCCGATTCCACTGCCAGGCGACACCCAGGTGTTGACCTCCCTCAGTATCGGCATTGCGATTTATCCCGAGCATGGTGCCACGCCTGGGACCTTGCTCAACGCCGCCGACGCGGCGATGTACCAGGCCAAGCGATTGTCCTCGGGCGGCCAGCAAACGGCGGAGTCGGAGCACCCCGTCGCCAACGTTCAACACAGGAGTTGATTCCCTTGTTCGCTAACACACGCGTTTTATTTATTTCTTTACTCGTCGCCTTCCTGGCCCTCAGCGGCTGCCAGACGCCCCCGCCCAAGGGGCTCACCCCGGCGCAAGTCGCCGTACTCAAGCAGCAAGGCTTCGAGCTGACCGACGAGGGCTGGGCCTTCGGCCTGTCCGGCAAGGTCCTGTTTGGCAGCGACATTGAAACCCTCAACAAACCCAGCACCGACATCGTCGAACGCATCGGTAGCGCCCTGGTTGGCGCCGGCATTGAGCGCGTACGTGTCGACGGCCACACCGATGCCTCGGGCAAAGAACCCTACAACGTGGCCCTGTCCCTGCGCCGCGCCAAAAGCGTGGGCAAGGTGCTGACCCGCGTGGGCATGAAAGAAGAAAAAATCCAACTGCGAGGCCTGGGCAGCAGCGAGCCGGTGGCGCCGAATACGACCACAGCAGGCCGAACCGAGAATCGCCGGGTGTCGATTGTGGTGATCGCGGACTAAGGCAGGTCGCCCGTCCTAACCTGAAATGCATTCAACCTGTGGGAGCGGGCTTGCTCGCGAAAGCGGTGTATCAGTAACGGCCAGGCTGACTGACCCACCGCTTTCGCGAGCAAGCCCGCTCCCACATTTATTTTGCGGTGTATTCGCTTAACGGCTCGGCGTCATCGCCTGCGTTAAGTCATCCACCACTGCCTTGCCCATCTCACACAGATAATGCGCAGCCCATGCGTATTGCTCGCCGCGTACATCCATGGCGGCTTCCATCGCGAGTTTCTTGGAGTAAAAAAGCAGGGTGGAGGCGTGTTCCAATGCTTCCTCAATCGGCATGCCGGAATTAACGCGGAACAGTGGTTTTTGGTTTTCGCCGTAATCGCCGAAGGTGACGACACCGAGGGTGATGATGGAGGAAAGCGGTGGATCGGGGACGATCTTGGACATGGTTTTTCCTTAGGTTAATAAGTAGAAACCGCCACGGCATGTCGCTAAACATGGAAAGGTGGCAGCTGTACGCGGGTTAGCGAACCGGTAACCTAGGAACCCGGTAGACCCGAAGGTCTCCCGCGCACAGCCGCCATAACACGATAAGGCGAGCAAAAATGGCCAGCCAGGGTGATTTAGGGCGTTGAACCTACGTTTCTCGGGTCGCTAAACCCAGCCGCTGTTTTGCAGCGACCCGAGGAGGCTAGACACTCAAATCCTATGGCGAAATAGGCCAGGGATTCTCTAGGAAACGTCCTGCAATTTAAAGCGAATCGTCGTTGATGGCGCTTTAATCCGCAAACCTGATCTCCCGCGTCTCCCCCATCAACAACCCCTGATTCTGCTCCGTCACCCCCCTGATGTAATCCCACAACAACGTAATCCGCTTCAACTTGCGCAAATCCTCCCTGCAATACATCCAGAACTGGCGCGTAATCGCGATCTGCTCCCCCAGCACCGGCAACAGCCGCGGGTCCTGCGCCGCCAAAAAACACGGCAATATGGCCATCGACCGGCCCTGCTGCGCCGCCACGTACTGGGCGATCACGCTGGTACTGCGCAAACTCGCGCTGGCGCCGGGCACGACGTTGGCCAGGTAAAGCAACTCTGAGCTGAAGGCCAAATCATCCACATAGCTGATAAACGGATGCTCAGCCAAATCCGCAGGTTTGCGGATCGGCGGGTGTTGGTCGAGGTAGTCCTGGGTGGCGTACAACTGCAATTTGTAGTCGCACAGTTTGCAGCACACATAGGGCCCGTGCTCCGGGCGTTCCAGGGCGATGACGATGTCGGCTTCGCGCTTGGACAGGCTGATGAAGTGGGGCAGGGGCAGGATGTCTACCGAGATCGCAGGATAAGTGTCGACGAAATGGCTCAACTGCGGGGTGACGAAGAAGCTGCCGAACCCTTCGGTGCAGCCCATGCGCACATGGCCGGACAGCGCCACGCCGGAGCCGGAGACTTGTTCGCAGGCCATGTGCAGGGTGCTTTCGATGGACTCCGCGTAGCCGAGCAAACGCTGGCCCTCGGTGGTGAGCACGAAGCCGTTGGTCCGGGATTTTTCAAACAGCAAGGTACCGAGCGACACTTCCAGTGAACTGATGCGCCGCGACACGGTGGTGTAGTCCACCGCCAGGCGCTTGGCGGCTACGCTGGCCTTGCGGGTGCGGGCTACTTCGAGGAAAAACTTCAGGTCATCCCAGTTCAGGGCGCCCAGGGAGGTGATGTTTTTTTGCATATTGGACCGGCTTTTATGTGCGTTCTTATTAGAGATTTGCACATCTATACTCCAAAAACAGTCCGAACGCCTCATTCTTCAAGGCGATTCAACGCCTTGGTTCTCTGCATAACGACAAGATTCTGGAGACCACATGAACGCATCTGCCGATATTTCCGTGCAACAGGTCAAGTTGCTGATCAACGGCGAGTGGGTCGAGTCCAAGACCACCGAGTGGCAAGACATCGTCAACCCCGCCACCCAGCAAGTGCTGGCCAAAGTCCCGTTCGCCACCGCCGATGAAGTCAACGCCGCCATCGACGCCGCCCACCGCGCCTTCCAGACCTGGAAGCTGACGCCGATCGGCGCGCGCATGCGCATTATGCTCAAGCTGCAAGCCTTGATCCGCGAACATTCCAAGCGCATTGCTGTAGTCCTCAGCGCCGAGCAGGGCAAGACCATTGCCGATGCCGAGGGCGATATTTTCCGTGGACTGGAAGTGGTCGAACACGCCTGTTCCATCGGCACCCTGCAAATGGGCGAGTTCGCCGAGAACGTGGCCGGCGGCGTGGATACCTACACCCTGCGCCAGCCTATCGGCGTATGCGCCGGCATCACCCCGTTCAACTTCCCGGCGATGATTCCGCTGTGGATGTTCCCGATGGCGATTGCCTGCGGTAACACCTTCGTCCTCAAACCTTCCGAGCAGGACCCGCTGTCGACCATGCTGCTGGTGGAGCTGGCGTTGGAAGCCGGCGTACCGGCCGGCGTGCTCAACGTGGTGCATGGCGGTAAGGACGTGGTGGATGCGCTCTGTACTCACAAAGATATCAAGGCCGTGTCCTTCGTCGGTTCCACCGCCGTCGGCACCCATGTCTACGACCTGGCCGGCAAACACGGCAAGCGCGTGCAGTCGATGATGGGCGCCAAGAACCACGCCGTGGTGCTACCGGATGCCAACCGTGAACACACCCTCAACGCCTTGGTCGGCGCTGGTTTCGGCGCGGCGGGCCAGCGTTGCATGGCCACCTCGGTGGTGGTGCTGGTGGGCGCGTCCAAGCAGTGGCTGCCAGACCTCAAGGCGTTGGCACAAAAGCTCAAGGTCAATGCAGGCAGCGAAGCCGGCACGGATGTCGGCCCGGTGATTTCCAAGCGCGCCAAGGCACGCATCCTTGAACTGATCGAAAGCGGCGTGAAAGAAGGCGCCAAGCTGGAGCTGGATGGCCGCGATATCAAGGTGCCGGGCTTCGAACAAGGTAACTTTGTCGGCCCGACTCTTTTCTCGGGCGTGACCACCGACATGCGCATCTACACCGAGGAAATCTTCGGCCCGGTGCTGGTGGTGCTGGAAGTCGACACCCTCGATCAAGCCATCGCCCTGGTCAACGCCAACCCGTTCGGCAACGGCACAGGTTTGTTCACCCAGAGCGGTGCGGCGGCGCGTAAATTCCAGAGCGAAATCGATGTGGGTCAGGTCGGCATCAACATCCCGATTCCGGTGCCAGTGCCGTTCTTCAGTTTCACCGGCTCGCGCGGTTCCAAGCTCGGCGACCTGGGCCCGTATGGCAAGCAAGTGGTGCAGTTCTACACCCAGACCAAAACCGTCACCAGCCGCTGGTTTGATGACGACACGGTCAACGATGGCGTCAACACCACCATCAACCTGCGCTGAACCTGGGAGACGAGCATGAAGATTGCATTTATTGGCTTGGGCAACATGGGCGCGCCCATGGCCCGCAACCTGATCAAGGCTGGGCACGCGCTTAACCTGTTCGACCTGAACCAGGCGGTACTCAAGGAACTCGCCGAACTGGGCGGCACCATCAGCAGCTCACCGCGTGATGCGGCCCAAGGCGCTGAACTGGTGATTACCATGCTGCCGGCAGCGGCCCATGTGCGCAGCGTGTGGCTGAATGAAGATGGGGTACTCGCCGGCATCGGCAAAGGCATCCCCGCCGTGGATTGCAGCACCATCGACCCGCAAACCATTCGTGATGTAGCGGCCGTGGCAGCGAAACAAGGCGTGGCCGTGGCCGATGCGCCGGTCTCCGGTGGCACCGGCGGTGCCCAGGCCGGGACGCTGACCTTTATGGTTGGCGCCAACCCGGAATTGTTCGCCACCCTGCAACCGGTGCTGGCGCAGATGGGCCGCAACATCGTGCACTGCGGTGATGTCGGCACCGGGCAAATCGCCAAGATCTGCAACAACCTGTTGTTGGGTATCAGCATGGTCGGCGTCAGTGAGGCCATGGCCTTGGGCGATGCGTTGGGTATCGACACTCAAGTACTGGCTGGAATTATCAACAGCTCCACCGGGCGTTGCTGGAGTTCCGACACTTACAACCCGTGGCCGGGCGTGATCGAAACCGCGCCATCATCGCGTGGCTATACCGGTGGCTTTGGTGCCGACCTGATGCTCAAGGATTTGGGCCTGGCCACAGAAGCCGCACGCCAGGCGCATCAGCCGGTGATTCTCGGCGCGGTGGCCCAGCAGTTGTACCAGTCGATGAGCCAGCGCGGGGAGGGCGGTAAAGACTTCTCGGCGATCATCAACAGCTATCGCAAGCCCAAATAAATAACTGTGGCGAGGGAGCTTGCTCCCGCTGGACTGCGCAGCAGTCCCATCTTTTGGGGCCGCTACGCGCCCCAGCGGGAGCAAGCTCCCTCGCCACAGGTTTGGCAGCTCAGGCAAACACAAAATACTTACGCACCGTCTCGACCACTTCCCACGTCCCCTTCATCCCAGGCTCTACCACAAAGATATCGCCAGCGCGCAGATGAATCGGCGCCATGCCTTCAGGCGTGATCACGCAGTAGCCTTCCTGGAAATGGCAGTATTCCCACTTCACGTATTCCACGTACCACTTGCCCGGCGTGCAGATCCAGGTGCCCATGATCTTGCTGCCGTCTTCGCTGGTGTAGGCGTTGAGGTTGACGGTGTGCGGGTCGCCTTCGAGCTTTTCCCATTTACAGGCATCCAGGACCGGCAGTGGGTGGGTGTCGCGCAGTACGGTGATGGGCTTGGACATGTTGACTCCGAGGCAGGGAAGGGAAAGATGCACCCTAAGGCCTTGGGCGTTGCGCAGATGGTCTGAACTCGACATTGGGATGCCCAGAAGCGCAGACACGTGAACACCGCAGTCCCCTGTGGGAGCCGGGCTTGCCCGCGATGACGGTGGCACAGCGAGCATCTCCCTTGCCTGGCACTCCGCTATCGCTGGCAAGCCAGGCTCCCACAGAAGGTTGTGGCGTATCTGAGCGACAGATCTGTGCATCAAACCGATGTTTCCTCGCAGTAACTGCGAAAGATTTCCCGTGTCGCGCCAGAATTCGCAAGAAAATTCACACCCCTCCCTCGTATCATTCACCTCAGTAACGAGTGAGAGCCTTGCAATGAACCCAATAAAAACGTGGTGGGATATCAGCCCGCCCTTGAGCACGGCCACCCCGACCTGGCCGGGCGATACACCGTTCCAGGAAGAGCGCGTGTGGCAGTTCGGCCCGGAGTGCCCGGTGAATGTGGGGCGCGTGACCCTGTCGCCGCACACGGGCGCCCATGTGGATGCGCCGCTGCATTACAGCGCCGATGGCGCGCCGATTGGCGAGGTGTCGCTGGATGTGTACATGGGGCCGTGCCGGGTATTGCATTGCCTGGGCAGCGGCGCGTTGGTTGAGCCCCATCAGTTGCAAGGGCGTGTGGATAACGTGCCCGAGCGCGTGCTGCTGCGCACTTATCCACAAGCGCCGCTCACCGAATGGGATTCGAATTTCACCGCCATCGCCCCCCAGACCATTGAGCTGCTCGCCGGCCTGGGGGTGCGCCTGATCGGTATCGACACGCCGTCCCTGGACCCGCAACAGTCCAAGACCATGGATTCGCACAACGCCGTGGCCCGCCATGGCATGGCGATCCTCGAAGGTATAGTGCTCGATGACGTACCGGAGGGCGACTATGAATTGATCGCGCTGCCGCTGCGCTTCGCCAACCTGGACGCGAGCCCCGTGCGCGCCATTCTCCGCCCGCTCAAGGAGCCCACGCGATGAGCCAATGTCCTTTCTCAGCTGATTACCAACCGCCGCAAGAATGGCATAACGCCGAACTGAATTTTTCCGAGTCCATGAGCTATGGCGACTACCTGGACCTGGGCAAAGTCCTCAGCGCCCAGCATCCGCTGTCGCCGGACCACAACGAAATGCTCTTCATCATCCAGCACCAGACCTCGGAGCTGTGGATGAAGCTGATGCTCCACGAACTCAAGGCCGCCCGCGAACATGTGCGCCTGGGTGAGCTGCCGCCAGCATTCAAGATGCTGGCGCGGGTGTCGCGGATCTTCGATCAACTGGTGCACGCCTGGGCGGTGCTGGCGACCATGACGCCGTCGGAGTACAAGGCGATTCGCCCGTTCCTGGGGCAGTCGTCGGGGTTCCAGTCGTTCCAGTACCGCGAGATCGAATTCATCCTGGGCAACAAAAGCCCGGCGCTGCTGCGGCCCCATGCCCATCGCCCGGAATTGCTGCAGCAATTGCAGGTGGCGATCGCCACGCCCTCGCTGTATGACGAGGCCGTAAACCTTATGGTCAAGGCGGGGTTGGCGATTGATCCCAAACGCGCCGAGCGCGACCCGACCGCAGCCACAGTGCACGATGAATCGGTGGAAGCAGCCTGGCGCGAGGTGTATCGCGACCCGAGCCGCTACTGGGATTTGTATCAGTTGGCCGAGAAGTTTATCGACCTGGAAGATTCGTTCCGCCAGTGGCGCTTCCGGCATGTCACCACGGTGGAGCGCATCATCGGCTTCCAGCCGGGTACTGGTGGCACTGAAGGCGTGGGGTACCTGCGCAAGATGCTCGATACGGTGTTGTTCCCCGAACTGTGGCGCGTACGTTCCACGCTCTAAACAAAAAGCCCCGGATTACCGGGGCTTTCATTTGGAACGCAATCCAAAATGTGGGAGCGGGCTTGCTCGCGAATGCGGTAGTTCAGTCAACGGATGTGTAGCTGACACTCCGCATTCGCGAGCAAGCCCGCTCCCACAGGGGTTACTGCGCCACGGCAACTTTCCCGTTTCTGATCCGAAACCGATAGGCGATGTAGATAATCCCCACCCACACCGGCATCGCATACACCGACTCGCGAATCCCAGGAATCGCCAGCATCACGCCGATGATCATCACCATGAACGCCAGGCACAGGTAGTTGCTGAACGGGAACCAGAAGGTCTTGAACGACGGTGTCACGCCTTGCTCGCCCATGGCCTTGCGGAACTTGATGTGGGTCAGGCTGATCAGCGCCCAGTTGATCATCAGTGACGCAACCACCAGCGCGAACAGCAACTCCAGCGCACTGTGCGGCGCGACGTAATTGACCACCACGCACAGCATGGTCACCAACGCCGAAATCGCCAGGGCCCGCAGCGGCACGCCTTGTTTGTTGAGCTTCATCAGCGCCTTGGGCGCGTCACCTTGTTCGGCCAGGCCAAACAGCATGCGGCTGTTGCAGTACACGCCGCTGTTGTACACCGACAACGCCGCGGTCAGCACCACGAAGTTGAGGATGTGGGCGGCGGTGTCGTTGCCGATCAGCGAGAAGATTTGCACAAACGGGCTGCCGCTGTAGGCATCGCCTGACGCGCCGAGGGTTTGCAGCAATTGATCCCACGGGTACAGCGACAACAGCACGGTCAGTGCGCCGACGTAGAAAATCAGGATGCGGTACACCACCTGATTGATCGCCTTGGGGATCACCTTGCGCGGTTCGCTGGCCTCGGCGGCGGTGATGCCGACCAGCTCCAGGCCACCGAACGAGAACATGATGAAGGCCATGGACATCAGCAGTCCCATGCCGCCGTTGGGGAAGAACCCGCCGTGGCTCCACAGGTTGCTGACCGACGCTTGCGGGCCGCCAGTGCCGCTGAACAGCAGGTAGCAGCCGAGCACGATCATGCCGACAATCGCCACCACCTTGATGATCGCAAACCAGAATTCGGCTTCACCGAAGAACTTCACGTTCAGGGTGTTGATCAGGTTCACCGCAACAAAGAACACCAGCGCGCTGACCCAGGTTGGAATCTCCGGCCACCAGAACTGGATGTACTTGCCCACGGCCGTCAGTTCGGCCATGCCCACCAGCACGTAGAGCACCCAATAGTTCCAGCCCGCCAGGAAGCCCGCGTAACCGCCCCAGTATTTATGTGCGAAGTGGCTGAAGGACCCGGCCACCGGTTCTTCGACGATCATCTCGCCGAGCTGGCGCATGATCAGGAACGCGATAAACCCGGCCACTGCATAGCCCAGGATCATCGACGGCCCCGCCGACTTGAGTACCCCGGCCGAGCCGAGGAACAAGCCTGTACCAATCGCGCCTCCCAAGGCGATCAGCTGAATGTGCCGGTTCTTCAGGCCTCGCTTGAGGCCCACCGGGTTAACCATGTCATCCGCCATTAACATTCCCTTCTACTTGTTTTTCTCAAGGGTGATTGCACGCCGCATCGGCCCCTCAGAACTGCTGAGGGTCAGATATTACTCTGCGTAAACTTTTCGTAATACAGTTGAACGCCATCAAGTGCCTGATCCACCAGCCATTGTTGAATGGATTCGACCATTGGAGGGGGGCCGCACACGTACATATCCGCCGATCTGTCCCGCAATTCGGCCAGGTCGAAATGCTCGGTCAGGTAGCCGCGCTTGCCCGTCCACTCGGCTGAGGCGTCGCTCAGCACCTCGGTGTAGCGAAAGTTCGGGATTTTTGCCGCGTAGGCGTGGATACGCGCCGCTTCACATAAATCTTCGGCGCCGCGCACGCCGTAGTAGAGGTGCACGGGCTGTGTGCAGCCGTTGACGGCCAGCTCATCAAGCATGCCTAGCAATGCCGACAACCCGGTGCCGCCCGCCACCAGTACCAGTGGTTGGGTGACATGCCGCAGATAAAACGCACCCAAGGGCGCCTCCATCAGCATTTCATCACCCACCTGGCAGCGTTCACGCAGGTAGTTGCTCATTATTCCATCGGGCAGCAGGCGGACCAGAAACTGCAATTGGCTGCCCGGCCGGTTGGCGAAGGAGTAGGAGCGCCAGCTATCGGTGCCGGGCACCGATAGACGCGCGTATTGGCCAGGCAAAAAGTCCAGTGGCTGGTCCAGTTGCACCTGCAAGATGGCGGTGCTGGTCGACACCTGCTGCACCGCTATCACCGTGCCGCGTACCTGCACGGGCCCGGGGGCGTTGCACAGGCTCGAATCAAAGTCGAAATAAAAGGTGGCGTCGGACTGCACCCGAGTCTGGCAACTGAGCATCTTGCGTTGTTGCAGGTCGAGGCTGGAGAGCGCTTCCTCGTCGACGTAGTCCTGGGTGTACTCGCCGGACTCACAGCGCCCTTGGCAGGTGCCGCACACGCCTTCGCGGCAATCGAGCGGGATCTTGATGCCGTTGCGCAGGGCCGCGTCCAGCAGAATTTCATGGGCGCCCACGGGGAAGAACAGGGTTTTGCCATCGGCAAAACTGAAGGCCACTTTGTGATTCATTCACGAAACTCCACGCGTGTATTGCTGGTGCATAACCTGTGGCGAGGGAGCTTGCTCCCGCTGGAGTGCGCAGCGCTCCCAAGCTTTTGGGGCCGCTTCGCAGCCCAGCGGGAGCAAGCTCCCTCGCCACAGGGTGTGATGTGCTTGATTACAGATGATAGAAATCCAGCACCGAATTGATGGTGTCGTTGAGCAGCAAGGCGTGCTTGCGGGTGATCAACCAGCTGTCGCCCGCAGGCTTGAGGCGGTACGTGGCATACCCATAGAACTGCTCGGATGTGGCCAGGCGATAAAACAACGTGTGCCAGTTCAAACGCACCTCCAACGTGCCGTCGGCCTGCTCGGCAATGCGTACGTTATTGATCAGGTGCAAGGTGCGCGGCATCGGCGTGGCAGAGGCGGCCTTGCCGGTGCGCAGGCGGAACACGCGGTCTTCCAGGCCCGAACGGTTGGCGTAGTAGATCAACGACATCTCGCGCTTGGGGTCTTGGGTGTAGACGTGTTCCGAGTCCCATTGCGGCAGGTGGAATTCACTCTGCGGGTCAAATAACTCCAGGTAGGCGTCCCAGTCCTGGGCGTCGCATAGTTCGGACTTGCGGTAGAAGAACTGCTCGATCTGGTACTGCAATTGCGCATTCATCACTTCACCTCCCGCAGTGTCAGCGCTTGTCGGTCCAGGCCCTTGAGCAGGAACTGCTGCCAGTTGCGATGCTGGTTGACGTACAAACCTTCGTGGGTGAATTCAGTGCCGGTCATGGCCGGTTGAATGCCGATGGCTTCACTGTTGGGCGTAGGTCCGGTTTCCCAGCGATGGCTGCCCCGTGAGATATCGCTCCAGCGTTCCAGGCGGCCCTGGAAGCCGCGCTGGGCTTCGCGAAACTCCACCAGATCGTCCGGCGTACCCATGCCCGAGACGTTGAAGAAGTCTTCGAACTGGCGAATGCGGTTTTCGCGATCCGCGTCGGATTCGCCCTTAACCCCCAGGCACTGGCTGATGATCTCGGTCTTGTTCCAGGCTACTGGGCGGATGATGCGCAGCTGCGAGCTGATCTGGTCGAGAAAGAACAGGCTGGGGTAGATGTTCAGGTTGCGCAGGCGGTGCATCATCCACTCGGCCTTCTGCTGGCCGTGTTCTTCTACCAGGCGCGGCATGATAGTGGCGTAGCCGGAGCGTACGCTGGGGTTGGGCATGTCGCTGAACAACACGCTGTGGCCATTGTTGAAGGCGAACCAGCCGTCGTCGGTATTCGCGTCGCCGGCGCCGAGCTTGCTGTAGTCCAGCGTCGTGCTGGAACCTGCGCCGTTCTCGGTGTTGACCTGCTGGCGATGCTGCACGGTGGCCACGTAGTTGTAGTGCACGGTGCTGACGTGATAACCGTCCAGGCCGTTTTCGTTTTGCAGCTTCCAGTTGCCGTCGTAGGTGTAGGCGGACTTGCCCGGCAGCACTTCCAGCTCACCGGTGGCCGATTGCGCCACCATCATGTCGAAGAACACTTTGGCATCGCCCAGGAAGTCCTCCAGGCTGTTGGTGCCGTTCACGTCCAGGCTGATAAACACAAAGCCCCTGTAGCTTTCGATGCGCGCTTTTTTCAGGCCGCGGGTGGCCTTGTCAAAACCTTCCGGGTATTCCCCCGGCGCCTTGACCTTTACCAGTCGGCCATCGCTCTTGTAGCACCAGGCGTGGAACGGGCAGGTGAAGGTGGACTGGTTACCCTTGCCCACGCGGGTGAGGGTGGTACCGCGATGCTGGCAGGCGTTGATCAACGCGTTGAGTCGGCCTTCGCCGTCACGGGTGATGATCATCGGCTGGCGGCCGGCGCGCATCGTCACGAAGTCGTGGTTATTGGCCAGTTCGCTTTCGTGGCAGGCGTAGATCCAGTTCTTCTCGAAGATCAGCTCCATCTCCAGGTCGAACAACTCGGGCTCGGTGAACATGTCGCGGGCGATGCGGAACACTTCATCCGCCGGGCGAAAGTCCAGGCAGCTTTCGATAAAGGATTTCCACTGTTCGACGGTTCTTGCACCACTCATGGGAGGTACCTTTTGATCATGGCTAAACGGTGAGCCATTAAGCGGCTGCAATGCGGTGGCGGGCTATCCGTTTAATGGGGGAACGCAGGCCGCAAAGTTGGGCAGCAAATACCCATGGCGGTGCGCGCAGGTGACGGCATGGGCTACTGTGATGGTGGGCGATGGTCGTAAAACCCTGGGATTTATCCACATAGTCGACCGTTATTATCCACCCAGTGGCCATGCTGCTGGCGTGGCCTGGAACTTGCTGTCGAGGTTCAACGACGCGCCGCCAGAGCGCGCAAATGCCTAACCGCCGTGGGTGCACCCTGATGAGTAGCCAGACACGCGATATTCATATTCAACGCTTCGACCTGGAAGGCGCGCGCAGCTGGATGTCCGGCATCTGCGGGCCCCATCGCCTGGCGACGGCCACCCCCGAACGCCTGCGCTTTCACCACAGCGCCAACGTGTTCAAATCCCGCGCCACCACCCTGGGCGTGATCGAGTACGGCACCGATGTGACCATCGACATCGAGGACGCCGAGCACTTCAGCAGCTACAGCTTGAGCCTGCCGCTGGTGGGCGTGCAGGAACTGAGCAAGAACGGTGAGCGCCTCAGTTCCAACCGCGACCAAGGCGTGATCATTTCGCCCAACGAGCATCAGGTGCTGGCGATTTCCGGTGACTGCCGCAAGTTGCAGGTGGTGATCACCCGCGCGGCGATGAGCGAGTCGCTGGAAGGTTTGCTGCAACGGCCCATCGATGCGCCGCTGCGCTTTGAGTCGGTGATGGATGCTGTGGACGGAGCACCGGCTTCGTGGTGGCGCATGGCGCGTTATTTCATCGCCGAACTGGAGCGCAGCAGCGAACTGTACGAGCAGGCGGCGTTTACTCGCGACCTGGAAAGCTCGCTGATCAAGGGCCTGATCCTGGCCCAACCGAATAACTACTCCGAAGAACTGCGCGACGTGCTGGGGGTGAAACTGCCGCACTACCTGATCCGCGCGCGGCAATTCATCCACGACAACGCCCGTGAAGCGCTGCACCTGGAAGACCTGGAAGCGGCGGCGGGCGTGTCGCGGTTCAAACTGTTCGATGCGTTTCGCAAGTACTTCGCACTGTCGCCCATGGCGTATTTGAAGAAGCATCGGTTGGGGGCGGTGCGCCAAGAGATTCTGGAGCAGGGCTCGATCCGCACCATCTCTGAAATTGCCCTGGGTTGGGGGTTTACGCACCTGGGGCGGTTTTCGGCGGAGTACCGCAAGCTGTTCGATGAGTCGCCCAGCCAGACATTGCAACGCAAGCGCCTGCGCAGCCTCTGAAACCAATGAAGATCAAATGTAGGAGCGAGCTTGCTCGCGAAAAACGTCAACGATAACGCGTGCTTGCTGGATGAACGCGGCGCCTGTGAGTTTTTCGCGAGCAAGCTCGCTCCTACAAGGGAATTGTGGTGTTTGGGAAAATCTCAGATCAACTCTTCAACCAGTTGCAGGCAATGAGTCAGCCCCGGCGACTGATCATTCACCCGCCGGCTGAGGATGATCGGCGAACTCGCCGTCGCCTCCACCACTGGCGTATAGCCAATATCCGCCCGATGCAGCACCTGCACCGACGCTGGCACCAGCGTCACCCCCATGCCTGCGCCGACCAGGCCAATCGCGGTCTGCAATTCGTTGGTCCATTGCGCCACCTTCACGCTCAAGCCATGGGCGTCGAACAGTGCGATCACATGGTCGGCATAACTGGGGCGCGGGTTGCCGGGGTAGAGCACAAAGGGTTCGGCGGCCAACTGGGCGAGGGTGGCCGGGGCGCCCAGCAACGGGTGACCGCTGGGCAGCACGGCCACCAGACGATCCTCCACCAGTACGCGCTGGACGATGGCCGGGTCGTCAATGCGAATGCGCCCGAAGCCCACGTCAATGCGGCCAGCCTTGAGCGCTTCGACCTGCTGCAAGGTGGTCATTTCCGACAAGCCCAACTCCAGCTCCAGGGCCTCGTGAGTGCGCAGGCGTCGAATCAATTCCGGCAGCACGCCGTACAAGGTCGACGGTGCAAAGCCAATGCCCAGCCAGGTTTTCTCGCCTTGGCCGATGCGTCGGGTGTTGTCGCAGACCTTGCCCAGTTGTTCGAGCAGCACATTGGCATGCTCATAGAAAAACCGTCCGGCCTCGGTCAGCCGCAAGGGGCGGCTGCGTTCCAGCAGCACCACCCCGAGTTCGTCCTCCAGTTGCTGGATCTGCCGGCTCAAAGGCGGCTGGGCGATATGCAAGCGTTCGGCCGCTCGGGTGAAGTTGAGGGTCTCGCCCAGCACCTGGAAATAGCGCAAGTGACGCAGTTCCATATCGACTCCTTTCATACCTTAAGGGTATTGCATCAGACCAATTCTATATTGGAAGCCCGAAAAAATGCGGAACAGAATCGACGCAAATCTATAAAGAACCCAACGGGTATTGCCATGCCGATTTGCGCCATCGAGTCGATTGAAACTGTCATCGTCGACCTGCCCACCCTTCGCCCGCACAAGCTGGCGATGCACACGATGCAAAACCAGACCCTCGTCATCATCCGCCTACGCTGCACCGACGGCATCGAAGGCATCGGTGAAGCCACCACCATCGGCGGCCTGAGCTACGGCAACGAGAGCCCCGACAGCATCAAGGTCAACATCGACTGTCACTTCGCGCCGCTGCTGATCGGCCAGGACGCGAGTAACGTCAACGCGGCGATGTTGCGCCTGGAGCGCAGTATTCGCGGCAACACCTTTGCCAAGTCCGGTATCGAAAGCGCCTTGCTCGACGCCCTCGGCAAACGCCTCGGGCTGCCGGTCAGTGAGCTGCTTGGCGGGCGTGTGCGGGACGCGTTGCCGGTGGCGTGGACGCTGGCCAGCGGTAATACCGAACAAGACATCAACGAGGCCGAGAAAATGCTCGACCTGCGCCGTCACCGCCTCTTCAAATTGAAGATCGGCGCGGGGGAGGTCAACCGCGACCTGGCCCATGTGATCGCGATCAAAAAAGCCCTGGGCGAGCGCGCCAGTGTGCGCGTCGACGTCAACCAGGCCTGGGATGAAGCCGTGGCCCTGCGGGCATGCACGGTACTCGGCGACCACGGTATCGACCTGATCGAACAACCGATCTCACGCAATAACCGTGGCGGCATGGCCCGGCTCAACCTGTCGAGCCCGGTGCCGATCATGGCCGATGAATCTATCGAATGTGTGGAAGACGCCTTCAACCTGGCCCGTGAAGGCGCGGCCACGGTGTTCGCCCTCAAGATCGCCAAGAACGGCGGCCCTCGCGCTGTATTGCGCACGGCGGCGATTGCCGAAGCGGCTGGCATCGGCCTGTACGGCGGCACCATGCTTGAAGGGGGCATTGGCACCCTGGCCTCGGCCCATGCCTTTCTCACGCTGAACACCCTGGCGTGGGGCACCGAACTGTTCGGCCCGCTGTTGCTAACTGAAGACATTCTTGTCGAACCACCGGTGTACCGCGATTTCCAGCTGCATGTGTCCACTGCGCCGGGCCTGGGCCTGACGCTCGATGAAGAGCGCCTGGCGTTCTTTCGCCGTGACAAACACTAAGAGGCCTCTGCCATGTTGTTCCACGTAAAAATGACCGTGAACCTGCCCCTCGACATGCACCCCGAGCGCGCCGCGAGCCTCAAGGCCGAGGAGAAAGCCTTGGCGCAGCGCCTGCAACAAGAGGGCAAATGGCGCCACCTGTGGCGCATCGCCGGGCATTACGCCAACTACAGCGTGTTCGATGTCGACAGCGTGCAGGACCTGCACGACCTGCTGATGCAATTGCCGTTGTTCCCCTACATGGCCATCGAAGTGAATGCGTTGTGCCGGCATCCGTCGTCGGTCCATGCGGACGACCGCTGAGCCGGCTTGCACCTATAACTACAAGATGAGGAATGCACCATGTCCATCCGCCTGTCCCAGACTGCCCACGCCCAACAGTTTCTCGAAGAAGTCAGCGGTAACCTCAATGACGCGGGCAACCCACGCACCAAGGCGCTGATTTACCGGATCCTGCGCGACACCGTAAACATCATCGAAGACCTGGAAGTGACCCCGGAAGAGTTCTGGAAGGCGGTCAACTACCTCAATGAGCTGGGCAAAAACCAAGAGGCCGGCCTGCTTGCCGCCGGCTTGGGCCTGGAGCATTACCTGGACCTGTTGATGGACGCCGCCGACGAGGAGGCCGGCAAGTCGGGCGGCACGCCGCGCACCATCGAAGGCCCGTTGTATGTGGCCGGTGCGCCGCTGTCCAAGTACGAGGCACGGCTGGATGATGGCAATGACGACGCGGTGCCGTTGTTCATGCGCGGGCAAGTGCGTGATACCGAGGGCAAGCCGTTGGCAGGGGCGATTGTCGATGTGTGGCAGGCTAATACGGGCGGCACTTATTCGTGGTTCGACCCGACGCAGTCTGAGTTCAACCTGCGCCGGCGCATCGAGACCGACGCCCAGGGCAACTACCGTTTTCGCAGCATCGTGCCTTCGGGCTACGGCTGCCCGCCGACCGGGCCGACGCAACAGTTGCTCGACCAGTTGGGGCGCCACGGGCAGCGGCCGGCGCATATCCACTTCTTCATCTCGGCGTCTGGGCACCGGCATCTGACCACGCAGATCAACCTGTCGGATGACCCGTACCTGCATGATGACTTTGCCTACGCCACCCGGGATGAGCTGATTGCCGAGATTCGTTTCAGTGACGATCCGCAACTGGCGCGGGAGTTTGGCGTGCAAGGGCGGTTTGCGCAGATTGATTTTGACTTTGAGTTGCAGCCTGCCGCCGCGCCGGTAGAGCAGAAACGCATGCAACGCGTACGCGCCCTCGAGGACTGATCTGTGGGAGCTGGCTTGCTGTGGCGAGGGAGCTTGCTCCCGCTCGACAGCGAAGCTGGAGCCGGCTTTTGGGGGCGCTGCGCACCCCAGCGGGAGCAAGCTCCCTCGCCACAGCAAGCCAGCTCCCACATTGGTTTTGGGGTGTGTGTTATTTGCGTAGGACCAGATCCAACACCTCATCCCGGTCCTTGATCTTCTGCAGCACAATCTCCGAACGGATATCCATCACCCCCGCCGTGCGGTTCAGGTGGTTCACGATAAAGTCCGAAAAGTGCTTGAGGTTGCGGGCTTGCACCCGCAGCACATAGTTGCTGGCGCCGGTGATCACATAGGCGCTCGCCACCTCCGGCCAGCCTTGCACTTTCTTGATAAACGTCTCATGCCAGTCCTCCACATCCTGGCGCAACGACAGGTGCACGATGGCTTCCAGCTCGATCCCCAACTGCTCGGCGTTCAATACCGCGCGGTAGCCGCTGATGATTCCCTCGCTCTCCAGCAGGCGCAAACGGCGCAGGCATGCGGACGGCGACAACGCGACTTTTTCCGCCAGTTCCTGGTTGCTGATACGGCCATCCTGTTGCAAAAAATGCAGGAGGCGCAGGTCGGTAGCGTCGAGAATCATGCTTGGAAGATATCCGCGTATTTTGAGATTAAATTCGAATTTCCTACAGCTTAAATAGCCGTTTACCCAGCACTTTGCACGAAAATTCTCTAAAAGTTCGTTCATTATTTGGTCCATCCTTACTTATAAAAATCAGGACGACCCATGACCACTCGAAGCCATTGTCAAACCCTCGATTCCCAGGACCCTTTGGCCCCCCTGCGTGCCCAATTCGCCTTGCCAGAGGGCGTGATCTACCTCGATGGCAACTCCCTCGGCGCTCGCCCCGTGGCGGCGCTGGAGCGGGCACAACAGGTGATCGCCGAGGAGTGGGGCAATGGCTTGATTCGTAGCTGGAACAGCGCCGGTTGGGCGGACTTGTCCCAGCGCCTGGGCAATCGCCTGGCGCCATTGATTGGTGCGCGTGACGGCGAGGTGGTGATCACCGATACCACCTCGATCAACCTGTTCAAAGTGCTCAGCGCCGCCTTGAGTGTGCAGCGCCAACGTACACCTGCGCGCAAGGTCATCGTCAGCGAAGCGAGCAACTTTCCCACCGATTTGTACATCGCCGAAGGCTTGGCCGAATTGCTGCAACAAGGCTATTCCCTGCGCCTGGTGAACAGCCCGGCCGAACTGCCCCAGGCCATCGACGCGGACGTGGCGGTGGTGATGCTCACCCACGTCAACTACAAGACTGGCTACATGTACGACATGCAAGCGCTCACCACTCTGAGCCACGAGTGCGGCGCGCTGAGCATCTGGGACCTGGCGCATTCGGCGGGCGCGGTGCCTGTCGACCTGCACCAGGCCAATGCGGATTATGCGATTGGCTGCACCTACAAATACCTCAACGGCGGCCCGGGCTCCCAGGCGTTTGTGTGGGTCAACCCGGCGTTGGTGGATGTGGTGCGCCAGCCGTTGTCCGGCTGGTTCGGGCATACCCGGCAGTTCGCCATGGAGTCGACTTACGCCCCCAGCGCTGGCATTGCCCGCTACCTGTGCGGTACCCAGCCGATCACTTCGTTGGCCATGGTGGAATGCGGCCTGGACATTTTCGCCCAGACCGACATGGCCAGCCTGCGCCGCAAATCCCTGGCGTTGACCGACCTGTTTATCGCGTTGGTCGAAAGCCGCTGCGCCGCCCATGGCCTGGAACTGATCACGCCGCGTGAGCACGCCAGGCGCGGCAGCCATGTGAGCTTTGAACACCCTGAAGGTTACGCGGTAATCCAGGCCCTGATCGCCCGAGGCGTGATCGGCGATTACCGTGAGCCGCGGATCATGCGCTTTGGTTTCACGCCGCTGTACACAAGCTTTACCGAAGTGTGGGACGCCGTGGAAATCCTTGGTGAAATTCTCGACAACGCCACGTGGGACCAGCCGCAATACAAAGTCCGAAACAGCGTTACCTGATACAACTCGGATCAAAATGTGGGAGCGGGCTTGCTCGCGAATGCGGCCTGACATCCAACATCCATGTTGACTGATACACCGCATTCGCGAGCAAGCCCGCTCCCACAGGGGACAGTGTTTCAACCAGAAAGCAGTGCAATCACAATAATAAAGGGGCACACCAGTGACCACGCCAGACAACGGCTTTGCAGAAATTACCCACCGTGAACTGGGCCTGAGGCGCCAGCTCACTTCCGGCCAGATGAGCATGATCGCCATCGGTGGCGCCATCGGCACCGGGCTGTTCATGGGCAGCGCCTATGCCATTGGCTATGCCGGGCCGAGCGTGCTGGTGAGCTACGCCATCGGCGCGTTGATTACCTTGCTGCTGATGGGCTGCCTGGCGGAGATGACGGTGGCCCATTCCACCTCCGGCTCCTTTGGCGCCTATGCCGAGTTCTACATCAGCCCGTTGGCCGGGTTCCTGGTGCGTTATGCCTACTGGGCGGCGATTGTGCTGGCGGTGGGGGCCGAGGTCACGGCGGTGGCGATGTACATGAAGTACTGGTTCGCCAACGTGCCGGAGTGGGTGTGGATCGTGTCGTTTTCCAGTGTGTTGATTGTGCTCAATGCGATCAGCGTGAAGACCTTCGGCAACTTCGAGTACTGGTTCTCGACGATCAAGATCAGCGCGATTGTCGGTTTCATCATCCTGGCGGTGTATGTGGTGTTCGGCTCCGGCAACCCTGCCTACGGGGTGCAGAACTACACGGCCCACGACGGCTTTTTCCCCCATGGCTTGAGTGGCATGTGGATCGCGGTGATCGTGTCGATCTTCAGCTACCTCAGTGTCGAGATGATCGCCGTGGCCGCCGGTGAAGCCGCCGACCCGGAGCAGGCGGTGAAGAAAGCCTTTCGCGCCACCATCGTGCGGTTGGTGGTGTTCTACCTGCTGACCCTGGCGCTGATGCTCGCCATCGTGCCCTGGAACCAGGCGGGCCAGGCCCAGAGCCCGTTTGTCACGGTGATGCAGACCATCGGCATCACCGGTGCCACCGGGGTGATGAATTTCGTGATCCTGATCGCGGCGCTGTCGGCCATGAACAGTCAGCTCTACATCACCACGCGCATGATGTTCAGCCTGTCGCGCGCAGGTTTTGCGCCCAAGTCCATGGGCGCGTTGAGCAAGAACGGCATCCCGCTCAACGCATTGCTGCTGTCCAGCTCGGGCATTGCCCTGGCGACGTTGCTCAACGTGGTGTACCCGGAAAGCTCGTTCACCCTGATGATGGCGATCTCGATGTTTGGCGCGATCTTCACCTGGTTCATGATCTTCCTCACGCACCTGTTTTTCCGCCGCTATCGCAAGCGTCATGGCGGGGCGAAGTTGTCGTTCCAGTTGCGCCTGTTTCCCTACAGCACATTGCTGGGGCTGGTGCTGATGGCAGCGGTGATGATCACCACCTATTTCACCGACGCATTCAAGATGACGCTGGTGTTTGGCGTGCCGTTCCTGGTGATCTTGTCGGCGGTTTACTACACCTTCTTTCACAAACGCACATCCTCTGTAGGAGCGAGCTTGCTCGCGAAAAACCCGAGAGCCCCGCGTTAAACCTGATAGCGCGTTATGGTTGGCGATCTTCGCGTTCAAGCTCGCTCCTACAGGGGGCGGCGAGCGCAGCGAGTAAGGTGCTGGCGTAACCGGGCAATTGCTCAAACGAGCGTGCGCATAACAGCAGTTTGCGGCAGGCCCATTCTTCTTGCAGGGGGTGGGCCTTGAAACGACGTTCTGACGGCCAGCGCTCCAAGGCGGCCTGAGGCACGATGCCCAGGCCCGCACCGCCGGCGACCATGCGAATCACCCCATCAAAACCGTCGGCGCGAATGCGCGTCTGCAAGCGAAAGCCAGCGTGCAGTGCCTGTTCTTCCAGGTAAACCGCCAACGCGCTGTTGGCCGCCAGGCCCACGTAGTCGTATTGCAAGCTCTCGATAAAACTCGCGCTGGTCAACGGATGGTCCAGGGGCATGATCAGCACCAGCGGGTCGTCGCGAAACGCCAGGGTCTGCAAGCCGTGGGTGTCCACTGCATCGGAAATAATCCCCAGGTCCGCCGTACCCTGGCGCAACGCGTGGGTGATGCGCAGGCTGGGCAGCTCTTGCAGGTCGATATCGAGGTTGGGGTGTTCGCGCAAAAACTGCGCGAGCAGCTCCGGCAGGTATTCGCTGAGGGCGGTGGTGTTGCACAGCAGGCGTACCTGGCCTTTGACGCCATTGGCGTATTCGGCCAGGTCCTGTTGCAGGTGGTCGGCCTGTTGCAACAGCAGGCGAGCATGCCGGGCCAGGGCTTTGCCCGCGGGTGTTGGGGTCACGCCACGGCGGCCACGGTCGAGAAACGCAATGCCCAGTGACGACTCCATCGCTCGGATGCGGGCGCTGGCGGCAGCCAGGGATAAATGGCTGCGGGCTGCACCGGCGGTGATGTTGCCGCTGTCGAGGATATGCAGATAGAGGCGCAGGTCGATCAGGTCAAAGTGCATGGCTGCAGGTTTCCGGTGACTGGGCGGGCCCCTTCGCGAGCAAGCCCGCTCCCACAGTTGGAATGCGTTTCAAGTGTGGGAGCGGGCTTGCTCGCGAAGGGGGGCATCAGCCTCACACAAAACAAGAGGCTGCCTCAGTATATGGCGAATTTCACAAGCTATCGAAAAGCACCAGAATGCAGCCATGAATACCTTCCTAGCGTTCTACCAAAACCTCGGCCCCGCCCTGACAGCGTTGGTCATCACTACCTTCCTGCTGGCCGGCACGGTCAAAGGCGTGATCGGCCTTGGCCTGCCCACCGTGGCCATGGGCATGCTTGGCCTGGCTATGCTGCCAACGCAGGCTGCGGCATTGCTGATCATTCCTTCGACGGTGACCAACCTCTGGCAACTGTCCTTTGGCGGGCACTTGGGTGCCTTGCTCAAACGCCTGTGGCCGATGCTGCTGCTGATTTTCCTCGGCACCGGGCTGGGCACCTTGTGGCTGGGCATGGGCAGCGGGCCTTGGGTGGTGCGTGCCCTGGGCGCGGCTTTACTGGTGTACGCGCTGAGCGGGTTATTCCTGCCGACCTTCAAGGTCGCGCCCCGAACCGAGCGCTGGCTGGGCCCCTTGTGTGGTGTGATCACTGGCATCATTACCTCGGCCACCGGTGTCTTCGTGATCCCTGCGGTGCCGTATCTGCAAGCGCTGGGCTTGAGCCGTGATCAGTTGGTGCAGGCGCTGGGGCTGTCGTTCACCGTGTCGACATTGGCACTTGCCGCCGGGCTGGCTTGGCGCGGTGTGCTGGGCGGCGGTGAAATGGGGGCGTCGATGTTGGCGCTGGTGCCGGCCTTGCTGGGGATGTGGCTGGGCCAGGTGGTTCGCCGGCGCATCAGTGCCGTGTGGTTCAAACGTGGATTTTTCACCGGCATGGCGTTGTTGGGAGGCCATTTGTTGCTGGCTGGTTAATAATGACCGGGCATTTGTCAGCCGCTCAATGAAGGACTGCCCGTGAAAGCCCGATCTGATGAGCTACAGATTTTTGTCAGCGTGATCGAGTGCGGCTCGATTTCCGCCGCCGCCGAAAAGGTCGGGCAAACGCCATCGGCGGTCAGCCGCACCTTGTCGCGCCTGGAAGCCAAGCTCGACACCACCTTGATCAACCGCACCACGCGGCGCATGGACCTGACCGAAGAGGGCAAGTACTTCTTCGAGCAGGCCAAGCTGATCCTGGCGCAGATGGATGAGCTGGAAGAGCGCCTGTCGTCGCGCCAGAAGAAACCGGCCGGGCGCCTGCGTATCAACGCCGCCGTACCGTTCATGCTGCATGGGATCGTGCCGTACATCGCCGAGTTTCGCAGCCTCTACCCGGATATTCAGCTGGAACTCAACAGCGATGACTTGATCATTGATCTGCTGGAGCAAAGCACGGACATCGCCATTCGCATCGGCGCCCTGGCCGACTCGACCCTGCATGCGCGCTTTCTGGGCAGCACGCCGCTGCATATCCTGGCCAGCCCCGATTACCTCCAGCGATACGGCACTCCCACAACCGTGGCCCAACTGGCCGACCACACACTGCTGGGCTTTACCCACACCGAAAGCCTCAACCACTGGCCGCTGCGCCATGGCGAAGGTGACCGCTGGCTGATCCAGCCCGGCGTCAGCGCCTCCAGTGGTGAAACCTTGCGGCAGTTGGCGCTGCAAGGGCAGGGCATTGGTTGCCTGTCGAACTTCATGACGGTGCACGACCTTGAAGCCGGGCGCCTGGTGCCGTTGCTGGAGGCGTTCAACAGTGGCTATCGCCAGCCGATTCACGCGGTGTTCTACCGCAACTCGCAATTGGCGTTGCGCATCCAGTGCTTCCTGGACTTCATTCAGGCCAAGCTGGCGCGATATGCGCGCTGATTCGTGATCTGTACGCAAGAGTGAATTGGGCCGTACGGGCTTATTCGGCAGCAGTGGGGGCTGGATACTGGGCGCATCACTTACCCAGTCAGGAGCAACCTCCATGAATGTATTCGTTACCGGCGCCGCAGGTTTTATCGGCGGTTCCATCGCTACCGGCCTGGTCAAGGCGGGCCACCACGTCACCGGCCTGGTGCGCAGCGCCGAACAAGCCGCGCAGATGACCGCCTTGGGCATCACGCCCGTGATTGGCACCCTCGATGACGCAGCCGTATTGACCGAGCAGGCGCACAAGGCCGATGCAGTAATCAATGCCGCCAGCAGCGATCACCGCGCCGCCGTGGAAACCTTGCTGGCGGCCTTGAAAGGCTCGAACAAGCCATTCCTGCACACCAGCGGTTCAAGCATCGTGGGCGATGCTTCCGGCGGCAAGGCCAGTGAAGTCATCTACTTGGAAGACAATCTGCCTGAGCCGACCGTCGACAAGGCTGCCCGCGTGGCCATCGACAACCTGATCCTCGCGGCGGCCAATGACGGCGTGAATTCGGCGGTGATCTGCAACACCCTGATCTACGGCCACAGCCTGGGCGTGAAGCGTGACAGCGTGCAATTGCCGCGCTTGCTCAAGCAGGCGCGCAAAAGCGGGGTGGTGCGCCATGTGGGCAGTGGGCAGAACATCTGGTCCAACGTGCATATTGAAGATGTGGTCGCCCTGTATCTGCTGGCGTTGACCAAGAACGTTCCGGGGACTTTCTATTTTGTGGAAAGCAGCGAAGCAGCATTCATCGACATGACCACGGCGATTGCCCAAGCGCTGAACCTGGGCAAACCACAGGATTGGCCATTGGCCGAGGCTGAGGCCGAGTGGGGCTATGAAATGGCCAACTACGGGTTGGGCTCCAATAGCCGAGTGCGCGGCAAACACGCCCGTGAACTGTTGGGGTGGGCGCCTAAGCGCACGTCGGTGGTGGAGTGGATTCGCAACGAGATGGTGTGATGTTCGCTTAGCACCGTGGTGCGGCCATCGCAGGCAAGCCAGCTCCCACCTTTGACAGGGTTCACACCTGAAAAG
>NZ_JAOTNW010000035.1:0-34045 GCF_036346515.1 Pseudomonas sp. AM4(2022)
GTGGCGTGGCCGGCGTTGGCGCCTTTAGCGGCTACTTCGCCTTCTTCTTCTTTGTCGAATTCGTCCCAGCTCAGCATGACGTGTCGTCTCCTGCGTGAGGGCTCAAAGGTGCCCGTGTGAAACCGGATGGTTGGGTGTTCACACGGCCCTAGGGCCGCGGTGGATCTTAAGGAATCGTTTGTTGCAACAGCTCGCGCAGGCAAATAAACGGAAATTGCGTAACGGGTACTGCGTGAGGCTTGAGGTGCGGAGCGACAGGTGCAGGCTCCAGCGGATGCCTCAGGTCTGGCTCTTCATCCCTGTGTAAAGGGATATTGCAGGTCCGATTTACCCGCGCATTATAGGGAAAAATTCGGGTTTGTGTTGGGGCGGATGGTCACGGACCAAAGACAAAAAGGTCGCTTTTTGAGCCGGAGTGAGAGTTTACGGGGTATTGCTGCCGCAAGTTTTTTAGCCGCTGGTACACATCTCCGATCGTCGGCGAATTGCCATATGCCTTGCATATGTTTCCGGGTGTCCCTACATTGCACATGTCAGGCATAGGTAGGAGGATGAGTCATGCGCACAGTCTCAATTTTTAAAAATGGTAAGAACCAGGCTATTCGATTTCCAAACGACATGGCCTATGAGGGAGTCGGTGAGCTCGAAATCACCCGCAATGGAGATACGATTACATTACGACCTGTCCGACCGAGCTGGGGGTCGCTGAGTGAGTTACCCAGGGCGGACGAAGATTTTCTTCAGGAGCGTCAGGACGTTGTTGGTGATGAAGGCAGGTTCAACCTGTGACGACATACATGCTGGATACCTGCATTTGCTCTTTCATCATGCGTGAGCGGCCCGAGTGCGTGCTTAAGCGACTGGCATCGGAGGTGGCGAGGAGCAATCGAATCGTGATTTCGGCCATAACCTATGCCGAAATGCGATATGGACAGATTGGGAAAAAGGCATCGCCCAAACACAAGACGTTAGTCGATGAGTTTGTGAAGCGACTCGATGAAGTGTTGCCGTGGGGCGTGGCGGCGGTGGACGCGACGGTTGAGGTGAAGCGAAGCCTGACCGAGCAAGGGTCGATCATCGGCCAAAATGATACTGCTATTGCAGGGCATGCAATTGCTTCGGGGTGTACGTTGGTGACCAACAATATTCGGGAGTTCAGTCGCGTAGCAGGGTTGTCTTACGAGGATTGGGTCCACTAACAGGAGCGGGTGTTATGGCCGTAATCGCCATCGCAGGCAAGCCAGCTCCCACAGTTGATGTGTGGTGTATTCAAGGGCGGGTTCTTGGCCGCAAGAACGATTTCTTGCGGCAATTAAGAATCCAACTTCAGAAGTTGTTAGCCGTTAGAGCAACCATTGCCCATCACTTGATAGTTAAGAATATGCCGCTGGCCTTGCGAATCTTCATATTCCATCTTCACCGGTACAACTTCGCAGACTTCTGGAATGCTGCTCATGGACAAGACTTTGGCCACATCCAAGTGCGTGCTATAGGTGTAGTCCTCGACAATCGGGGCGTTCTGGCCGGCCAGTTCAGTCGGGGCTTCGTCAGCCAGGGCGGCGGTGGCGCACAAGCTGCTCAGGGCCATCACTAATAACGCTTTCATTTCTTCATTACCTTCTTCAGGGCGAAAGGGGGCACGGGGCCCTTGTGAGGCCGCGTGTGTCACTTAAAAGTTGGGAAGTTCGGATTAACGGTGCCTTCGTGGGGGCTGTTGCGTTGTTAATCTCGGTGCCTTGTTGGCGGAGTTGATTCTAGGCTTGCGCGTTATATTCATATACCCGTGCTTTTGATAAACACTTTTGGCGGTTTTTGTAACAATCCCTCGATTAAGATTTTTTCAGAAACCTTCCAGGCGCCGCAGCACGCGGGCCAGAGCGGCGAAACGGCATAGCAGGGCAATTTGTAGGGTCTTGTTACTACCATCGTCGAATGGTTCTATAGGCCCACCCCGGCTACAACAGGGGCCATACAACAACAACTATGTCACCGAGGTAAGAAAGATGAGTGCGGCTTCCCTGTACCCCGTTCGCCCCGAAGTAGCAGCCAACACGCTCACCGACGAGGCGACCTACAAGGCCATGTACCAGCAGTCGGTGGTCAACCCCGACGGCTTCTGGCGCGAGCAAGCCAAGCGCCTTGACTGGGTCAAGCCTTTCACCGCGGTCAAGCAGACCTCTTTCGACGACCACCATGTCGACATCAAATGGTTCGCCGATGGCACCCTGAACGTTTCCTACAATTGCCTGGACCGTCACCTCGCCGAGCGTGGCGACCAAATTGCAATCATCTGGGAGGGCGATGACCCTGCCGAGAGCCGCAACATCACCTACCGCGAGCTGCATGAAGAAGTCTGCAAGTTCGCCAACGCCCTGCGTGGCCAGGATGTGCACCGCGGCGACGTGGTGACTATCTATATGCCGATGATCCCCGAAGCCGTGGTCGCCATGCTGGCCTGTACCCGCATCGGCGCGATCCATTCGGTGGTGTTTGGCGGTTTTTCCCCGGAAGCCCTGGCCGGTCGCATCATCGACTGTAAGTCGAAAGTGGTGATTACCGCTGACGAAGGCATCCGCGCCGGTAAGAAGATTCCGCTGAAGGCTAACGTTGACGACGCGCTGACCAACCCGGAAACCAGCAGCATCCAGAAGGTGATCGTGTGCAAGCGCACCAATGGCGCGATCAAGTGGAACCAGCATCGCGACATCTGGTACGAAGACTTGATGAAAGTGGCGGGCACCGTCTGTGCGCCAAAGGAGATGGGCGCCGAAGAAGCACTGTTCATCCTCTATACCTCCGGCTCCACCGGCAAGCCTAAAGGCGTGCAGCACACCACCGGTGGCTACTTGCTCTACGCCGCCCTGACCCATGAGCGCGTCTTCGATTATCGCCCGGGCGAAATCTACTGGTGCACCGCCGACGTTGGCTGGGTCACCGGCCACACCTACATCGTCTACGGCCCGCTAGCCAATGGCGCGACCACACTGCTGTTCGAAGGCGTGCCGAACTACCCGGACATCACCCGGGTGGCAAAGATCGTCGACAAGCACAAGGTCAACATCCTCTACACCGCACCGACCGCGATCCGCGCCATGATGGCTTCCGGCACCGCTGCCTGCGAAGGTGCCGATGGCAGCAGCTTGCGCCTGCTCGGTTCGGTGGGCGAGCCGATCAACCCGGAAGCCTGGGACTGGTACTACAAGAACGTCGGCCAATCCCGTTGCCCGATCGTCGACACCTGGTGGCAAACCGAAACCGGCGCCACGCTGATGAGCCCGCTGCCAGGCGCCCACGCGCTCAAGCCGGGTTCGGCCGCTCGGCCGTTCTTCGGTGTGGTGCCGGCGCTGGTGGACAACCTGGGCAACATCATCGAAGGCGCCGCCGAAGGCAACCTGGTGATTCTCGATTCCTGGCCAGGCCAGGCGCGTACCCTGTACGGCGACCATGACCGTTTTGTCGACACTTACTTCAAGACCTTCCGCGGCATGTACTTCACCGGTGACGGCGCGCGTCGCGATGAGGACGGTTACTGGTGGATCACTGGCCGTGTGGATGACGTGTTGAACGTGTCCGGCCACCGCATGGGCACCGCCGAGATCGAGAGCGCCATGGTTGCTCACCCCAAAGTCGCCGAGGCGGCGGTGGTGGGCGTGCCCCACGACATCAAGGGGCAGGGCATCTATGTGTACGTCACCCTGAAGAATGGTGAAGAGCCCAATGAAGCGCTGCGCCTGGAACTGAAGAACTGGGTGCGCAAGGAAATCGGGCCGATTGCCTCGCCGGATGTGATCCAGTGGGCGCCTGGGTTGCCGAAAACGCGCTCGGGGAAAATCATGCGGCGCATTTTGCGCAAGATCGCCACGGCTGAATACGATGGGTTGGGGGATATCTCCACCCTGGCAGATCCAAGCGTGGTGGCGCATTTGATTGAAACGCACAAGACCATGAACGTCGCGTAAGCGGGGTAGGTGGGACAGAGCCCCATTCGGTGCAAGCCGGGTGGGGCTTTTTTGTGAGGCTCAGGAGCACCGAGGTTCAGTGTGGGAGCTGGCTTGCCTGCGATGAGGGTGTGTCAGGCAAAGGTTGGCTGGCTGACACACCGCCATCGCAGGCAAGCCAGCTCCCACAGTTCATATCGCATTTCACAAGGGTGTATTGGAGCGGTCTGACAGAGCTGCATCACAACCAGCCCAATAAATATCGGTTTCCACGGTAGGACGTTTCTGAATGTTACCGGCAGGTGCAAATGTGTAACCCCTCGCCCAAACATGAGGCAATGGACCACGCCGACGCCCCGAAAAACCGCGTTTTAGACACCCCAGGAAATTAGATTAAACGCCAGACTTGCCGTGCTAGAAGGGTTTGCGAATAATAGGCCCGCAATTTGCAGCATCATCAGGTTTAATATCTTTTGTCTCTGCATAAAACTCAGAGGCTGTCAATGAGCTGGAACCGCTTTCTCAGTGCTTCTGTAAATTGTTGTCGCATTGAGGAAATATCGGCTTCCGGCCTGTCGTTAGAATGCCGATCACTCGCTCGTCGTCGCAGGTGTCGCCCGCGCAGGACGCAGCACCGCTATTCGGTTACACCTTCGCCGCATCGTGGGCCATGGCTCATACTGCTGTTTTTGCCCTATACCGATGGAGTCCCAAGATGAAGAAACTCGTGCTGTTGGGCGCCCTGGCGCTGTCCGTGCTGTCCATGCAGGCTTTCGCCGAAGGCAAGCCGCTGAAAATTGGTATCGAAGCGGCTTACCCTCCGTTTGCCTCGAAGGCGCCGGATGGCAGCATCGTCGGTTTTGACTACGACATCGGCAATGCGCTGTGCAAGCAGATGGACGTCAAATGCACGTGGGTCGAGCAGGAATTCGATGGTCTGATCCCGGCACTCAAAGTGCGTAAGATCGACGCGATCCTGTCGTCCATGTCCATCACTGACGACCGCAAGAAATCCGTGGACTTCACCACCCGCTACTACCTGTCCCCAGCGCGCCTGGTGATGAAGGAAGGCACCACCGTCAGCGACGGCCTGGATGAGCTCAAAGGCAAGACGATCGGTGTGCAGCGCGGTTCGATCCACGACCGTTTCGCCCGTGAAGTCCTGGCGCCAAAAGGTGCGAATATCAAGGGCTACAGCACCCAGAACGAAATCTACCTGGATGTGGCCGCCGGTCGTCTCGACGGTACCGTGGCTGATGCCACCCTGCTGCAAGACGGTTTCCTGAAAACCGACGCCGGCAAAGGCTACGCGTTTGTAGGCCCGTCGTTCACCGAAGCCAAATACTTCGGCGACGGTATCGGCATCGCAGTGCGCAAAGGCGACAAAGAAAACCTTGAGCGCATTAACGCGGCCATCGCTGCAATCCGTGCCAACGGCGAATACAAGAAAATCCAGGACAAGTACTTCGACTTCGATATTTACGGCGCTGACGCCAAGTAACTCATCGCAGCTGTCTGTCCGAAATGGCGCAAGCAACAGTCATCCTGAAGTTTGCGCCATTTTTTCATCCCCCTTTTCGAGGACCTGAATCATGTTGAAAGGCTACGGGGCCGTCATCCTCGATGGCGCATGGTTGACGCTTCAGCTCGCCTTGTCGTCCATGGCCTTGGCCATTGTTCTGGGTCTGATCGGGGTCGCGCTACGCCTGTCGCCGGTACGCTGGCTGGCTTGGCTGGGCGACTTGTACTCCACGGTGATCCGCGGGATCCCCGACCTGGTGCTGATCCTGCTGATTTTCTACGGCGGTCAGGACTTGCTAAACCGCGTCGCGCCGTTGCTGGGCTTTGACGACTATATCGACTTGAACCCCCTGGCCGCCGGTATCGGCACCCTGGGTTTCATCTTTGGCGCTTACCTCTCGGAAACCTTCCGCGGCGCCTTCATGGCCATTCCCAAGGGGCAGGCCGAAGCCGGCCTGGCGTATGGCATGAGCAGTTTTCAGGTGTTTTTCCGGGTGATGGTGCCGCAGATGATTCGGCTGGCGATCCCTGGTTTTACCAACAACTGGCTGGTATTGACCAAGGCCACCGCGCTGATTTCGGTGGTGGGTCTGCAAGACATGATGTTCAAGGCCAAGCAGGCGGCAGACGCCACCCGCGAGCCTTTTACCTTCTTCCTCGCAGTGGCGGCGATGTACCTGGTGATCACCAGCGTGTCGTTGCTGGCCTTGCGTTACCTTGAGAAGCGCTACTCGGTAGGCGTAAGGGCGGCTGATCTATGATCTTCGACTACAACGTCATCTGGGAGGCCATGCCGCTGTACCTTGGCGGCTTGCTGACCACCCTGAAACTGCTCGCTATCTCGCTGTTTTTCGGCCTGCTCGCGGCCTTGCCCCTGGGCTTGATGCGCGTGTCCAAGCAGCCGATCGTCAATGGCGTGGCTTGGCTTTACACCTACGTGATCCGCGGCACGCCGATGCTGGTGCAGCTGTTTTTGATCTACTACGGCCTGGCGCAGTTCGAAGTGGTCCGCGAAAGCTTCCTGTGGCCGCTGCTGTCCAGCGCGACGTTCTGTGCGTGCCTGGCGTTTGCGATCAACACCAGCGCCTACACCGCCGAAATTATCGCCGGCAGCCTCAAGGCCACGCCTAACGGTGAGATCGAAGCGGCCAAGGCCATGGGCATGTCGCGCTACAAACTGTACCGCCGCATCCTGTTGCCGTCGGCTCTGCGCCGTGCGCTGCCGCAGTACAGCAACGAAGTGATCATGATGCTGCAGACCACCAGCCTGGCGTCCATCGTCACCTTGATCGACATCACCGGTGCCGCGCGCACGGTGAACGCCCAGTATTACCTGCCGTTCGAAGCCTACATCACCGCCGGCGTGTTCTACCTGTGCCTGACCTTCATCCTGGTGCGCCTGTTCAAGTTGGCCGAGCGCCGCTGGCTGAGCTACCTGGCTCCACGGAAGCACTGATATGGAACGTATCGATCATCTGTTGCCCTGGGGGCACCTGGGCTGCGAACGCCAACTGAGCGTGTTCCGTTTCGGCAAGGGCGAGCGCAAGGCCTATATCCAGGCCAGCCTGCACGCCGATGAGTTGCCTGGCATGCGTGCCGCGTGGGAGCTGAAAAAGCGCCTCACCGAGTTGGAGCAGCAGGGCGCCCTTAACGGCGTGATTGAGTTGGTGCCCGTGGCCAACCCGATGGGCCTCGGCCAGTTGTTGCAAGGCAGCCACCAGGGTCGTTTCGAGGTGGGCAGCGGCAAGAATTTCAACCGTGACTTTGTCGAGTTGAGCGAGCCGGTTGCGGCTTTGCTCGATGGCAAGCTCGGCGATGATCCCCACGCCAATGTGCGCATGATCCGCCAGGCCATGAGCGATACGCTCAACGCCTTGCCCGAGCCGAGCAGCCAGTTGCAAGGCATGCAGCGCATCCTGCTGAGCCACGCCTGCACGGCCGATGTGGTGCTCGACCTGCATTGCGACGCCGAAGCCGCGCTGCACATGTACGCGCTGCCCCAGCACTGGCCGCAGTGGCGGTCGCTGTCGGCGCATTTGAATGTAAAGGTCGGCCTGCTGGCGGAAGATTCCGGCGGCAGTTCATTTGACGAGGCGTGCTCGTTGCCGTGGCTGCGTTTGTCGCGCCTGTTCCCCGAGGCGCAGATCCCCCTGGCCTGTCTGGCGACGACGTTGGAGTTGGGCGGCCAGGCCGACACCGGCCGTGATGAAGCCATCTTCCACGCCGAAGGCATCCTTGCGTTCCTCGCCGAACAAGGCTTGATCAAGGGCGGGTGGCCCGCGCCGCAACACCAACCTTGCGAAGGCGTGCCTTTCGAGGGCACCGAACTGCTGTTCGCGCCCCATGCCGGGGTGATCAGTTACCTGCGTAAAGCGGGCGACTGGGTAGAAACCGGCGACGAGATTTTTGAAGTGATTGACCCCCTGACCGATCGCGTAAGCACTATCTGCGCGGGCACCTCGGGGGTGTTGTTTGCCGTTGAACGGCTACGTTATGCCCAAGCGGGTTTCTGGCTGGCCAAGGTGGCGGGGCGCGAAGCGCTGCGCTGCGGGCGCTTGCTCAACGACTGACCACCTGTTTTTGTGAGAACCGACCGCATGTACAAGCTTGAAGTCCAAGACCTGCATAAACGCTATGGCAGTCATGAAGTGCTCAAAGGCGTGTCCCTGGCCGCCGCAGCCGGCGATGTGATCAGCATCATCGGCTCCAGTGGTTCGGGCAAAAGTACCTTTTTGCGCTGCATCAACCTGCTCGAGCAACCCCACGCCGGCAAGATTCTGCTCAATAACGAAGAGCTCAAACTGGTCGCCAACAAAGACGGCGCCATGAAGGCCGCCGACCCCAAGCAGTTGCAGCGCATGCGTTCGCGCCTGTCCATGGTGTTCCAGCATTTCAACCTGTGGTCGCACATGACCGCGCTTGAAAACGTGATGGAAGCCCCGGTGCACGTGCTGGGCGTATCGAAGAAAGAAGCCCGTGAAAAGGCCGAGCACTACCTGGCCAAAGTTGGCGTGGGCCATCGTAAGGATGCGTTCCCGGGCCATATGTCCGGCGGTGAGCAGCAGCGCGTAGCGATCGCTCGCGCCTTGGCGATGGAGCCAGAGGTGATGCTGTTTGACGAACCGACCTCAGCGCTCGACCCGGAGCTGGTAGGCGAAGTACTCAAGGTGATGCAGGACCTGGCCCAGGAAGGCCGCACCATGGTGGTGGTGACTCACGAAATGGGCTTTGCTCGTGAAGTGTCGAACCAGTTGGTGTTCTTGCACAAAGGCGTGGTTGAAGAGCGTGGCAACCCACGGGAAGTGCTGGTTAACCCGCAGTCCGAGCGACTTCAGCAGTTCTTGTCCGGTAGCTTGAAATAATCAAGGCTGCCACCCATCCCCTGTAGGAGCGAGCTTGCTCGCGAAGATCGTCAACGATAACGCGGGAAGCCTGGCACCCCGTGGCGTTCTCAGGTTTTTCGCGAGCAAGCTCGCTCCTACAGGAGAGCAGGTCTTCATTGTTTTTGAGATTTGTGTTGGTTTCCGGGCTAGCATTGGCCCTTGTCTTCATTACCGTTACTCGCTTCGGATAGCACTCCATGACCGCCCACAAAATTGGTTTCCTGATTTGGCCCAGCACTAAAGCACTCACGCTTGCGCTGGCTGAGGAGGCCTTGCGCGTTGCCCAGCGGGTGCATCCGGACGTGGTCTACGAGCTGTCATTTTTGCTCGCCGAGCCGGCAACCCCAGGCGCTTGGCAACTGCCCGGCGAGCCGTGGGCCGGCAAGCTCGAAGGTTTCCAGAAGCTGTTCCTGCTGGCGGATGAGCCGCCCACTGCGATCGCTTCCCAGCTCAGTACCGCCCTTAAGCAGCTTGTCCGTGCAGGGTGTGTGATCGGCGGTTTGTCTGCCGGTGTGTACCCACTGGCCCAGCTTGGCCTGTTGGATGGCTACCGCGCCGCCGTGCATTGGCGCTGGCAGGATGATTTCGCCGAACGCTTCCCCAAGGTCATCGCCACCAGCCATCTGTTTGACTGGGACCGTGATCGCCTGACCGCCTGCGGTGGCATGTCGGTACTCGACCTGCTGCTGGCGGTGCTGGCCCGTGACCACGGTGCCGAGCTGGCCGGTGCGGTGTCCGAAGAACTGGTGGTGGAGCGCATCCGCGAAGGCGGCGAGCGCCAGCGTATCCCGCTGCAAAACCGCCTGGGTTCCAGCCACCCGAAGCTGACTCAGGCGGTTTTGTTGATGGAGGCCAATATCGAAGAGCCGCTGACCACCGACGAAATCGCCCAGCACGTGTGCGTTTCACGACGACAACTTGAACGCATCTTCAAGCAATACCTCAACCGCGTCCCCAGCCAGTATTACCTGGAACTGCGCCTGAACAAGGCGCGCCAGATGTTGATGCAAACCAGCAAGTCGATCATCCAGATCGGCCTGTCGTGCGGCTTCTCCTCGGGGCCGCACTTCTCCAGCGCCTACCGCAATTTCTTCGGCGCCACGCCCCGTGAAGATCGCAACCAGCGGCGCAGCAGTAGCCCGTTCGAATTGTCGTCGGTGCCGTCCGAGCGCGGTTGAGCTGCGCTCAGGGTTCGTTGTCTGTTTCGGATGACGTTGGAGAGCGTGAGCCGGAGCGGTCTGGCGCGGGTTGCCTGGCTTGCGCTACATCGAAATCCACTGCCGTACGGTTGTAATAGCGACGCAGAATGGCAAGCGCCGCGGGTGAGAAGGGGTTGTCGCTCAGGTCAAAGCCTGCCGCTGAGTCCGGGTCTACTTCAAGCAGGTCGGTGGGCAGCTCGGTGATGCGGTTATCGCTCAGGTTCATTTGGGTGAGCGACGTCAGGTTGAACACCCCGTGAGGCACCTCGGTAAGCCCGGCGTTCTCCATCATCAGGGTCTCCAGGCCGGACATTTTGCTGACGTCGGGCGTCAGTGCCAGCGGGTTATCGCTCAGGTCCAGGTATTCCAGGTCGTGCAGGTCGCTCAAGGCGTCGACACGCTCGCGGGTCAGCCGCAGACTGCATTGAGTCAGGCTGAGTGTGTTGAGCTTGGGCAGCTTGAAGATGGCAGCGGGAATGTCTTGCAAGGCATAGCGATGGATCAGCAGGCTTTCCAGGTTGGGGAAACGCTCAAGAAAGCCTTCGGGTATCGAGGTGGTTTCCTGCGCCCTCAGGTCGAGCTTGGAAATATGCTTGAAGTCCACATTCAGTTTGGGCAGGTCGCCCAGCAGCGGCAACGTCAATAGCATTTGATGGGACTGCGTCAGTGGGTCATGACTCATGTCCAGGCCGGTTTCACGCCGCCAACCTTGCTCCAGCAGGCTCCCGATTTCCCCTCGGATAAGTTGTTGCTGCGCGCGAACCTGTTCGTCCATGGGCAAGCCCGTGAAGGGGTAGCGTTCAGGCACATCCACGACCCATTCCTGCAGGTCGGCTTGCAAGCGTTCGTAGTCGGCCTTGAGGCGCACGAGAATCGCCATCGAATCATCCAGCCCGCCCGGTAGCCTGAAGACAAATTGATTGGCCTCGGGAGCGTTGTAGGTCGGGTAAAGCGCTTGGACCAGGCGAACCTCGTCTGGATTGGCTTCGACGCCAAAATGTTCCCCGGTGCTCTGACAGTAGGTTTTTATCCGTTCCAGGGTCGCGCGCGTCAACGGGTTGCCGGAAAGATCGTATGCCTTGGCAGCGCTGGCGGGCAACGAATACAGGGCTTCTGGCAGCCTGCGCAGGTTATTGTGGCTGAGATTGGCGTTGGCCAGCCGAGGCCGATTGAGCAGGCCTGTGGGAAAGACGGAAATACTGCTGTGGCTCAGGTCGAGTGTCCGCAGGTTGGTCATGTTTTCGAAATTGGGCGCCAGCCCCAGCGGGTTGCTGGACAGGTCAAGGGTATGCAGCTCGGTCAGGTTGGCCAGGGCTGCACGGCTTGGGGTGGTGAGGTTGATTGCGCAGTTGCGCAGTATCAGCGCGTTAAGGTGGGCCAAAGCACTGATCTCGCTGGGCAGCGTTCTGAGGGCAATGTCGCTGATGGCCAGTCGGCGCAATCCGGGGAAGCGTGCCAGGAAGCCCGGCGTGCCACGGGTGGTCAAGTAGCCCTGGAACTCCAGAGTGGTGATGTGCCCAAGGCGGGCATCGAGCGCTGGCAGTTCGCCGTAGACGGGCTGGTTGAGTTGCAACAGGTGGCCGTTGTCATACGCGGGGTCCACTGGCGTGGCGTGGCGCCAGGCGCTGATCAATTTTTGTGACCAGAGAAAGCGATTTTGCTGTTCCGCTGCAATCCGCCAGCGGCTTAACGGTAAATCTGTACCGACAAGGGTCTGCGGCACATTCTGCTGCCATGTTCGCAGGTGGGTTTCCAGTTGCGAGAACTCTTTCTTCAGGAATTGAAGGGTTTCCAAAGGCGTACCGGGATCATTTTGCATGGCGGCGAGTACGGCCGTCACCTCGCCGGGGCTCAGTTGCGGGTACAGCTCATGCAACTGAGTCTCCAGCGAGACGCCCTCGCTGCTGCCAGCGAGTGGGCTGGCGTCGTAGCCCTGCATGCCGCCGGGCAGGCGCATCAATGTCGGGTCATAGGACGGTTTGAGCAGCGGCACCTCGGCTAGCAGGGGGCCAAGTTCGTCACGTGCCAATGCGTGTTGGCCCAAGGTTTGTCTCAAGCGTGGGCCTTGGCCAATCTGCATATCCAGTGCGTCGCGCTGCGTATCGGGCAGCGCCTGGAGCACGGCGGTGTAGAAGTCGGTTTCGCCAAGCAGCGTGCCCATGCTGTCTTCGGGAATGTAGTCGCCTTCGATGGTGCGCACCAACAGGCGGCGGATTGACGCCTGGGCGGGCCCGATGGCGTCGCGCAGGGGGCCGTCGCGCTTGAAGTCGCGAACCTCCAGGCGCACCTGAGGCGACCAGCCTGGCAGTTTTTCCAGAGAGTGCAGGGCGAGTCGATGGGTGTCGCTGCTTTCCAGCGCGCTCATGTACAAACCTTCATACGCCCGGCTGATTCTGACCTGATGGGCCGCCCAGCGTGCGCGATCGATCAGGTGCGAAGGCAACGTGCCTTGGTCGATATCGAGCAGATCCTGGCCGCTGGCGCCGAGCAGTACTTCCTCGGCCGCGCTGACGGGCAGGCCAGGTGTGCTGTCGATGACCTTCTGAACGCGGGCATCGGTGGTCAGCTCCAGGCCTCGATAGCGTGAGTCGAACATCGAAGCGCGGTTATCCTCGGCTCTGCGTGCCAGTTGTTTGCGCAGCTTTGCGGCGCGCACATGCAGCTGGGTGGTCGGGGTACCAAAGTCTTCTCCGAGCAAGGTTTTGCGCTCTGATTCGTCGAGGGTTTCCAGCAAGGTCTTGAGCAGGTCGCCGTTGTTCATCTGCGCTTCATGGATTTGCGCCACTGCAGCATTTTCCCTGCCTGGGTGTTCCCATACGGTTTCGCCTTTGGCATTCAGAAAACGCAGGGTCTTGGATTCTGGCCACAGGCCGGTCTGGCTGAGCAGCCAGAGTTGGGTCTGCGTGTCGGCCTTTGAATAAACCTGCGGGTCGTCGCTGTTCATCTGGTCGATGACGTCTTGAAGTTGCTGGTCGATATGGATGCGCTTGAGGCTGTCGGCCAGCAAGGGCGGTGGCGGTTGGCGGTCCATGTAGAGTTTGCGCAGGGCACCCTCGTCTGTGCTGCTGATGCGCTGCGCCTGTTCCAGGCCGGTTTCGCTGAGCGCGTTGGCGGGCTCGCCGAGTCTGCGCAACAAGGTGCTGCGATGCCATGTCAGCGGGTGATCCAGTGGGGTTATCCAGGCGCCTTTGCCATTGCCGATAACGGGCGGTTGGTAGGCATGCACGTGGCTTGGGTGCGCCAGCACGGCGTTGCTCGCTTGTTGCTTGACGGCAAAGTGTTGCCCTTCAAGGGGCAGGATCTGTTTGTCCCCGTAGGCATGCAATCCATCGGCCTTGGGGCGTGAGGCGGTGGGCAACTGAAGGTCGTGGGCGTAGGGGCTCAGGTCCGGGTTCCACAGGCGCGTTTTGCCGTCGTCCGAGGTGACCGGGTGCAGGCGCTCGAAAAACGCCCAGACTTCCCGAGGCAGTGCCTGGCGTAGCAGCCCTTCGGCAATCGGTGCGCCGACCGCGAACATGCCCAATTGCACCATTTGTTCCAGGATCGACATCAAGTGCCCGAGCGCCTGGCGCTTGAGGCCCTCGGCCCAATCAATGATGCCTTCGAACACGTCGTCGAGCAGTTGATAGGCGGTGTAGCCGAGCATCAGCAAGCCCAGGGGCGGAATGAACGGCGTGGCGATGAAGGCGGCGATTTCGAGCAGGGTTTTGCCGATTTTTTCCACGATGTCCCAACGTTGCCAGCGTGCCTTGCTGTCGGCGTCGGCGGTGGATACGGCAATGCTTCGCGCGTCATTGAGCAGTCTGTTGAGTTTGCTTTCATAGAGGTGTTCGTACAGCTCGCCCGTGATTTTCGTCGCGTGCAACTGCAGCTTGGGGTTGGCCACAGGTTCGGCGCGCCAGGTCGGGCTGGGGTCGCCGGGGATGGGGTGATGCCAGGTAACCTGGGACAAGCGGTTATGCAGGTTGGCAAAGAAGTAGGCGCGGTGCTCGTGGCTTATAAAGCGGCTGAAGAATGCCTGGTAATCGGCCTCGCGCAATTTGCGGGTCAGGTCTTGAATGAATGCGATGCCATCGCGGTAATACTTGAGTGGTGCCTGTGGGTCGCCGGGAATGTACGCCACCACGGGCACTGCGCTGTGGTGCAGTTCCAGGTCTGCGGCGAACAGCACAATGCCGGCCAGTGGTGCGCCCATCAGGCTCAGGTCGTGGCTGAGCAGCGTCTTGCCGTCGAGCGTCAGGCCGCTGATGCCTTTGAGCTGGGCCTGCAGCGTGCTTAACAGCCGCTCGCTGCCGTCCTTTTTCAGGCGCGCCAGGTGTACGGCAGCTTGGGCTTCGGCTTTGAGGCTCTCGATGACAGTGCTGCGCAGCGAGGCCTTGCGCTTGGCATCTTTGAAACCGAAAAATGTCTTGAGGTAGTTCTGGTATTGCGCACCGATGTCCAGTTCACGGCACAGCCTGACGAAGGTCTGGATGCTGACTTTGCTGTTCACTGAGGGCAGGGTGTCGAATTGCCCGGTGGCGGTGGGTTGGGTAATGAAGCTGGAGTCTGCGGTGAAGGCAGCTTTCTCGCTCTCTGCTGCGTCGAAGTTATGCAGTGCGGCGTCCACCAACGACACGCTCCAGACTTTGACGCCGCCAGTTTCTATGGGAAACAGTGGGATCGTCAGGGGTGCATACAGGCGCAGATGGGTGGTGCTGACATCGATGTCCACGCCCCAGCGGGTCTTGAGCGCCTGTTGCAAAAGCGGTGCGGCGAAGGCTTGCGGTGTCTTGAGGTCGGCCAGTGCCGTGTCCACTTTGCTTTGCGCGGTCCAACTCTGCTCGATCGCCTGCTTGAGGGGCGCATGTTGCTGGCGGTTGGCGTCGGCCTGCCAGTTGGCGACAGCCAATGGTGCAGTTTTCAACGCTTGGCGCTTGTCATCCGAGGCGCTTGCCAGCCAGGCCGGCAGGCGTGTGTGAAACCCGGCGGGTACTTGGGTGGCGGCGGCTGCGAGGCGTTGGCTAATTGTGGTGGGGTAGGGCGTGGGCACGGGGCTGATCCTTCAGTGGGGGTGAGTCACTGTCATCACAGCAAGCCTGATGGGTTCACCGGCAGCAGATAGTTAAGGCATTAGGCGAAAATCAGCGGGCCGTGCCTCTGCCTCTCACTGAACGCAGCGTTTACACTGCGCCATTGCGACGCAATATGTCGCATTGCCGTAAACCCGCGTAAAACCGGGGTTGGCGCTATAAGAAGTTGTCGCTTGGCGACAAGGTGGCGCTGAAAACTGTCCTTACAATCCCTGCATCGCCCGCCAGTTCCAGGCAGGCGTTCCTCTTCAGGAGACTCCGATGTCCGTTGAGCAAGCCCCGGTGCAACGTGCCGATTTCGACCAAGTGATGGTGCCCAACTACGCACCTGCTGCCTTTATCCCCGTACGTGGCGCAGGTTCGCGCGTGTGGGACCAGGCCGGTCGCGAGCTGATCGACTTTGCCGGCGGCATCGCGGTCAACGTATTGGGCCATGCGCACCCGGCGCTGGTCGGTGCACTGACCGAACAGGCCAACACGCTGTGGCATGTCTCGAACGTGTTCACCAATGAGCCAGCCTTGCGCCTGGCCCACAAGCTGATCGACGCCACCTTTGCCGAGCGCGTGTTCTTCTGCAACTCCGGCGCCGAAGCCAACGAGGCCGCGTTCAAGCTGGCCCGTCGCGTGGCGTTCGACCGTTTTGGCAGCGAGAAGTACGAGATCATCGCCGCGCTGAATAGCTTCCACGGTCGTACCCTGTTCACCGTCAACGTCGGTGGCCAGTCGAAGTACTCCGATGGTTTCGGGCCTAAAATCACCGGCATCACCCACGTTCCTTATAACGACCTGGCTGCACTGAAAGCGGCAGTGACCGATAAGACCTGCGCCGTGGTTCTGGAGCCGATCCAGGGCGAAGGCGGTGTACTGCCGGCCGAACTGGCTTACCTGCAAGGCGCTCGCGAACTGTGCGACGCCCACGACGCGCTGCTGGTATTCGATGAAGTGCAAACCGGCATGGGCCGCACCGGCCACCTGTTTGCCTACCAGCATTACGGCGTGACGCCAGATATCCTCACCAGCGCCAAGAGCCTGGGCGGCGGCTTCCCGATTGCGGCGATGCTCACCCGTGAAGACTTGGCCAAGCACTTGGTGGTCGGCACCCACGGCACCACCTACGGCGGCAACCCGCTGGCGTGCGCGGTAGCGGAAGCGGTGATCGACGTGATCAACACCCCAGAAGTGCTGGCGGGTGTGAATGCCAAGCACGACCTGTTCAAGGCGCGCCTGGAGCAGATCGGCAAGCAGTACGGCATCTTCACCCAAGTGCGCGGCATGGGCTTGTTGATCGGTTGCGTACTCAGTGATGCCTTCAAAGGCAAGGCCAAGGACGTGTTCAACGCGGCCGAGAAAGAGAACTTGATGATCCTGCAAGCCGGCCCCGACGTGGTGCGTTTTGCACCCAGCCTGGTGGTGGAAGAGGCGGACATCAACGAAGGCCTGGATCGTTTTGAGCGTGCTGTGAAGACGTTGACGCAAGCCTGATAGCGACACATTTTATTGGCCGGACCTGAACAAATGTGGGAGCTGGCTTGCCTGCGATAGCATCACCTCGGTGCCGTTGATAGACCGAGTTGCCTGTATCGCAGGCAAGCCAGCTCCCACATGGATCTGCTGACACATTGAGACCGATGTGTATCCAGGGCCCGTGTCCGGCATTTTTTCCTCTGTGAGTTTTCGAGTTAAGGAGTGACACCATGCTGGTGATGCGCCCCGCGCAAATGGCTGATCTGGGCGAGGTACAGCGTCTGGCTGCGGACAGCCCGATTGGTGTCACCTCCTTGCCGGATGATGTGGAACGCCTGAGCGACAAGATCGCCGCCAGCGAAGCCTCCTTCGCGGCCGAGGTGAGTTTCAACGGTGAAGAGAGCTATTTCTTCGTGCTGGAAGACACCGAGACCGGCAAGCTCGCCGGCTGCTCGGCTATCGTGGCCTCGGCCGGCTACTCCGAGCCGTTCTATAGCTTTCGTAACGAAACCTTCGTGCACGCCTCCCGCGAGCTGAAGATCCACAACAAGATCCACGTGCTTTCCCAGTGCCACGACCTTACCGGCAACAGCCTGCTCACCAGCTTTTATGTGGTGCCTGAACTGGTCGGTTCGCCGTGGTCGGAACTCAATTCCCGTGGCCGCCTGCTGTTTGTCGCCAGCCATCCCGAGCGCTTTGCCGACTCGGTGGTGACCGAGATTGTCGGCTACAGCGACGAGAAGGGTGACTCGCCGTTCTGGGATGCCATTGGCCGCAACTTTTTCGACCTCAACTATGCTGCCGCCGAGCGCCTGTGTGGGCTGAAAAGCCGTACCTTCCTTGCCGAGCTGATGCCGCACTATCCGATCTACGTGCCGCTGTTGCCCGATGAAGCCCAAGAGGCCATGGGCCAGGTGCACCCGCGTGCGCAAATCACCTTCGACATCCTGATGCGTGAAGGCTTCGAAACTGACCATTACATCGACATTTTCGACGGTGGCCCGACGCTGCACGCCCGCGTCTCGGGCATTCGCTCGATCGCCCAGAGCCGCGTGGTGCCGGTGAAGATCGGCGAGATGGTCAAGGGCGTTGGCCGCCAGTACCTGGTGAGCAACGCGCAGTTGCAGGATTACCGGGCGGTGATGCTGGAGCTGGACTACGCGCCCGGCAAACCGGTGACCCTGGACCTGGCGGCAGCCGAAGCGCTGGGTGTTGGCGAAGGTGCCAGTGTGCGCCTGGTTGCGGTTTAAAAAGAGAGTTTCGCGGGTGGCTGACAACAGCGGCCCGTTCGAGGAGATAGCATGATCGTTCGTCCCGTACGCAGCAGCGATTTACCGGCCCTGATAGACCTGGCGCGCAGCACTGGCACCGGTCTCACCACCTTGCCGGCCAACGAAGAGCGCCTGACTCACCGGGTGGGCTGGGCGGAAAAAACCTTTCGCGGCGAAGCCGGGCGCGGCGATGCCGACTACCTGTTCGTGCTGGAAAACGACGAAGGCCGCGTGGTGGGAATCTCCGCCATTGCTGGCGCCGTTGGCCTGCGCGAGCCGTGGTACAACTTCCGAGTGGGGCTGACCGTCAGCGCGTCCCAGGAACTGAATATCTACCGTGAGATTCCGACGCTGTTCCTGGCTAACGACCTCACCGGTAATTCCGAATTGTGTTCGTTGTTTTTGCACGCCGATTACCGCAACGGCCTCAACGGTCGCATGCTGGCCAAGGCGCGCATGTTGTTTATCGCCGAGTTCCCGCAACTGTTCGGCAACAAGATCATTGCCGAGATGCGCGGCGTGTCCAACGACGCCGGGCGTTCGCCGTTCTGGGAAAGCCTGGGCCGGCACTTCTTCAAAATGGAGTTCAGCCAGGCCGACTACCTCACCGGCGTGGGCAACAAGGCGTTTATCGCTGAGCTGATGCCCAAGTTTCCGCTGTACAGCTGCTTTCTTTCCGAAGACGCGCGCAATGTGATCGGCAAGGTCCACCCGGACACCGAGCCGGCCCTGAGCATGCTCAAGAGTGAAGGCTTCAGCTACCAGGGCTATGTGGATATTTTCGACGCCGGCCCGGCGGTGGAATGTGAAACCAGCAAGATCCGTGCGGTGCGCGACAGCCAGTCACTGGTGTTGGCCATCGGCACGCCGGGGGACGACGCCACGCCGTTCCTGATCCATAACCGCAAGCGCGAGGAATGCCGTATCACCGCCGCTCCGGCCCGTCTGGCGGCAGGTACCCTGGTGGTCGATCCACAGACCGCCAAGCGTCTGCAACTGGTGGTGGGTGATCAAGTGCGTGCTGTTGCGTTGTCTGCTGCTCGGGAGTCCAAATAATGAATTCGCTGTATATCGCAGGTAGCTGGCTGGCTGGCCAGGGTGAGCTGTTTGAATCGCGCAACCCGGTGACCCAGCAAGTGCTGTGGTCTGGTAATGGCGCCAGCGTTGAACAGGTCGAATCCGCCGTGCAGGCTGCGCGCCAGGCATTCCCGGCATGGGCCAAGCGCCCGCTCGAAGAACGCATCAGCGTGCTGGAAACTTTCGCAGCCACCCTGAAAAGCCGTGCCGATGAAATCGCCCGCTGCATTGGCGAAGAAACCGGCAAGCCACTGTGGGAGTCGGCCACTGAAGTCACCAGCATGGCCAACAAGATTGCGATCTCGGTGCAAAGCTACCGCGAGCGTACCGGCGAGAAGAGCGGCCCCCTGGGCGACGCCACCGCTGTGTTGCGCCATAAACCCCACGGTGTGGTGGCGGTGTTCGGCCCTTACAATTTCCCTGGGCACTTGCCCAATGGGCACATCGTCCCGGCGTTGCTGGCGGGTAATACCGTGCTGTTCAAACCGAGCGAGCTGACCCCCAAGGTCGCCGAGCTGACCGTACAGTGCTGGATCGAAGCCGGTTTGCCGGCGGGCGTGCTGAACCTGCTGCAAGGCGCGCGGGAAACCGGCATCGCCCTGGCGGCCAACCCAGGCATCGACGGCCTGTTCTTTACCGGCTCCAGCCGCACCGGCAACCACCTGCACCAGCAGTTCTCCGGGCGCCCGGACAAGATCCTGGCCCTGGAAATGGGCGGTAATAACCCGCTGATCGTAGACGAAGTCGCCGATGTGGATGCGGCGGTGTACACCATCATCCAGTCCGCGTTTATTTCGGCAGGCCAGCGTTGCACCTGCGCCCGCCGCTTGCTGGTGCCGCAGGGTGCCTGGGGCGATGCCTTGCTGGCGCGCCTGGTGGCGGTGAGTGCGAGCATTGAAGTGGGCGCTTTCGACCAGCAACCGGCGCCGTTCATGGGCTCGGTGATCTCCCTTGCTGCGGCCAAAGCGCTGATGCAAGCCCAGGAACTGATGTTGGCCAATGGCGCCGTGGCGCTGCTGGAGATGACCCAGCCTCAGACGCAGGCCGCATTGCTGACCCCTGGCATCATCGACGTAACCGGCGTGACGGAACGTGAAGACGAAGAGCTGTTCGGCCCGCTGCTGCAGGTGATCCGCTACGCGGATTTTGCCGGTGCCATCGCTGAGGCCAACAACACCCAGTACGGCCTGGCTGCTGGCCTGTTGTCGGACTCCGAAGCGCGTTACCAGCAATTCTGGCTGGAAAGCCGCGCCGGTATCGTCAACTGGAACAAGCAGTTGACCGGCGCTGCCAGTACCGCGCCATTCGGTGGTGTGGGGGCGTCGGGCAATCATCGCGCCAGTGCCTATTACGCGGCGGATTATTGCGCGTACCCGGTGGCTTCGCTGGAGACGCCAAGCCTGATAGTCCCGGCAACGCTCACGCCAGGTATAACGCTGATCTAAATGTGGGAGCGGGCTTGCTCGCGAATGCGGTGTTTCATTCAACATTTGAAGTGACTGAACCACCGTTTTCGCGAGCAAGCCCGCTCCCACAATGGATCTGTGGTGTATTCAAGTGATTTGATGCCTATAAAAACAGATGTTCGTGGAGCCTCGCCGATGAAATCCTGTGAAGTCAATTTTGACGGTCTAGTGGGGCCGACCCATAACTACGGCGGTTTGTCCTTTGGCAACGTCGCGTCCCAAAGCAACAGCCAGCAGTCTTCCAACCCGAAGGAAGCGGCGTTGCAGGGCCTGCAGAAAATGAAAGCCCTGATGGACATGGGGTTTGTGCAAGGTGTGTTGGCGCCTCAGGAACGCCCGGATGTGGCCGCCTTGCGCAGCTTGGGTTTCAGCGGCACCGACGCCCAGGTGATTGAGCAGGCTGCCAGGCAGGCCATGCCGTTGCTGGTAGCGAGCTGCTCGGCATCCAGCATGTGGGTAGCCAACGCCGCCACCGTCAGCCCAAGCGCCGACACCGCAGACGGCCGCGTGCATTTCACCGCCGCCAACCTCAATTGCAAATACCACCGCAGTATCGAGCACCCCACCACCAGCCGCGTTCTGGGGGCGATGTTCGCCGATGGCAAGCATTTCGCTCACCACGCCGCTTTGCCGGCCGTGGCGCAATTTGGCGATGAAGGCGCGGCCAACCACACGCGTTTCTGTCGTGAGTACGGCGAGGCGGGCGTCGAGTTTTTTGTCTTCGGCCGCAGTGCTTTCGACCCTCGTTACCCGGCCCCGCAGAAGTACCCGGCGCGCCAGACCCTCGAAGCCTCCCAGGCCGTTGCGCGCCTGCATGGCTTGAAGGATGGCGGTGTGGTCTACGCCCAGCAGAACCCGGCGGTGATCGACGCGGGAGTGTTCCACAACGATGTGATCGCGGTGGGCAATGGCGAAGTACTGTTCTATCACGAGGATGCGTTCCTCAACACCGAGCAGATGCTCGCCGAACTGCACGGCAAGTTGGGCAAGCTGGGCGGCAACTTCCAGTCGGTGTGTGTGCCTCGCGCGTTGGTCAGTGTCGAGGACGCGGTGCGTTCCTACCTGTTCAACAGCCAGTTGCTGACTCGTCCTGATGGTTCGATGCTGCTGATCGTGCCGGAAGAGTGCCGCGCCAATGAGCGCGTGTGGCAGTACCTGCAGGGCTTGACTGCTTCCGGCGGGCTGATCCGCGAAGTCAAGGTCTTCGACCTCAAGCAAAGCATGCAGAATGGCGGTGGGCCGGCGTGCCTGCGCCTGCGCGTGGCGTTGAACGAAACCGAGCTGGCGGCCGTGAACCCAGGGGTTATCATGACCGCGCCGTTGTACGAAACCCTGACCCAATGGGTGGGCAAGCACTACCGCGACAGCCTGCGCGAAACCGACCTGGCTGACCCGCAATTGCTGCTTGAGTGCCGGACGGCATTGGATGAACTGACGCAAATCCTTAAACTGGGCTCGGTTTATCCTTTCCAGATCAATTAATGCCACACGGCTGAGATATTTTATTTATGACCGACACCCTGAAACTCATCCTTGAAGACACCGACGGCACCCAGCTGGAAACCTCCTGCACCCGCGTCGCCGTGGTCTGGCAGGGCAAGGAGATCTGGATCCAGCACGATGGCCGCGGCCAACTGCTGATTGGCGTAGACGTAGAAGAGGGCGACGCCGAGTACGCCAACCTGCTGATGCGCCCATTGGCCACCAACCTGATGAGCCTGCAACTGGAAATGGAACCGGCCGACGTTGAAGGTGACGACGACGATCACGTCCACGGCCCAGGCTGCAACCACTAAGGAAGCTGCTTATGCTCGCCCTCGGCAAACTGCTTGAACTGACCCTCGCCGGTCGTGAACCGGCGCAAAAAATTCAACTGACTGTCGACGGCGTGCAGATGCGCTGGCTCAGCGAAGGCGCGCTTGAAGTGCGTCCTCCTGAAGCTTTGGACAACGGCAGCGACTTGCTGCTGTCGTCCGGCATCCATGGCAACGAAACCGCGCCGATCGAACTGCTCGACCGCCTGTTGCATGGCATCGCCCGCGGGCAGATCAAACCCCGCACTCGTATTCTGTTCCTGTTCGGTAATACCGAGGCCATGCGCCGCGGTGAGCGTTACCTCGAACTGGACGTCAACCGGCTGTTCAACGGCCGTCATGAACAAAACATCGGCCCCGAAGCCATGCGCGCCGCCGAGCTTGAGCAATTGGCCCGCAGCTTTTTCAGCCTGCCAGGCCGCTCGCGCCTGCATTACGACCTGCATACCGCGATCCGTGGTTCGAAAATCGAGCAGTTCGCGTTGTACCCGTGGAAGGAAGACCGACAGCATTCGCGCCGTGAGCTGGAGCGCTTGAACGCGGCCGGCATGCAGGCGGTGCTGCTGCAGAACAAAACCTCGATTACCTTCACCGCGTTTACCTATGAGCAACTCGGCGCCGAGGCTTTCACCCTGGAGTTGGGCAAGGCGCGCCCGTTCGGGCAGAACGACGGTGTGGACGTGTCGCGCCTGGAGGCGCGTCTGAAGCAGATCATCGAGGGCGACGAGCCTGAGACCGGCAGCCTCGACGGCCTGCAACTCTTCGCCGTTGCGCGGGAAGTGATCAAGCACAGCGACGCCTTCCTGATGCACCTGCCCGCCGATGTGGAAAACTTTTCGGAGTTGGAAAAAGGCTACCTGCTGGCCGAAGACGTAGCCAAGACCCGCTGGGTGATCGAGGAGGAGGGCGCCCGCATCATCTTCCCCAACCCTAAGGTGAAGAACGGCTTGCGCGCCGGGATATTGATCGTGCCAACCACGGATGCAGGCCTGGCCTAAGAGCCGAGGCTGGCTCGATCAAATGTGGGAGCTGGCTTGCCTGCGATACAGACACCTGGGTATCACTGAGACACCCAAGTGTCTGTATCGCAGGCAAGCCAGCTCCCACACTGGTTTGCGGTGATGCTTGGATTTAGACCGCTACAGCCCGCGGCTCGCTACGACGGATCGCGCGTACCTTGTGCAGCGTATCGGCGCAGGTGCGCGCGGCTTCCTGGCCCTTGTGCACGAAGTGCTCGTAGAAGAACGTGGTGTGCTCGCTGCCGGCATGGAAGTGGTGCGGCGTCAGGGATACAGAGAACACAGGCACTTCAGTTTCCAACTGCACCTGCATCAGGCCGCTGACCACCGATTGCGCGACGAATTCGTGGCGGTAGATGCCACCGTCCACCACCAGCGCGGCAGCGACGATGCCGGCGTAACGGCCGGTCTTGGCCAGCAGCTTGGCGTGCAGGGGCATTTCAAAGGCGCCGCCGACTTCGAAGAAGTCGATGTCCGATTCCTGATAACCCTGGGCGATCATTTCGGCGAGGAAGCCTTTGCGCGATTGGTCGACAATATCCTTGTGCCAGCAGGCCTGGATAAACGCGACGCGCTCGCCGTGATGGTTTTTGCTTTTGCTGTCGATTGCGGTGGGTTGCATGTTCTGACTCCTGTTTAAGAAAAAAACAGGGCGTTATGAATCGAATGGGATTTAAGGGTACGCGTGCGCAACAAACAGGCGCGCGGCCCTTAGGTGCCAATCCCGTTCTCTCTTCATCCGGACTATGACCGTCGGCCCCGGGATCACACCGGGTCTGCTGACCTTGTCGCCGTCCTGCCTGAGCAGTTCGAGGCGCCAAGCGCTCGCGGGCTATGCACATTGCGTGCAATTACCGCCGGTGGGGAATTGCACCCCGCCCTGAGAACGTTACCGCCAGAACCCTGGCGGCGGAGAGTTTTTAACATGGTTTTTCGAAAACTGCACGGCTGCCGTCTCGATAACTTATATCGGTTTGATTGGTTGGTATTCGAATGAATGCAATAGGGGCTTGATATTCCGTGGCTTTGCCCGCAGTAATCACACACAAAAGGACTTATCCACTCCGTTAGAGGCCCCCTGATGACCGTGATCGACCTGCGCAGCGACACCGTGACCCAACCTACCCCCGGCATGCTCGACGCAATGGCCAGCGCCGTCAGCGGCGATGATGTTTACGGCGAAGACCCCAGCGTCAACCGCCTGGAGGCCGAGCTGGCCAAGCGCCTGGGCTTTGCCGCGGCGCTGTTCGTACCCACCGGCACCATGAGCAACCTGCTGGCGTTGATGGCTCACTGTGAGCGCGGCGAGGAATATATCGTCGGCCAGCAGGCCCACACCTACAAATACGAAGGCGGCGGTGCTGCGGTGCTGGGGTCGATCCAGCCGCAGCCCCTGGAAGTTCAAGCTGATGGCTCCCTTGATCTGAATCAGGTGCTTGCAGCCATCAAACCCGACGACTTCCACTTCGCCCGCACACGCCTGCTGGCGCTGGAAAACACCATGCAGGGCAAAGTGCTGCCGCTGGATTACCTGGCCAAGGCCCGGGCATTTACCCAAGAACACGGCTTGGCCCTGCACCTGGATGGCGCCCGCCTTTACAACGCGGCAGTCAAGCTGGGGGTGGACGCGCGAGAAATCGCCCAGCACTTCGATTCGGTGTCGGTGTGCCTGTCCAAGGGCCTCGGCGCGCCGGTCGGTTCGGTGCTGTGTGGTTCGGCGGCGCTGATCGCCAAGGCTCGGCGCTTGCGCAAGATGGTCGGCGGCGGCATGCGCCAGGCCGGCTCCCTGGCGGCGGCGGGGTTGTATGCCCTGGACCACCAGATACAGCGCCTGGCTGACGACCATGCCAACGCGCAATGGCTGGGTGATGAGTTACGCAAGGCTGGCTACAGCGTCGAACCGGTGCAGACCAATATGGTGTATGTGCAGGTAGGCGATCAGGCGCAGGCGCTGAAGGCCTTTGCTGCCGAGCGTGGGGTCAAGTTGAGCGCCGCGCCGCGCTTGCGCATGGTCACTCATCTGGACGTCAGTCGGGCGCAGATCGAGCAAGTGCTGCAGACATTCGTCGCGTTTTCGCAGAAATGACAGTGCAGGCCGTCTAATTGACTGTTTCTATCACATAAACACGCTGTACCACCGGCAAAGGGCCGATATAATGCGGCCCTTTGCCGTCGCTCCGTCTGATGATGTTGCGCACTGGCCTTTGGCCGCAGCCTCCGTGGAAGAACCTAATGAAAAGCGCAGAAATCCGTGAAGCCTTCCTTCGCTTCTTCGAAGAGCAAGGTCACACCCGTGTAGCCTCCAGCTCCTTGATCCCAGGCAATGACCCAACCCTGCTGTTCACTAACGCGGGGATGAACCAGTTCAAGGACTGCTTCCTGGGCCAGGAAAAGCGCGCCTACACTCGCGCCACCAGCAGCCAGAAGTGCGTACGCGCCGGCGGCAAGAACAGTGACCTGGAAAACGTCGGCTACACCGCCCGTCACCACACCTTTTTCGAGATGCTGGGTAACTTCAGCTTCGGTGACTATTTCAAGAAAGACGCGATCACGTTCGCCTGGACCTTCCTCACCGGCGTGCTGAAGCTGCCCAAGGAAAAGCTCTGGGTCACCGTGTACGCGACGGACGATGAAGCGTATGACATCTGGACCCAGGAAATCGGTGTACCTGCCGAGCGCATGATCCGTATCGGTGACAACAAAGGCGCGCCCTACGCGTCCGATAACTTCTGGACCATGGGCGATACCGGCCCGTGCGGCCCGTGCACCGAGATTTTCTATGATCACGGCGACGATATCTGGGGTGGCCCTCCAGGCTCGCCGGAAGAGGACGGCGACCGTTACATCGAGATCTGGAACAACGTGTTCATGCAGTTCAACCGCACCGCCGATGGCGTGTTGCATCCGCTGCCGGCACCGTCGGTGGATACCGGCATGGGCCTGGAGCGGATCAGTGCGGTGATGCAGCACGTTCACTCCAACTACGAGATAGACCTGTTCACCAACCTGCTGAGCGCCTCGGCGGCGGCCATTGGCTGCGCCAATGAAGGCCAGTCTTCGCTCAAGGTCGTGTCGGACCACATCCGTTCCTGCGGCTTCCTGATCGCCGACGGCGTGCTGCCGTCCAACGAGGGCCGTGGCTACGTGCTGCGTCGCATCATCCGTCGCGCGTGCCGCCATGGTAACAAGCTGGGCGCTACCGGCAGCTTCTTCTACAAGATCGTGGCCGCGCTGGTTGCCGAGATGGGCGATGCCTTCCCGGAACTCAAGCAACAGCAAGGCAACATCGAGCGTGTGCTCAAGGCTGAAGAGGAGCAGTTCTCCAAGACCCTGGAGCACGGCCTGAAAATCCTGGAGCAGGACCTGGCTGAGCTCAAAGGCACCGTGGTGCCGGGTGATGTGGTGTTCAAGTTGTACGACACCTATGGTTTCCCGATGGACCTGACTGCCGACATCGCCCGCGAGCGTGAGTTGACCGTCGACGAAGCCGGTTTCGAGCGTGAGATGGAAGCCCAGCGCGTGCGTGCACGTTCGGCCAGCTCCTTTGGCCTGGACTACAACACCCTGGTCAAGGTTGACGTACCGACCGAGTTCACCGGCTACAAGGCGACTGCGGGCTCGGCCAAGATCGTCGCCATCTATAAAGACGGCAAGTCGGTCGACGTGTTGAGCGAAGGTGAAGAGGCGGTTGTGGTGCTGGACCAGACGCCGTTTTATGCCGAGTCGGGTGGCCAGATTGGCGATTGCGGTTTCCTCAGCTCGACATCCGGTCGTTTCGACGTGCGCGACACCACCAAGACCGGCGGGGCTTTCCTGCATCACGGTGTGCTGGTGCTCGGCAACTTGACCGTGGGCGCACCGGTAGACACTCAGGTCGATGCCGATGTAAGGCATGCCACGGCGTTGAACCACTCGGCCACTCACTTGCTGCACGCCGCCCTGCGCCAGGTACTGGGTGAGCATGTGCAGCAAAAAGGTTCGTTGGTGGACAGCCAGCGCCTGCGTTTTGACTTCAGCCACTTTGAAGCGATCAAGCCTGAGCAGATCAAGGCCCTGGAAGACATCGTCAACGCCGAGATTCGCAAGAACACCCCGGTTGAAACCGAAGAAACCGATATCGAGACCGCCAGGAACAAAGGCGCCATGGCGCTGTTTGGCGAGAAGTACGGCGACGAAGTCCGCGTACTGAGCATGGGCGGCAGCTTCTCGGTAGAGCTCTGTGGTGGCATCCACGCCAACCGCACCGGCGATATCGGCCTGCTGAAGATCATCAGCGAAGGCGGTGTGGCCTCAGGCGTGCGTCGTATTGAGGCGGTGACCGGTGCTGCGGCCCTGGCTTATCTCAATGCAGCCGAAGAACAACTCAAGGAAGCGGCCGGCCTGGTCAAGGGCAGCCGCGACAACCTGATCGACAAGCTGTCCGCCGTGCTGGAGCGCAACCGTGCGCTGGAAAAACAGCTTGAGCAGTTGCAGGCCAAGGCGGCCAGTGCTGCGGGCGATGACCTGTCGGCAGCGGCGGTTGACGTCAAGGACGTAAAAGTCCTGGCGGCGCGCCTGGACGGCCAGGATGGCAAGGCGCTGTTGGCCTTGGTCGATCAGTTGAAGAACAAGCTCGGCCGCGCAGTGATCCTGCTCGGCAGTGTCCATGAGGATAAGGTCGTTCTGGTGGCTGGTGTAACCAAGGACCTGACTGGCCAACTCAAAGCCGGTGATTTGATGAAGCAAGCCGCTGCGACAGTGGGCGGCAAGGGCGGTGGTCGTCCAGACATGGCGCAAGGCGGTGGTGTTGATGCCGCAGCGCTGGACGCGGCGCTGGCCTTGACCGTGCCATTTGTCGAGGCAGGTATTTAAGGCACTGTTAATCGGCCCGTGGTCTAGTCACGGGCTTGTTCAGTGCAGGTGGATTGGATATTAGGCGCCCCTTTACGGGCTGAGGCGGCTTGGAAATGGCTTTGATCGTACAGAAATTTGGAGGCACCTCGGTCGGTTCTGTCGAAAGAATCGAGCAGGTCGCCGACAAGGTTAAGAAGTTCCGCGATGCCGGTGATGACCTGGTAGTGGTGCTGTCGGCCATGAGTGGCGAGACTAATCGCCTGATCGATCTGGCCAAGGCCATCAGCGGTGATCAACAGCCGCTGCCGCGTGAGCTGGATGTGATCGTCTCCACGGGCGAGCAGGTGACCATTGCGCTGTTGGCCATGGCGCTGAACAAGCGTGGCGTGCCAGCGGTGTCCTACACTGGTAGCCAGGTGCGCATTCTTACAGACAGCGCACATACCAAGGCGCGGATCCTGCAAATTGATGATCAGAAAATTCGTACTGATCTGAAAGCAGGGCGCGTGGTAGTTGTAGCGGGTTTCCAAGGCGTGGATGAGCACGGCAACATCACCACGCTGGGTCGTGGCGGTTCGGACACCACCGGTGTGGCCTTGGCGGCAGCGCTCAAGGCTGACGAATGCCAGATCTATACCGATGTGGATGGCGTCTACACCACTGACCCACGCGTCGTGCCAGTGGCCCAGCGGCTGGACAAGATCACCTTTGAAGAAATGCTGGAAATGGCCAGCCTTGGTTCCAAGGTGTTGCAGATTCGTGCGGTGGAGTTCGCCGGCAAGTACAACGTTCCGCTGCGCGTATTGCACAGCTTCAAGGAGGGTCCGGGCACCCTCATTACTATTGATGAAGAGGAATCCATGGAACAGCCGATCATTTCCGGCATCGCTTTCAATCGCGATGAAGCCAAGCTGACGATCCGTGGCGTGCCAGACACCCCCGGCGTGGCTTTCAAGATTCTGGGTCCTGTCAGCGATGCGAATGTTGAAGTCGACATGATCGTGCAGAACGTTTCGCACGATAACACCACCGATTTCACCTTCACCGTGCACCGCAACGAATACGATGCGGCATTAAAAATCCTGCAGAACACTGCGAGCGAGATTGGCGCCCGTGAAGTGGTTGGCGATACCAAGATTGCCAAAGTGTCGATTGTAGGGGTGGGCATGCGTTCCCATGCTGGCGTTGCCAGCCGTATGTTCGGGGCCCTGGCCAAAGAGGGTATCAATATCCAGATGATTTCCACCTCGGAAATCAAAGTCTCGGTAGTGCTCGAAGAGAAGTACCTGGAACTGGCTGTACGCGCGCTGCATACCGCTTTTGAGTTGGATGCTCCGGCCCGACAGGGCGAGTGATGCGTTGCCAGGAAGGCGCGGTTTACCGCGCCTTTCATTTTTTTGTGGGGTACATGGTCTTTTGCATGGGCTCGACAATACTTAGCGAGTAGGGCTACGACCTTTTGGCTGTAGGTTGAATGCTTTTTTTTTGCAGACTGTTGTTCCTGAACTGAAATGCGTGAGGTGAAAGGTATGCTGATTCTGACTCGTCGTTGCGCAGAAAGCCTGATTATCGGTGATGGCGAAATCACCGTGACCGTGCTCGGCGTCAAAGGCAATCAAGTACGTATTGGGGTTAATGCTCCGAAAGAGGTGGCGGTCCACCGCGAGGAAATCTACCTGCGGATCAAGAAAGAGAAGGACGAAGAACCAAGCCTTTAATTTTTATCGTTTTTTATGTTTGCAAACGGGGAGGAACGTGGTTAATATACGCCCCGTGTTGCGGAGAGCTGGCCGAGTGGCCGAAGGCGCTCCCCTGCTAAGGGAGTACACCTCAAAAGGGTGTCGGGGGTTCGAATCCCCCGTTCTCCGCCATTATTTGCTTAGTACGTTGCAATCTGGTTTTTTCGGTAAGTTGTTGAAAATACTCGAAAAAATAGCTTTACATAGAGATTGAACGGCCTATAATGCGCGGCAACAAATGCACTCGTAGCTCAGCTGGATAGAGTACTCGGCTACGAACCGAGCGGTCACAGGTTCGAATCCTGTCGAGTGCACCATTTAAGAGTTAGTTGCAGCGATGCAGGTAGCTTGGCTTCAACCAGTTGTGATCTGGTCTAAAAACACAATCTGCACTCGTAGCTCAGCTGGATAGAGTACTCGGCTACGAACCGAGCGGTCACAGGTTCGAATCCTGTCGAGTGCACCATACAAACAAAAAGCCCGCCTAGTGCGGGCTTTTTGCCGTCTGGGGTTTGTGTAGGTTTTATCCGGCGTCCTCCTTTTTCTCCCTCCTCATGTGTTTTCCCCTGCGCCTGCGTCGTCGCAGTTCATAGATGCAGCCAATACTGAGCTTTGGCGTGCAAGCGCTTGTTCTTTCCAGTTTTTTAACGTTTAAAACGTCCGGGCGGTGTATCATGCGCCCGTCAGCCCCGCCGGGGCTTGTGGAATACCTCCATGGACTTACCCAGTAGTTACTCAGTACCCCGTTTTACCAATCATGAATTGACTGATTGATCCTTCCGGCGTGCCCCGCTGCTGGGAGTGGAGTTCGCCTATGACCGAAGTAGAAGTAAAGAAGACACAAGAAAGCCTGCAGGATCGTCTGGCTCAAGTTATCGAGCTGCTGCAGCGCCAGCGCGTGGTCGAAGACCTCACGCACCGCCAGGAAGGTCCGAACCACGACCGCGTCGAAAACCTGGTTCACCGGCAAAACCTCGTCGAGTTGCAACGCAAGCTCGATGACCTGCACTCCGCCGACGTCGCCTATATTCTTGAAGCCTTGCCGTTGGATGACCGACTGACCCTGTGGCAGTTGGTCAAGGCTGATCGTGACGGTGACATCCTTCTGGAAGTATCGGACTCGGTGCGTGAAACGCTCATCGCCGACATGGATGACCACGAGCTCCTGGCTGCCGCCAAGGAGATGGATGCGGACGAGCTTGCTGACCTGGCCCCTGAGCTGCCCCGTGACGTTGTCCATGAGTTGATGGAGGCGCTCGATACGCAGCAGCGTGAGCGTGTGCGTTCCGCGCTGTCGTACGACGAAGATCAGGTCGGCGCCCTGATGGACTTCGAGATGGTCACCATCCGCGAAGACGTCAGCCTGGAAGTGGTGTTGCGTTACCTGCGCCGTCTCAAAGAATTGCCCGGTCACACCGACAAATTGTTTGTGGTCGACTATGAGGGGATCCTCAAGGGCGTTTTGCCGATCAAGCGCCTGCTGGTCAATGATCCGGAGAAGAAAGTTGCTGACCTGATGGCCAGCGATACCGTGAGCTTCCATCCGGACGAAGATGCCTACGACGCGGCCCAGGCGTTCGAGCGTTACGACTTGATCTCGGCTCCGGTGGTGGATAAGAACGGCAAGTTGATCGGTCGTCTGACCATCGATGAAATCGTCGACTTGATCCGTGAGGAAAGTGAAACCGAAGTCCTCAACATGGCGGGTTTGCGTGAAGAGGAAGATATTTTCGCGTCGGTCTGGCGTTCACTGCATAACCGCTGGGCCTGGCTGGCTATTAATCTGATTACCGCGTTTATCGCTTCTCGCGTGATCGGGTTGTTTGAAGGCTCCATCGAGAAGCTGGTGGCCTTGGCGGCGTTGATGCCGATTGTGGCGGGCATTGGCGGGAACTCCGGGAACCAGACCATCACCATGATCGTGCGCGCCATGGCGCTGGACCAGGTCAGTACCGCCAATTCCTCGCGGCTGTTGCGCAAGGAGCTGGCTGTTGGCCTCATAAACGGATTGGTGTGGGGCGGCGTGATTGGCGTGGTGGCCTACTTGCTTTACGGCAGTTGGTCCCTGGGCGTGGTAATGACTGCAGCCATGACCCTAAACCTGTTGCTGGCGGCCTTGATGGGGGTCTTGATTCCCATGACCTTGGCGCGTCTGGGACGTGATCCTGCCATGGGTGCCAGTGTGATGATCACGGCCATGACTGACAGTGGTGGTTTCTTTATCTTCCTGGGCCTGGCAACGATCTTCCTGCTCTGACCTTTCCTGCGGGGGCAAACCTGCCCTCGCTTTGCTTCTTATTCCCAAACTCCACGCAAAAAAAAGCCAGCACAGGGCTGGCTTCGGCTTTCAGGTGTCAATCAATTGGCTTCTGCGGCCGCCTCCACGTCGTGCGCGATAAGCGAGACGAGAGCATTTTGCTGGCGGTGGGAGAGCTGACGAAAACGCTGCAGCAGTTCGCGTTCGTGCAGTGACAGCTCGGGGCTGTCCAGGCGCATGCTCAACTCTTCACCCAAGGCACCTTCCTGAATAAGGCTTTGTTCCAGGCGTGCGATGATTTCGGAGTTCATGCTGCGGTGATGATTGCGAGCCACCTCGGCAATGCGTTCCCGCATTCCGTCTGGCAGACGTACGACGAATTTGTCAGCCGTACGGCTGGAATAAATTGCCTGTTTCAATGGGCGCATATATTTAACCGGTTAGTTCAGGGGAGCGGTTTCTGGAATTGGCCGCAAGATGAGTGTTAAGACAAGGCTCACGACCAAAGTTCAACCCGAATTGCAAAGAGGCCGCATCATGCCTCAGATTTGACATTTCATTGGCGTCAATTCTGTGACAAATATTGAACCGCCTACAGGCTTTATGCCAGTACTGATTTGCGTTTTTGCGGACTGGTTGGAAAAATTTCCCAGGACTGGGGCGAAGCTCGTCAATCCCCGCCCAAAGCCTTCGCGGCATCTGGGTTGGAGGGCGCCCGTCCTATAGCGATATGGCCCTTTGCCTTCAAGCTTAAGGTTAGTAGTTGTTCGCCTATTTAGGAGTGTCAGGCGACATAAGGTAGGGAAGAAGGGGGAGGGCTAGCGAAGGAGTGGATCGAATTTGATTCGGCGACCCTTGATGAGTGCCATTATCAGTAGGCTGCCCAGCACGGCGCTTGCGACGAAGGCTAGGGTTTGGACTTGTTGTGAGGTGGCTCCCAGGCCTAGTGCGACGGACATGAGGGTCAGGCACAGAAATAACCAAGCAGATTTGGACATGAATAATGTTCTCAGAAAACCCAATGCTCGGCCGCTGGGGCAGATTGGGTATCTTGGGTCAGGCGGATGGGGGGCTGGGGGTTGGCAGTCATCAGTGCCAGTTGAGGGCGCTGTTGCAGATGGTGGGGAATGGCTTGGCTGATTTGCGCGCCGTCTTCAGTATTGGTCGGCTGAAAATGAAACGTCACCACCGCGGCCAGTGCCACAGCGTTTAGTGCTAGTAGAAGGGCGCTGTTCATAGTCATTGTCTCCACGGTGCCTGGAACGGTTGGTTTTGTGTTTATGACTTTGCAGGTGTCGTGCCAATCTATTGGATCAATAAAAACAAAGAGTTAGCTTTGTTTTTTGGGGTTGTAGGGTTGCAGTTTGCAATGATGGCATATGGGTGCAGTGCAATTTGCACGATGGCCATAGAAGCCTTGGTGGCTGAAGGAGGCTTTGAATGCGTGCGCAAGGATCGGCCTACATTCAAAATGCCAACGGACGACATGACAAAACCGGCCTCGGCCGTTAAGATGCACGCCGTCTGTCGCTAGCCTTTCTGGATAAGCGTTTGGCATTTGTCCCAGTAGCTCAATTGGATAGAGCATCCCCCTCCTAAGGGGAAGGTTGGCCGTTCGAACCGGCCCTGGGACACCATCTCTGTAAAGCTTTCCCCTCTTGGTATTCGCCTGTCTCAGCAAACAGTCATTCTCGTTCCTCGCTTGTGCAGGTCTCAGCCGCGCTTATTTCGGTTGCGACCCAGGTGCATTTGTGTGGGTAGGGGATAATTCACGCCCCTAGGCTGTGCGCTCCTTCTATATAGAAGGAGCGGTGAGGCACTCTGGTTTTTATGGGGTAAGTAAGTGTTTCGCTTTTTTCAAGATAAGGGGGTTGACGTTCATGGCGATCCCTGTAGAATTCGCCTCCCGCTTACGAGAGATCGCAAGCGCAAGTGGTTGAAGTTGTTGAAGAAATCTTCGAAAACTTCTGAAAATAACCACTTGACAGCAAG
>NZ_JAOTNW010000036.1:0-33580 GCF_036346515.1 Pseudomonas sp. AM4(2022)
CGTCAGGGCGGAACCCTAAGTGGCCGTTACCTAAATAACGGATATGTACTCGATCTGATCCAACATCCCGGTAGGCTGTCAGGCCGCCTTCGCGAGCAAGCCCGCTCCCACAGTTTGAGCGCGGGGCGTCAGATAGATAGGGGCCGGCTGTGAGGCCGTCATCGCAGGCAAGCCAGCTCCCACATTTGATCTTCGTTGCCTTGAGCATGCGTTCGCTTAACTGGGGCATGCCGCCTCTGTCAGAGCTGGCGCCCGACAATCGGTTGGCCAATGGCCAGGAAATTCCCGCCCGCCACATGGTGCAACGTGCGCAGTTCATCGTGCCCTTCAAAATGCCAGCGGCCCTCGCTGAATACCCGCTCATCAGCATAGGCCGCGACCACTTCGCCCAGAAACAGGTCATAGGTCTGCTGATTATGCGGCTCAGGCAGCAGGCGGCACTCCAACCAGGCCACGCAGCCTTCCAGCATCGGCGCCTCGGTGTGTTCACCGCTGAAGCTGTGCAGGCCGTAGGCTGCGAATTTGTCGGTTTCAACACCGCGGGTATTGCCCACCGTTTGCACCAGATCAGCCTGTGCGGCACAAGGCACTTGCAGTACGAAGGTGCCGGCGCCTTCAAGTAGCTGGCGGGTCCAGGTGGCCTTGTCGAGCACCACCGCGACTTTCGGTGGTTCGAAATCCAGCGGCATGGCCCAGGCAGCGGCCATGATATTGCGCTGGCCGTTGTGGGCTGCACTCACCAACACGGTCGGCCCGTGGTTGAGCAAACGGTAAGCCTTGGACAGTGGTACGGGGCGACGGAACGTAGGGATCATGGTCGTTCAGCTCTGCAAGCGAGAAAAGACCTACGATACCTCAAGCACAAGCCCGACAGGTCAGCTCGACAGCTGATTGGCAAACTGCCCGACCGCACTCACCACCTTCTGCGCACCGTCTTGAATCTCGACGATCACGGTACCCGCCTCGGCCGCCAGGGCCAGGCCCTGCTCGGCTTGCGCACGTCCGTCGGCCATCAAGGCCACCGCATCGCGGGCCATGTCCTGGTTCTGGCGCACCACACCGACAATTTCTTCGGTGGCTTTGCTGGTGCGTGACGCCAGTTGCCGTACTTCATCGGCCACCACCGCAAAGCCACGCCCCTGCTCACCGGCACGCGCCGCTTCGATGGCGGCGTTGAGCGCCAGCAGGTTGGTTTGCTCGGCAATGCCGCTGATGGTCTTGACGATGCTGCCGATTACTTGGGACTGGGCATTCAACGCCTCGATGCCTTCACCGGCCTGCTGCATGTGCTGGGCCAGGTCGCGCATCACGTCCACGGCCTGGGTGACCACGGTGGTGCCGCGCTGGGCGCTGTCGTCGGTTTGCAAAGAGGTGCTGTAGGCAATATTGGCGGCCTCGGCCACTGCCTGCTCGCGGTTGACCTGGTCGGTAATGACCGTGGCAAACTTGACCACTTTGTACAGCCGCTCATTGGCGTCCACCACCGGGTTGTAGGTAGCCTCCAGCCACACCAGGCGGCCGTGGCTGTCCACTCGTTTGAAGCGCGCGGCGACGAACTCACCGGCGTTCAGGCGCTTCCAGAACTGCTGGTATTCGGCACTGTTGTATTCCTGTGGCTCACAGAATATACGGTGATGTTTGCCTTCGATCTGCGCCAGGCTGTACCCCATGGCGCCGAGGAAGCGGTCATTGGCGGTGAGCACATGCCCGTCCAGGTCGAACTCGATCAACGCGGTGGAGCGCATTAGCGCGGTGATGAGGTTTTCATGTTCACGCGAACTCTCGATGGTGCGGGTAAGGTCGCTGGAGAACATCGAAAACTGCTTGATGCGCCCCTCCGAACTGCGCACCGGCTGCACGATTGAGCGCAACCAGGCTTCTTTGCCATTGCCACGCATCAGGCGCACGGCGCCGGCAAAGTGTTCGCCGCGGGCCAGCGCGTGCTTGAAGCGCAGTTGGAACTCGTCCTGGCGCACATGTGCCGGCACCAGGTCTTCGATCGCGCGCCCGACAATCTCGCCCAGCGAGTAAGCCAGTTCCTGCAGGAAGTTGGCATTGGCCCACTCCACACGGCCTTCAGGGTCCAGTGTCAGGCAGAGCATTTCGTTTTCCAGGCTCTCTTTCACCTGGAGCAAGCTCGACAATTCTTCGCGCAGAGCGGTCAGCTCCTGCTTCAGGCCGGTATTGAACATGGGGCACCGTTAGGCAAGTGAGGTGGGTGTTCTAACTTGCATCGGCGCTGCCGGGGTTTTCTGAAGAGCGCTTGAGCCCTGGGCCGAACTATATTTTCAACCGCCATTGTTACGGCATACGCCCATGACCTGATATTCCAGGGTATTGAGCTTGCCGCTGGAGTCTTCATAGGTCATGCGCGACGGCACGACGTTGCACGAGCGGATCGGCGGCGTCACGTTGACGACCTTGGCAATGTCCAGGTCCATGCCATAGCGGTAAGCCTGGACCTCGGGCACCGGCTTGCCTTTTTTGATCGCGTAGGCGGCCATGGCTTTCTCATTGCGCTCCATCATCAGGGCAAAGGTGCGATCCCCGCCCCCTTCGGCCAGCGCGCCAAATGACAACACAGCCGTTAATACAGCCACACCTACTTTATAAAAGTTCATTGCGGTTTCCTCGACTGAAAAGTTCAGTGTCGAGATTAACCAACCCACCCTGACGCCAGGTTCACCAGAACATTACTTATTTGTTAGATGGCCGTTAGTTTCCAGAATTGTAATCTTCGCGCCATGCAGCTGTTATCCGTCGTTTGCAACTATCAGCCAGGGCCAGATCAATAAGAACGCCCGCCTCTATAAGAAGCTGATAACTGCCATCACCGAGGAGCGCATCATGAGCATTCGTCATTACACCCTTCCCTTTTCACTGATGGCTGCACTGCCCATGGCCGCCATGGCGGTGGAGGACAAGCCCGAGGGTTTTATCGAGGGCAGTCGCATCAACGTGCTGGCACGCAATTTCTACTTCAACCGCGATGACCGCAAAGGCCAGTCCAGCCCCACTGGCAATGGTTACTCCGAAGCCTGGGCCCAGGGCTTTATTGGCAAATTCGAATCCGGTTTTACCCAGGGCACCGTGGGTTTTGGTCTGGACGCGTTCGCCATGTACGGCCTTACGCTTGACTCGGGCAGCGGCCGCAGCGGCGGCAAAGGCTCGTTCGGCGTGCTGCCGGTGAACAGCGACAACCAGCCGGAAAACAGCTACAGCAAAATCGGCGGCGCGGCAAAACTGCGCGTGCTGGAAACGGTGATCAAGGCCGGCGACGTGTTCCCACTCACCCCGGTGGTGGCCTACGGCGACTCTCGCCTGTTGCCCGAGAGCTTTCGCGGCGTCACCCTGCAAAACACCAGCCTGGAAGGCTTGAGCCTGCAAGGCGGGCGCCTGAGCGGCATGAGCCAGCCCAGTGAAAGCGGCATGAACAAAGGCTTTGCCACCTTCTATGCAGGCAAGGTCGACTCGCCCTGGATCGCCTACTTCGGCGGTGACTATCAGCTCAACAGCCATCTGGGTTTTAGCCTGTACAGCAGCCGCTTGAAGGACGCCTGGGACCAGTACTACTTCGGCAGCAATGCCAATTACGCATTGACCGACGACGTGTCATTGTTCGGCGACTTCAACTACTACAAGGCCGTGGACGAAGGCCAGAAACGGCTCGGCGAGTTCGACAACAACATCTGGAGCGCCAGGCTCGGGGTCAAGGTCGGTGCCCACAGCCTGGCCGTGTCCCACCAACGTAACAACGGCGACGATGATTTCGACTACCTGCGCCAGTCAGACTCGATCTTCCTCAATAATTCGATCCAGTACAGCGACTTCAACGCGCCCAAGGAACGCTCATGGATGGTGCGCTACGACCTGGACATGCAGGCGTTCGGCATTCCCGGCCTGTCGTTCATGACCCGCTACGGCAAAGGCACCGGCGCCGACTATAGCAACGCCAATGCCGTGTATATGCGCCGCGATGCAGCGGGTAACCCGTTGACCGATCAACGCCGTTGGGAACGGGATATCGAGGCCAAGTACGTGGTGCAAAGTGGGCGTTTGAAGGATTTGTCCCTACGCTTGCGCCAGGCCACCGTGCGCTCCAGTGCGTTCGAGTCAGACCTGGAAGAAGTTCGTCTGATTGCCGAATACCCCTTGGTCGTGTTGTAGCCCTTACATTCGCTCGCGATTAACTAACATCTGTTCACAAATAGCCGGTTATCAAAATTGTAATATTGGCCTCAGCTTCTCGTTAAGTGGAACTTTCTATACTCGCTTCAACTTATTCACCGAGCACATTCATCTCTGAAGCTTTTGTGTAGCTCCTTTGGAAAGAGATGAATTTTTAACGCCCCGCTTGGGGCGTTTTTTTTGCCTGCGGTGCGGTGCGACCGACGGTCGCAGTTGACCCTAGAGTTACTTCAGCCTTCAGACTTTTCCCACTTCCGAAACCGCCGCCATAGGGACATGGGCGCCTTCTCTCCCCTAATTCAAGAGGTAACCCCCATGCGTATTCTTGTGGTTGAAGACGAGCAGAAAACCGCCGACTACCTGCAACAGGGCCTGAACGAAAGTGGCTACGTGGTCGACTGCGCCGCCAATGGCATCGACGGCCTGCACCTGGCCGGGCAGCACGCCTATGAACTGGTGATCCTGGACGTCAACCTGCCTGGCAAGGATGGCTGGCAAGTGTTGGAAGAACTGCGCCGCAACGGCACCCAGCGGGTAATGATGCTGACCGCCCGTGGCCGGCTGGCTGACAAGATCAAGGGCCTGGACATGGGCGCCGACGATTACCTGGTCAAGCCGTTCGAGTTTCCCGAACTGCTGGCACGGGTGCGCACCCTGATGCGCCGCAGCGAGCACATTCCACAGCCGGAAGTGTTCCGCGTCTCGGACCTGGAGCTGGACCCGCGCCGCCACCGCGCTTATCGCGGCACCCGGCGCATCGACCTGACCACCAAGGAGTTCGCCCTGTTGCAGGTGCTGATGCGCCAGGCTGGCGAAGTGCTGACCCGAACGCAGATTATTTCCCTGGTCTGGGACATGAATTTCGACTGCGACACCAACGTGGTCGAAGTCTCCATCAGCCGCCTGCGCGCCAAGGTGGATGACCAGAGCGAGGTCAAACTGATCCACACCATTCGCGGCGTGGGCTACGTGCTGGAAGCGCGCCCATGAAGACCGGCAGCCTGTCGATGCGCCTGGGCTTGACGGTCAGCCTGATGGGCGCGGGCCTGGTGTTGCTGCTGGCGACCCTGGCCTACCTGGCCCTCACCCATGAGCTGGAAAAACTCGCGCGCAAGAACCTCGAAAGCAAGATGGAACAGATCCAGCACAGCCTGGCCCTGGGCCTGGACGCCCATGCCATTCGCGGCCGCCCGCACTCGCTGATGGACCTGGTGATGGGCCACGACAATTTCCACCTGACCATCGTCGGTACCGCGCCCGATAACAGCGTGCTGCTGAACGTCGGCAGCAAGCCCCAGGAACCGCTGCTCACTGACTTCAAACCACGGGAAACCCTTGGTTACCTCAATTGGGTCGACAGCTACGGCAACCAGATACTCAGTGCCTCCAGCTTGATGCGCCTGGCCAACGGTGAACGTGTGCGGGTGCTGCTGTCCCTGGACCGCATGGACGATCAGGCATTACTCAGTGCCTACCTGCGCGCCACGCTCATTGCGCTGCCGCTACTGCTGATACTGATTGGCATGGGCGCCTGGTGGCTGGTGCAACGGGGCCTGGCGCCGTTGAAGCAGTTCAGCCAGGTGGCGGCGAAAGTCACGACCCAAGACCTCACCCATCGCTTGTCCGTGGACAACCTGCCCCACGAACTGGGTGAACTGGCCCACGGCATCAACGTGATGCTCGACCGCCTGGATGCCGGGGTGCAGCAACTCTCGCAGTTCTCCGATGACCTGGCCCACGAACTGCGCGCGCCCTTGACCAACCTCATGGGCAAGGCCCAGTTGACCCTGTCGCGCCAGCGCCCGCCGCAGGAATACAAGGCGGTGCTGGAATCCAACACCGAAGAGCTCGAACGCCTGGCGCGGATTGTCAGCGACATGCTATTTCTGGCGCAGGTCAGCCACCCGGCGGCGCGGGCCTCATTCACCGAGGTGTCCCTGGCGCAGGAAGCCCAGCGCGTGATGGAGTTGTTTGCCCTGAGTGCCGAAGATAAAGACGTCACCCTGAGCCTGCGCGGCGATGCCTGGGTGACCGGCGATCGCCTGATGATCCAGCGGGCGATTTCCAACTTGCTCTCCAATGCCATTCGCCACACACCCGAGGCCTCTACCGTGTTGCTGTTGGTGGAGACCTACGAGCAGAGCGTATCGCTGTCGGTGGGCAACCCAGGGCGTGGCATTGAAGCGCACCACCTGCCGCACCTGTTCGAACGCTTCTACCGCGCCGACAGCAGCCGTACCCGTGCCGAGGGCGGCACCGGGCTGGGACTGGCCATTGTGAAATCGATCATGCATTTGCATCAGGGGCATGCTCATGTCACCAGCCAGGCTGGGCGTTTTACGCGGTTCAGCCTTGTGTTTCCTTCGAAGCCAGCCTAGGCCCAATGTAGGAGCGAGCTTGCTCGCGAAAAACGTCAACGATAACGCGTGTTTCCTGAATAAGCGCGGCGCCTAGGGTTTTTCGCGAGCAAGCTCGCTCCTACAGAGGGTAAGCCCGCACATTGCGGCGTTTTCACGGTTGTCAGGCGGTCTCTTCATCGCGGCGATGAGCCCATTGGTACAACGCCGGCAGCACCAGCAAGGTCAGCAAGGTCGAAGAAATAATCCCGCCAATCACCACCGTCGCCAACGGGCGCTGCACTTCGGCGCCGGTGCCGGTGGCGAGTGCCATGGGGATAAAGCCCAGGGACGCCACCAGCGCCGTCATCAGCACCGGGCGCAGGCGGGTCAACGCGCCTTCGTGGATCGCCACCGATAATGAGCGGCCTTCCTCGCGCAGGTTTCGGATGAAAGCAATCATCACCAGGCCATTAAGCACCGCCACGCCCGACAAGGCGATAAAGCCCACCCCCGCTGAAATCGACAACGGAATATCGCGCAGCCACAGGGCCATGATCCCGCCGGTGAGCGCGAATGGGATGCCGGTAAACACCAGCAGGCCGTCCTTGAGGTTGTTGAACATCATGAACAGCAACCCGAACACCAACAGCAAGGCCACCGGCACCACGATGCGCAAGCGTTCAGAAGCCTCCTTCAACTGTTCGAACTGGCCGCCCCAGGTGGTCCAGTAACCGGCAGGGACCTTCACCTGGGTGGTGATGGCGGCTTCGGCCTCCTCGACAAACGAGCCAATATCGCGCCCACGCACGTTGGCGCTGACGATCACCAGGCGCTTGCCGTTCTCGCGGCTGATCTGGTTGGGGCCCAGCACCAGATCGAGGCTGGCAACCTGGGACAAGGCGATAAAGCCCAACTGCCCCGAGGTACTACTCGCCAGCGCCGGCACCGGGATCAACAGGCGTGACAAGCCGTCGATATCGGTACGTAACGTGTCGGACAAGCGCACCACCATGTCAAAACGCCGATCGCCCTCGTACAACGTACCGGCCTGGCGCCCACCGACCGCGACGGCGATGGTGTCCTGCACATCACCCACATTCAGGCCAAAGCGCGCGGCCTTGTCGCGGTCGATATTGATGGTCAGCACCGGCAGGCCGGAGGTCTGTTCCACCTTCACTTCCGAGGCGCCGTTGAGCTTTTGCAAGGTTTCGGCGATTTCCCCGGCGGTGGTGTTGAGCACCGCCATATCATCGCCAAACACCTTCACCGCCACGTCGCTGCGCACCCCGGAAATCAGCTCGTTGAAGCGCAACTGGATCGGCTGCGACAGCTCATACACGCTGCCCGGCACAATCGCGCTGGCCCGTTGGATATCGGCGATGATTGCCTCGCGGGACTTCTTCGGGTCTGGCCATTGGTCCTTGGGCTTGAGCATCACGTAGCTGTCGGAGATGTTCGGCGGCATTGGGTCGGAGGCGATTTCCGCCGTACCGGTGCGCGCAAACACCCGCTCGATTTCCGGCACTTGGGCCAGCAAGGTTTTTTCCAGTTGCTGCTGCATCTGCACCGACTGGGTCAGGCTGGTACCGGGCACACGCAGCGCCTGCTGGGCAAAGTCGCCTTCGCTGAGGCTGGGGATAAATTCACTGCCCATGCGGCTGGCAACCAGGCCCGAGACGACGATGGTCAGTGCGGCCAGGCCGAACACCAGGGGCCGACGCACCATCACCCAGTTGAGCACCGGGTCATACACCCGGCGCGCACTGCGCATGACGAAGTTTTCTTCTTCCTTGACCTTGCCGGTAACAAACAACGCAATCGCCGCCGGTACGAAGGTCACCGACAAAATCATCGCGCCGAGCAAGGCAATCACCACCGTGAAGGCCATGGGGTGGAACATCTTCCCGGCCACTCCCGTGAGGGCGAAGATCGGCAGGTACACCACCATGATGATCAACTGCCCGAAGATCAGCGCGCGTCGCGCCTCCTTGGCGGCGGCGAACACTTCGTGCAGGCGCTCACTGCGGGTCAGCAACCGGCCATGACGGTGTTGCGCATGAGCCAGGCGGCGGATGGCGTTCTCGACGATCACCACCGCGCCGTCAACGATAATGCCGAAGTCCAGCGCGCCCAGGCTCATCAGGTTGGCGCTGACTTTGTTGGTGAACATGCCGGTAAAGGTGAACAGCATCGCCAGCGGAATCACCATCGCCGTGATCAGCGCTGCGCGAATGTTGCCCAAAAACAGGAACAACACCGCCACCACCAGCAACGCACCTTCGAAGAGGTTTTTCTTCACGGTGGCGATGGCTTTTTCCACCAGGTTGGTGCGGTCGTAAACAGTGACCGCCACCACGCCTTCAGGCAGCGAGCGGTTGATCTCCCCAAGCTTTTTCGCCACCGCCTGGGACACACTGCGGCTGTTCTCACCGATCAACATGAACACCGTGCCCAGCACCACTTCACGGCCATTTTCCGTGGCGGCGCCGGTACGCAGCTCACGACCAATGTCGACCTGAGCCACATTGCGCACGCGGATCGGCGTGCCGTCAGAAGTAGTGATGACAATGTTGGCGATGTCGTCGATAGACGCCACCTGGCCCGGCGCGCGGATCAACAACTGTTCGCCACTACGCTCGATGTAACCGGCGCCGACGTTGGCGTTGTTGCGCTCCAGCGCCGTGACCAGATCGTTGAGGGTCAGGTTGTAAGCGGCCAGGCGCTTGGGGTCTGGCGCAATCTGGTATTCCTTGGCGAAGCCGCCGATGGTATTGATCTCGGCCACGCCTGGCACGTTGCGCAATTGCGGCTTGATGATCCAATCCTGGATCACCCGCAGGTCGGTGGGTGTGTAGGGCGTGCCGTCCTCTTTGCGCGCACCGTCCTCGGCTTCGACGGTCCACAGGAAAATTTCCCCAAGGCCGGTGGAAATCGGTCCCATCGCGGTCTCGATGCCGTCGGGCAATTGCTCACGGGCCACTTGCAGGCGTTCGTTGACCAATTGGCGGGCAAAGAACAGGTCGGTGCCGTCCTTGAAAATCACCGTGACCTGGGACAAGCCGGAACGCGACAACGAACGCGTCTGCTGCAGGCCCGGCAGGCCGGCCATGGCGGTTTCGATGGGAAAGGTGATGCGCTGCTCGGTTTCCAGCGGCGAAAAACCGGCCGCCGCCGAGTTGATCTGCACCTGCACGTTGGTGATGTCAGGCACTGCGTCGATGGGCAGTTTCTGGTAGCTGGCGATGCCGACACCGGCCATCAACAGCACCGCCAGCAACACGATGATGCGCTGCTCGATGGCGAATTGGATAAGGCGCTCAAACATGGGGAATCACTCGCAGGATCAATGGGCGTGTTCGGCCGAGCCTTTGCCCAGTTCGGACTTGAGGATGAAGCTGCCGGCCGTCGCCACCTGCGCGCCGGCCTCCAAGCCTTTACGCACTTCGACGTAGCCGTTTTCACTGACGCCCAGTTCAAGATGGCGGGTGATAAAGCCGTCCGCGGTGCGCACAAACACCGAGGGTTTGTCCTCGACGGTCTGGATCGCGGTTTGCGGTACGGTGACCTTGGCCTGGTAGGTATCGGTGGCCACTTGCACGGCCACGAACAAGCCCGGGCGCCAGGCATCGTCGGGGTTGGGGACCGTCACGCGCACGGTGGCGGTGCGCGTTTGCTCGCCGAGCAAGTTGCCCACATAGGCCACGGTGCCCAGCACTTCGGTGCCCATTTCCGTCGAGCTGACTTTCACCGGCTTGCCCACGCGAACCTTGTTCAAGTCCTTGGGAAATACGCCAAAGGTGACCCACACCTGGGACAAATCCGAGAGGGTGAAGGCATTGCTGGTTTCACTGACCACCTCGCCCACCCCCAGGTGTTTTTCCACCACCACACCGGCGAAGGGCGCACGCAGTTCATAACGATTGCCGCCGGCCAGTACCGCGCTGCCGCTGAGGGCAGTCATTTTTTGCCGCGCATTGTTCAGGGCGATTTCGGCTTCTTGCAGGGTTTGCCGCGCCAGCAGGTAATCCTGCTCGGCGGAGATTTTGTCCTGCCACAACTGGCGCTCGCGCTCATAGGTGGTACGCGCCAGTTCGACCCGGCGCTGGCTGGCCGCCAACTCACTGCGCTGGTCGGAAATCTGCTGGCTGGCGATCACCGCCAACAGTTCGCCTTTTTTTACCGACTGGCCCAGATTGACGCTCACCGCTTCCACCACGCCCGCAGCACGGGGCACGATGTGGGAGGTACGGTCTTCATCAAAACGCACCTCGCCGGGCAGCGTCAGCACGGTGCTGATGGCGCGCGGTTGCGCCTGGGCCAACTGGATGCCGGCGGCTTGAATCTGCTGCTCGGTGAGTTCGAGCTTGCCTTCTTCTTCCTCGGCGTGGGCGAAGCCCGACAGCATCAGGCTAAGGGCAACGGCGAGCGCCATGCCATGTTTTTTGTTCATCAGGAGACTCCAGGAAAAATCAAAAGCGGGCGAGGTCGCCGTAAATGCGTTCGATGCGTACCCAGGCCTCGGTGGCCTGGGCGGTGGCAGCAAGGTATTGGGTACGGGCCGCGATCAAGGTGCGCTGGGCGTCGAGCACGTCGAGGAAGTTGAACTTGCCCATCTCGAAGCCACGGGTGGCGCTGTCTACCGCACTTTGTGCGGCGGGCAGGATCTGTTGGTTGAACGCGTGCACTTCGGTATTCGCGGTTTGCCACAGGTCCAGGGCCTGGCGGGTTTCGGTGCGCAGGCGCAGCTCGGCGGCGTTGCGCAGGTCGCGGGCCTGGTCGGCGCGACGGCTGGCAGCGAGGATGTTGCCCTGGTTGCGGTTGAACAACGGGATCGGCATCGACACGCCCACCAGGTTCACCCGTTCGCGCACGCTGGCGTCGTATTGGCTGCCGATAGACACATCCAGGTCCGGAATGCGCTGGGCTTTTTCCAGGCCCACGCTGGCTTCGTTCTGCACAATGTTGAGTTCGGCCAGGCGCAATTCGGCGGTCTGCTCAAGGCGTGCCAACAATGGCGCGGCGGCGGGTAACGCCGGTACGGAAGTGCTTGGCGTAGCGACGACCTGGAAGTCGGTGGCGGCGCTGCCGGTGCTGGTGGCCAGGCGACGGTAGGCGTCAGTGAGGCCGATCTGTGCGCGGTTCAATTCCAGGCGGATTTCCGACACCTGCACCTGGGCGCGGGTGGCTTCCACGGGTGACGACTTGCCAGCAGTGACGCGCCCATTGGCGACCACCAGGCCGCGTTCGGCAAGCGTCATGGAGCGTTGCGCCAGGTCAAGGCGTTCCTGGGCGCGCAGGGCGCCGTAATAGCTGTCGATGACCTCGGCGCGCAACAGGTTGCGACGCTGCTCCAGGGTCAGCGCGGCGGCATCCTGGCCGCGGGTGGCCACCTCGATGCGTGCACCGCGCTTGCCGCCCAGTTCCAGGGTCTGGCTGAGTTTGATGCTGGTGGTGCGGCTGTTGCGGCGGGTGTCTTCGGCGTCCCAGGAGGCCACCGGATTGGGGATCAAGCCGGCCTGTTGGCGGCCGCCTTGGGCGATGTCGATTTCCCATTGTGCGGCCGCCAGGTCCGGGTTGTTGGCGAAGGCGGTTTGCAAGGCAGCATCGAGGGTGAGGGGTTGTGCCTGGGCGGCGTTTGCGGATATCCACAATGCCAATGTCGCCGCCCCCAACAGTGTTCTAACGGAAATTGCCATAACGAGAGTTCCACGCCCATGAAGTCGCTGAGATTTCCCAGCGGGGGCAATGTAGCTTTCGGTACTTATCAGGGCCGTGGGCGAAAGATTACAAATCCGTTAGCCAGGTTCAGGCATGCACTTCGTCGTGATCGTCATGTTGAAAACCCTCGCCCTCGACCTGGATCGTGGCATGGGAAATATCGAATTGTTCGTGCAGTAACTCCGTCACTCGGCTGAGGATCTGTTGCTCAGTGCCCTGGGACGCATCCGCGACCAGATGCGTACTCAGCACGTTCTTGCCACTGGTGAGGGCCCAGATGTGCAGGTCGTGCACGTCCTTGACCCCCGGCACGCTGCGAATGCCCTGCTCCACCTGCTCGATATCCACACCCTCCGGCACACCTTGCAGCAGGATGTTCATGCTCGCCTTGAGCAACGTCCAAGTGCGCGGTAACACCCAAAAACCAATGGCGGCCGCGACCACGGAATCGACCCAACCCCAGCCAGTGAACATGATCACCAGCGCGGCAATGATCACGCCGACGGAGCCAAGCATGTCACTCCAGACTTCCAGGTAGGCCCCCTTGACGTTAAGGCTCTCGCCACTGGCAGCGCTGAGCAGACGCATGGAGATCAGGTTGACCACCAGCCCCAGCAACGCAATCGCCAGCATGCCGGTGGACTGGATTTCGGCGGGCGCCTGCAGCCGCTGGTAAGCCTCGTACAAGATGTAGAACGCCACGGCGAACAGCAGCAATGCATTGAACGCAGCCGCCAGAATCTCGAACCGCGCATACCCGAAGGTGCGCTTGCGATCTGCCGGGCGCTTGGCGACCTGGATCGCCACCAGGGAAATCGCCAGGGCCAGGGCGTCGGTCATCATGTGCGCCGCATCGGACAACAGCGCCAGGCTGCCGGTGACAAAGGCACCGATGACCTCGGCCAGCATGAAGCTGCCGGTCAGCCCCAGGGCGATCCATAACTTGCGTTCGTGGCCGGCGCGTACTTGGGCGTGGCTGTGTCCTGCGCTCATGAAATGTCCTCGTGGGTTGGGATGGGGCGGATCATAGAGCTATAGGTCAGATCCACTGGCATGGTTTGCAAAATTGTCATCTGAGCGCCAGAGGGTCGTTACCTTCGAGCGCACCAAAATCGCCCATGCACGCGCTGGTGGAGTTCTATCAGGTATGCTTTTCAGACTGAAACAAAAAGAAACATATTAGCCTACCTGCTCGATAAGGAGTCCCGTTTTGGAGCTATCGACTGCCGCGTGGATGGTTCACGACACCCGCCTCATGCTCTGCGTGCTGTTAGCGATCGCCAGCATCATTGTGCTGATCAGCGCGACCAAACTGCCGCCCTTCCTGTCGATTCTGATCGGCACCTTTATCGCCGGGGTCGGCGCCGGCCTGCCGCCGGAAGAAGTGGCAAAGGCGTTCAGCAAAGGCGCCGGGGCGATTCTCGGGGAAGCCGGGATCATCATTGCCCTGGGTGCGATGCTCGGCGCGCTGATGGCCGAATCCGGTGCGGCCGACCGTATTGCCACCACGTTGCTCGGGTTGGGCAAAGGCAAGTCATTGCCCTGGGTGATGGCGTTGGTCGCCATGGTGATCGGCCTGCCGCTGTTCTTCGAAGTGGGCCTGGTGATGATGGTGCCGATCATCTTTGTGATGGCCAAGCGTTCGAACCAGCCGTTGTTGAAAATTGCCATCCCGGCACTGGCGGGCATGACCACCTTGCACGCCCTGATGCCGCCGCATCCGGGGCCGCTGATCGCCGTGGGCGCATTGCACGCCGACCTGGGCCTGACCATGTTGCTGGGCTTTTGCCTGGCGGTGCCGGCCGTGATCCTGGCCGGGCCGCTGTATGGCAACTGGCTGTCCAAGCGCCTGCACGTGGATGAACCGGCGGATATCGGCGCCTTGTTCAGCGCACCGCCCAAGGCCCCGCGCCAGCCGAGCTTCGGTGTGTCGTTGCTGATCATTTTGTTGCCGGTGATTCTCATGCTCGGCAGCACTTTGGCCAAAGTCGCGTTGGCGCCAGAAAGCACCCTCGCCCTGACCTTGAAATTCCTCGGTGAACCACTGGTTGCCCTCGGCCTGGCGGTGATCGCCGCGGTCGTTTGCCTGGGTTGGGCGGCGGGCATGCCACGCACCGACGTCGGCAACACCCTGCGCAAAGCCCTGGCGCCCATCGCCGTACTGCTGCTGACCATCGGCGCCGGCGGCGGCCTCAAGCAAACCCTGCTGGACGCCGGCGTCAGCCAGACCATCAGCAAAGTCGCCGAAGGCGCGCACATGCCCTATCTGCTGCTGGCCTGGCTGATCGCCGTGGCCCTGCGCCAGGCCACCGGCTCGGCCACCGTCGCCACCACCACGACCGCCGGCATCCTCGCGCCAATGATGGCCGGGTTGGCGGCGACGCAAAGCTCATTGGTCGCCCTGGCCATCGGCGCCGGCTCGGTGTTCTTCTGCCACGTCAACGACGCCGGGTTCTGGATGGTGCGTGAGTACTTTGGCTTGCAGTTGAAGCAGACGATATGGGTGTGGTCGGTGCTGCAGACGATTGTTTCGGTGGTTGGGTTGGTGGGTACCTTGTTGCTCTGGCACTTCCTGACCTGACCCTCAGGCGGCCAAGGTGTGGCGCTTGCCAAACAGCGCCACACTCGCCACTCCCACAGCCCCCATCACCACGCAATACCCCACACAGATCCACGGGCTGGTCGGCATCAGGGCGATCAACAACAACGGTGTAGTACTTGCCCAGAGTGCGTAGGCAATGTTGTAGGTGAAGGAAATGCCCGATACCCGCACCTGCGCCGGAAACAGCCCGACCATCACCGACGGCACCGCGCCCACCACGCCGCAGCTCAGGCCCGCCACGGCGTACGCTGCGCCGAGCCACACGCCGCCGGCGATCAGGCTGGCGTACAGCAGCGCAATGCCCACCGGCAGCAACAGGCTGTAGACCAATACCGCGCGCCACGCGCCGATGCGGTCCACCAGCAGGCCGGCGAGCACGCAGCCGATATTCAGGAAGACGATGCCCAGGGCACTCAGGGCAAAGGTGTGACTGGGGCTCATGCCGAAGGTTTTCTGCATCATGGTCGGGGTGATGACCACCAGCACCACCACGGCAGATGTCAGCACGCAGGTGAGGATCATCGCCGGCAGCAACACGGCGCGATGGTCGCGCAGCACGGTGCGCAAGGGCATTTCAGCGGCAGCCTGGCGACGCGCCTGCATCTGCAGGAACACCGGGGTTTCGCTGAGCCAGCGGCGCAGCCATACGCCGATCACGCCGAATACGCCGCCCAGCAGGAAGGGGAAGCGCCAGGCGTAGTCGAGGATCTCCGCGGGGGTGAAGACTTGCGCGAGCAAGGTGGCGGTCAGCGCCCCCAGCAGGTAACCGAAGGTCAGGCCGGCCTGCAAAAAACCCAAGGCATAGCCACGATGGTGACGCGGCGCGTGCTCGGCGACGAAGGTCCAGGCGCTGGGCACTTCGCCGCCCACCGCTGCGCCTTGCAGTACGCGCAGCGCCAGCAGGATCAGCGGGGCGAAATAGCCGATTTGCGCGTAGGTCGGCATGACGCCGATCAGCAGGCAGGGCAAGGCCATCATCAGGATGCTCAGACTGAACACGCGCTTGCGCCCCAGGTGGTCTGCAAAGTGCGCCATCAGGATGCCGCCCAGTGGACGCGCGAGGTAACCGGTGACGAAGATGCCAAAGCTTTGCAGCAGGCGTAGCCACTCGGGCATTTCCGGGGGGAAGAACAATTGGCTGAGGGTCAGCGCAAAGAACACGAAGATAATGAAGTCGTAGATTTCCAGGGCGCCGCCGAGGGCGGCCAGGCCCAGGGTTTTGTAGTCGGAGCGGGAAAAACGCTGCGCCCGTGGGGAAAAGGTGGCAGTCATGTGCAGGCTCGGCAGACAAACAAAATGGCGTGCAGGTTATGAGCTGAACCCATTGAAGGCAATCACGACGGATATATTTGTTTTACTCATTGATCGTTGAAGATAACTACATTCCCAAATCAATGGCCGTAGAGGAACATGCCGTAAAACTGCCAAACCCCATAATAACTACAAGAGGAAAGACTCGTGGCCGATGCTATCGAAGACAGCCGCTATGCCCGATTTGCCCTGCGTTGCTCCAACTTCGCCGAACGCTGGTTTCCTGACTCCTGGGTGTTTGCCGCCCTCGCCGTGATCATCGTCGCCGTGGCGACCCTGGGCATGGGCGCCGCACCGGCCGAAGCGGCCAAGGCATTTGGCGATGGGTTCTGGAGCCTGATCCCGTTCACCATGCAGATGGCCTTTGTGGTGATCGGCGGTTACGTGGTCGCCAGTTCACCGCCCGCAGTGAAGTTGATCGACCGCCTGGCGCGCATTCCCAAGAATGGCCGTTCGGCGGTGGCCTGGGTGGCGTTGATTTCCATGGTGGCTTCATTGCTTAACTGGGGCCTGTCCCTGGTGTTCGGCGGTTTGCTGGTAAGGGCATTGGCCCGGCGCACGGATTTGCGCATGGACTACCGCGCCGCTGGCGCTGCCGCGTACCTGGGCCTGGGGGCCGTATGGGCGCTGGGGCTGTCGTCGTCGGCCGCGCAGTTGCAGGCCAACCCGGCCAGCTTGCCACCGTCGATCCTCTCGATCACCGGGATGATCCCGTTTACCGAGACCATTTTCCTGTGGCAATCCGGCGTGCTGTTGCTGGCGCTGATCGTGGTGTCGCTGATCATCGCCTACGCCACCGCGCCTGGCCCCAACAGCGCCCGAGACGCCAAGGCCTGCGGCATTGACCCGGCCTTCAACCTGCCCAAGCCGCAGGCGCCGACGCGCCCCGGTGAATGGCTGGAACACAGCCCGTTGCTGACCATTCTGCTGGCGTTGCTGGCGGCCGGCTGGCTGTTCCATGAGTTCTCGACCAAGCCGGCGATCAGCGCCATCTCGGGGCTCAATACCTATAACTTCCTGTTCATCATGGTGGGCGCGCTGCTGCACTGGCGCCCGCGCAGCTTCCTCGATGCCGTGGCCCGTGCGGTGCCGACCACCACCGGCGTGCTGATCCAGTTCCCGCTGTACGGCTCGATTGCCGCGCTGATGACGGTGGTCAAGGGCGGCGACGGCCAGACCCTGGCGCACCATATTTCGACGTTCTTCACCTCCATCGCCTCCCACGACACCTACGCCCTGCTGATGGGTGTGTACTCGGCAGTGCTGGGCTTCTTCATCCCCTCGGGTGGCGGCAAGTGGATCATCGAAGCCCCGTATGTGATGCAAGTGGCCAATGACCTGCAGTACCACCTGGGCTGGGCGGTGCAGATCTACAACGCCGCCGAGGCGCTGCCGAACTTGATCAACCCGTTTTATATGTTGCCGTTGCTGGGTGTGCTGGGGCTGAAGGCGCGGGATTTGATCGGGTTTTCGTTTGTGCAGTTGCTGGTGCACACGCCGCTGGTGTTGTTTTTGCTGTGGGCGTTGGGGGCGACGTTGAAGTATTTGCCGCCTGTGATGCCCTGAATAACGAGTGACCGCAACTGTTGGTAGAACAGTTGCGGTCAAGGATTTACAGGAAGGCGTGCCAATAGATCAGGTAATGCACTCTGTATCGTGTCCCAAACAACATCCAAGTTGATATCGAAGTAACCATGAGCGATTCGGTTGCGTATCGCTCGCATATTGCGCCAAGGAATATGTGAATGGCGTGCCGCGAAGTCCGGATGCTGATCCATGATTTTCGTCGACGCTTCACCAATGATGATCAGGCTCATGACCACAGCTTGTTGTGTTCGCCGGTCTTCCAAAAACTCTTCTTTGCTCAAGCCCTCTACAAAAGTGATCGCGTCAGTGGCAGCTTGCCTTATGTGCTCCAGATAATCCCCTAGCCGACTTTCCGTCATACTGGCCGGGCCTCCGCTAGCACTTTATCGCGAAACTTCAAAGGCAAGTCGCCAGGCGTAAGCAGGTCGACATTAACGCCGAGCAAGTCCTCAAGCTCGACCTGCAACCCACCGAGATCAAAGAGGGTTGTGCCCGGCGGCGCGTCTACCAGCAAATCAAGATCACTGCCTTCTTGGTCAGTCCCCATCAGTACCGACCCAAATACTCTGGGATTGGAAATACGGAAACGTCCGACCACTTCTCGTACAGCCGTTCGTTGCAGATCAAGTGCAGTTGAAGGTCTCACGACTCACCTCAGTGATGTGCATTAGAAGGGCAGTCTAGCAGCGCTTGAGCCGTGTAGACACGCCCCGCCCATCACACGCCTGTCTTTGTTCCGTCACATTCCATTGCTACCGTCCTGCGAAATATCTTGCAACATCTCGCCAAGGACTCCCCCGCAATGAGTGATGAGCACGAAGACCTTCCCTCCTCCGATTCCGCCATCCAACCCACGGTAGACACCAGCCGTCGGCGCTTCCTCGGCGGTGCGGCGGTGTTGGGCGTGGGTGCAACCTTGAGTGCCTGCGGCAATACCAGCGAAGCACCAACCCCACCGGTACCACGGCCGCTCACGCCCCAGGAACTGGACAAGGCGCTGCGCGAGCAGGTGAAAACCGTGGTGGTGATTTACGCCGAGAACCGCAGCTTCAACAACCTGTTCGCAGATTTCCCCGGCGTAGAGAAACCGCTGTCGGCGTTAACCGCCATGGACTTCCAGCAGCGCGACCGCGATGGCAGCGTATTGCCTGCCCTGCCACCGAGCTGGGGCGGTGTGTTGCAGGTCGGCCCACAAACAGTGGACGGGGTGACTTACCCCAGCGAAGTGCAATTCCAGGAAAGCCTGCCCAACGCGCCGTTCGCCCTCAAAGGCCCGCAGGGCGAAGACCTGCCATTGAGCCTGGTGACCCGCGACCTGTGGCACGTGTTCTACCAGAACCAGATGCAGATCAACGGCGGCAAGAATGATGGTTTTGTCGCCTGGGGCGACTCCGGTGGGCTGGTGATGGGCCATTACGCCCAGAGCCGTTATGCCCTGCGCCTGTGGGACGTGGCCAAGGAGTTTGTGCTGTGCGATAACTTCTTCCAGGGCGCGTTTGGTGGCTCGTTCCTTAACCACCAGTACCTGATCAGCGCCACCGCGCCGTTTTATCCCAATGCCGCGCAGTCGGTGGCCAAAGCGCAGATCGCCACGCTGCAAAGCGATGACCCCAGCGGCACGCGCCTAAAGCCCTTGGACACATCCCCGGCCAGCGCCATGACCGGCCCGCCGCAATTCGGCCCCAGCGCGCTGACACCCGATGGTTACGGCGTAAACACCCTGGCCCCGCCCTACTGGCCCACCTGGATCCGCGACCCGCAGAACCCGTATTATTCCAAGCCCGACCTGCCCAATGTGCTGGTGCCGCAAACCCACGAGCATATTGGCGACAAGCTGTCGAAAAAGAACATCGACTGGGCCTGGTACGCCGGTGCGTGGCAAGCCACGCTGGAGCAGTTCAAGGACTCCGGCGGCATCCCCAAGATTCCGAATTTCCAGTACCACCATCAGCCGTTCAATTACTTCAAGCAGCAAGGGCCGCAAAACCCGGCAGAACGTGCCAAGCGCTTGCGCGACGGTGGCTTGGGCGATGAGTCGAGCACCAACCGGTTCTTCGCCGACGCCCAGGCTGGCAAGCTGCCCGCCGTGAGCTTCTACAAACCCCAGGGCAACCTGAACATGCACGCCGGTTATGCCGACGTGGCCTCGGGCGACCGCCATATCGCCCGCGCCTTGAAGGTGCTGCAAGAAAGCCCACAATGGAAAAACATGGTGGTGGTGGTGACCGTGGATGAAAACGGCGGCTGGTGGGACCACGTGGCGCCGCCCCAGGGTGACCGCTGGGGCCCAGGCTCGCGGGTTCCGGCGCTGGTGGTGTCGCCGTTTGCACGCAAGGGCACGGTGGACCATACGGTGTACGACACGGCATCGATCCTGCGTTTGATCACTCGGGTGTTCCAATTGGAGACCCTGGACGGCCTCAAGCAGCGTGATGACGCGATGATCGCGCGCGGCCAGAAGCCCATGGGTGATCTGAGCAATGCCTTGCAGTTCAGCCTGTAGGGGCTTATCCAATAACGACATGCCAGGCGATTTAACACGCGATTTTCCTGGTCAGCCGCTACTGTGTGCAGGTGGGCTTCCATCCCGCGCAGACGGGCTTCGCTGACAAGGAATCGACTATGTTTAAACCGACCAGGCTGTCCTTCACCCTCGCCGCACTGTTGGCGAGTGCGGTCGTACAGGCCGACATCGAGGTGCCACTGGGCAGTACGCAGCGCGTCACCCAATTGTTCGCGTTCCCCAATAACTGCAATGTGATCTGCTTTCGGCCATGGTCACTGGAGCAGACCGCCGAACACTATTTGAACCAGAGCCTGCAACGTGACGGTTACAGCCGGGCCAAGGTCAGTGTGAAGTCCCATGACGGTCAGGTCACGGCGACCTTCAGCGGCGTGCCAGACGGTTACGGCCAGCCACTGACCACGCTGCTCAATACCGCCGACCTGGCTTACCAAGGTGCCCGCCAGCTCAACAGTGACGGCAAATGGGCCTACAACTGGTACCTGTTCCTGCCGTTGGGCATGGCCCTGGAAAACCGCAAAAGCATCGAGTTGTTGCACTTCCCTCCGGATTACTCGCTGACCCAGGCCCAGGATTACCTGGAATCGGCCACCACCGACCGCTGGGCCACCTTGTTAAGCGAAAATGGCGTACCCGCCACGGAAACGCCGGCGTACCAGACCATCATTGATATCGCGCCCATCGCTGCACCGTCCAATGCCGGCAAAGTCCTGGAAGCCGTCTATGGGTATTTCACCGACTACCAGACCCGCATGGTCAAGGAACTGAGCCTGCGCCCTGGCGGCGCATTGCCGATGGTGGCCTTCGGCGCACCGGTGCGTAGCTGGATCAAGCAACAATACGGGCAAACCGTAGGCGTGCTGAGCCTGGCGCAGATCAGCCCGGAGCCAGGCAAAACCGTCGCGGTATTGGGCGCCAACCACCCAAGCTACATTTGGTATGCGGCCAGCCCCGACAGTTATGACGGTGACGAGCAAAAAGCCGACGATGCCGGCTTGAAAGTGATGGGCCAGGACTTGAGCGCCGCCTGCTGGCAAGCCGGCATGGGCCAGAAGCCCGCCAGCGATGCGAATGTGTTGCTCAAGGCCTGTCTGAACACGTGGCAGGTCACGCGCAAGGAGCAGACGTGTGAGTTGTTTTACACCTCGGTGCGCCATCTGACGCCCGAGCAGGCCAACGCCAAGTGCGCCACAGCGCCCATCAAGGCCCAGTTGAAGCAACTGAGGAATGTTGCCCCCACACCCACCGTCACAGCCCCTGCGCTTTAAGGCAAGTAAACCGTTTCTACTGTCAACTTTGACAGTAGAAATAGGATCCAACATCGGCGAATCTTGGGCCGCGCCCATTTGCTGCAAGACTGGCCGTCAGACCCGCAGGTCCATGCAGCCCCGCTCAGGAGAGTGATGAAAACTCGAGCCATGGATAAGGCTAAAACGTCTGTGAATGACTGCCTCTATCCCTTCAAGACGCTGCTCGTGGAACAGGGTTACCCCTCGACCGAGCACTTTGAGGTCAAGCAAGACGTTGAAGGGATCGCGGCCAGGGTCACGGCGCGCGTGGCCTTTGAGAGTCGCATGCGCATTGCCCAGGTTTCCGGTTATGCCGTCAGCGAACGTCGCCCGCACACGCTGCAGCTGTCGCCGCGCATCCACTTGTACGATTGTTGGTTCTGCGGCCTGTTACAGCACTCCTGTAACCCGAACGTGTTTCTGGACACCACATACCTGGAGCTATGGACGGTGCAACCCATCCACGCCGGCAGCCTGCTGACCCTGGATTACGCCACTACCGAAGACACACTGGCCCGGCAGTTCGCTTGCCATTGCGGCGAGCTGAACTGCCGAGGCTGGATCACCGGCAGCAAGGAGCCGCTGAACGCCGAAGGCCAGGCCTTCATGGCCTGGTGGCGTGAGCACAAACGACCTTAGGCTTCGCCCAACGGACGCAGGCGGTATTGCGGCGGGAGTTGCTCGAAGCCACTGATGGTGGTGTTCAAACTCTTCCAGCGACCGTCCTTGATGCCATAGATGCAGCCATGGATCGACAGGCTCTGCCCACGGTGCCAGGCATTTTGCACAATGCTGGTATGGCCGACGTTGGCCACCTGCTGGATCACGTTGAGCTCGCACATGCGGTCTACGCGCTCTTCTTCGGTCGGCAACTGGGCCAGCACATCGCGGTTTTCGTAGTACAGGTCGCGAATGGTGCGCAGCCAGCCGTCGATCAGGCCAAACTGGCGGTCCTGCATCGACGCACGCACGCCGCCACAGCCGTAGTGGCCGGTGACGAGGATGTGTTTGACCTTGAGCACATCCACCGCGTACTGGATCACCGACAGGCAATTGAGGTCGGTGTGCAGCACCACGTTGGCCACATTGCGGTGCACGAACAGGTCACCGGGCAACATGCCGACGATCTCGTTGGCCGGTACACGGGCATCGGAACAGCCGATCCACAGGTATTCCGGGGTCTGCTGGCGGGCGAGCTTGGCGAAGAATTCGGGATCTTCCTGTTTGATCGCATCCGCCCAGCGTTCGTTGTTATCAAGCAGGTCTTGTAGTTCGTTCATCAGGGAAAGCCTCAGGAATGATGCGCAGTTTTGTGACTGACAAGCCCTCGTCCGGGTCACGCCAGGCGCTAATTAGCTTGAATTTTTTGGCTGCCATGCCTGTCCACACACTATAAGCCCCACAGTATGAGGATTGGCCATGACTGAATCACGACGTCCCTACGGCGCAACACAGCCGGAACCGATCGATGACAACGAAGACCGCATGGGTGAGATGCGCGAGCTGGATTTTGACGAAGAGGACCAGACAGCGGAAATCGGCGATGAAATCCCGCGTGGCGAGCGCGAGCACCTGATGCCCGACAAACGGGTGCGCGAAGCCGGGATGACCGGGGCTTCTACCGATGATCATGAATCGACCGATGACGATATGAGCCCGGAGACGCTGATCCGTGAGGATGGCGCCCGGGATGCGAGAGAGGAAGGCGAAGACAATGCCGCCGACTATGACTTGAGCGTCGTGGGAGAAAATGACATTGGCGGAGGGAGTGGGTTGGATGAGGCTGAACTGGCTGATCTGGACCCACTGAACGGTAAGCGCTGACCCTGTGGGAGCTGGCTTGCCTGCGATGGTATCACCGCGGTGTTACTTGAAGACCGAGGTGCCTGCATCGCGGGCAAGCCCGGCTCCCACAGAGGCTTTGCACATAGGGCCTTTGCATTTAGTCAACCAGGGTGCACGCCATCACCACTGCATCTTCGCGACCACCCACAGCGGGGTAGTAATCCCGGCGACGGCCAATTTCGTTGAAACCATAGCGCTCATACAACCGAAACGCGCCGGTATTGCTGTCACGCACTTCCAAAAAGCATTCCCGCGCATTGGCCGCGTAGGCACGGGACATTAAATGCTCCAGCAGCGCCAGGCCCAAACCACGGCCCTGGTTTTCCGGCTTCACGGTGATGTTAAGCAAGTGCGCCTCATCGAGGATAATCTGCACCACCCCATGCCCCACTTGCTGTTCGCCTTCGAACATCAGCCAGATCTGGTACTTGCCCAGCCCGTCGAGGAAAATCCCGCGGGTCCAGGGGTGGCTGAACGCCGCGTATTCGATTTTCAGCACGGCGTCGAGGTCGGCCTCGGTCATCGGGCGAAAGGATAAAGCCTCACTCATCAGTTGTTTTCCAGCGCGCCATCAGCCGGCGCATGGCTTGCCAGACATCAGCCTTACGCTGTGGCTCTTCCATTAATAATTCCAGGCCCGGCAGGGCCCACACCGAACCCAGGCCTTCAACCTGCAGCTCGCGGTACCAGGCCTCGGCATTGGCTTCACCGGCAAACCGCACGGCGGGCAGACCAATCAGCCACAGGCACACGCAGGGCTCGTCTTCCAGGCGCGCCGAGACAAACCCCTGGACGAAATCCCGTGCGGCCTCGGGGCCCTGGTCCATGGTACCGCGCACCAGCAGTGGCCAGCGCACCGGCTCACCGACGATTTGCGGGCTGTCGGGCAGGCCGGCGGCGCGCAGCATGTCCTTGAGCAACAGGTAGGCCGGGTCACGGGACTGGAAACGCTCGCCGGTCGGCAGTTCCACCAGCAACAGGCAGCGCCCGGCCCGCAGCAATTGCAGGGCAAAGCGTGGCGGCGGTACGACTGGCGCCTTGGCTACCGGCGCAGCCTCCTCCACCACCTTGGCAGCCTTGGTCACCGGCGCAGGGCGCGGCACTTCAATCTTGGCCCGCTCGACCGACGGGCGCGTCTCAGGGATGGGCTTGACCACCGCCACGGGCGCGGCCGCCTCTTCTCCCGACGACTCGAACGCCTCATAGGGCTCAAGCGCCTGCAACAACTCGGGCCGCGACGGCGCGGCAAACGGCAGTTCGGTGCGGGGCAGCCAGTTGACCACCTGCATGGCGGTCAAGTAAGCGCGACGTCGGGACTCGATAAGCACAGCTCGGCCACTTGTGGATAAGTAAAGAGCGGGGATTCTACCGCTGTTCGGCAACAATCGCCCACTGCGCGCTGACCGGCTGTGGATAATTCCCGCGCGTGATGCAGTACAATCGCGACTTTTAATCGCCAACCAGCCGGCCATTCCCATGATCGAACCCAAGCGCGTCCTGCGCGCCCTCGCCGAACACTGGGCCTTACTTGAGCCTCTGTGCGAACACTTCGACCAAGGCACCCTGAGCCTGGCCGAGCTGCGCGCACAGTTGGCCGCCCAACAACTGGACAGCACGCCCCAGGACATCACCAGCCTGCTGGACGTGTGGATTCGCCTGGATATCCTGGTGCCTGTCGCCAAGAGCCCGAACCGTTTCGAGCTCAATGCGCAGATCCACGACTTCCTCGCCTATCTTCGCAAGGAGCACCGGCTTGGCCTGTGCCTGGAAATCGAAGCCTACCTGCGCCATCTGGAGCGCCTGGCCGGTTATATCCAGGACGCATTCGACATCCGTGACGGCCACGACCTGGCCCGGCAACTGCGCCTTCTGGATATGCGCGTACGCGATGTGCTCAAAAAGCTCGCCAACGACGAACAAGCTCTCGCCGCCGTGGCCGACCGCGCCAAGACCAGCGACCGACAGATCCCGTTGCGCCAGCGTTACGCCGAGGTATTGGCGACCTGGGACGAATACGTCGAGCCGATGATCCAGCTGGTGAACGCCGACGGCGCCTTCGAGCAAGGCGTACGCAAGGTGGAAAACGTGCTGCTGCGCATGCTCACCGAGCAACAGCGTCTTGGCCACCTGGTGGATGACGACATGCTGCTGCGCACCCACGCGCGCATCCTCGAAATGCAAACCAGCGCCCAACTGACCTTGCGCCATGCGCGGGAGCTGCTGTTGCCGCTGCGTGAAGAAGCACGCCGGCATAACGCCGTGACTCGCGGTGCGGCGCTGGCCCTGTCGGCGATTCGCCGCAAAGGCCTGGACGCAGTGCCGCAAGCGGCGATGCCGATGTTCACGCGGCCGCAAAGTACCTTCCTGGGCAGTGCCAGCCAGGTAGAAGCCTATGTGTATGCCCTGGCCAATTTCGAGCCGAAACCGGCGCGTTTCCCCAAAGCGCATAAATCCCACAAAGGCGAAGCCCAGCGTGCACCGCGTACGGTCAAGGAAATGCTCGAACGCTGCGAAGACGCGCTGCCGATGCCCGACCTGATGACTTGGCTGCTGGAGCAGGAACCGGACGGCGCCACCGATGAACTGCTGTACTGGTTCTCGCGCCTGTCCCGGGAAAAACGCTTCAAGCGCGAGCGCCTGGAACGTCGCGATTACCACACCCACGAGCACCAGGTCAGCCTGCGCTCCTTCGCCCTGCTCCCGGCCGGCGTTGATGCCACCGAGAATTCTGCGAGCACGCCTTATGCATCTTGATCTATCCGAACTGTCCCAGCTGGCGCCTATCTTTCGCGAGCTGTTCAAGGGTTACCACGTCAGCCGCCGCGACCCGGAGCTGTACGCGCAATTGTCGAACTTCCAGGACCAGTACCGCACGCTGTTCAAGGCCCTGGGCTTTGAGCTGGTGTGCGATACCCGCGGCTTCTATTACTTCGTGCCGGACACTGCCGTGGCTGCCGCGCAGGTGAACAAGACCGCACAGCGCCTGGCCTTGTTTACTTTCATCATCGTCGAACACCTGGCCGACCAGGGCCGTGACCCGGTTGCCGTGCTCGACGGTGGCAGCCTGGGCCGCGATGAGTTGCCTTCGTTGCTGGAGAAATACCGCGACCTGTTTATCCAGGCCGAGGTGCAGACCCAGGAAGAGCTCGAAGAAAAAATCATGCGCCGCATGACCCAACTGGGTTTTGCCAGCGAAGACAACGGTATCTACCGCTTCCTGCCGCCGATGCACCGCTTCCTGGATGTGTGCCTGTCGGTGCAGCAAGACCGCGACCTCGCCGCCAGCGTGCACAGCGTACTGCCACTGCCAGCACCGGTGATTATCGACGAAGACAGCGATGAGAAACTGCTGAAGACCGATGACCCGCTGGATCTGAGCGCCTTCACTGAAGAAAGCGAAGACGATGCCCTGGCCCGTGCCATTGCCGAAGAACAGGAGACCGACGCATGAGTAAGGAACGCTACGGCATCCGCCGCTTCGCCCTATTGAACACCGCCGGTTACAGCCTGGGCTTGTTCCCGCTGGAAGAACCGCTGTCGGTGTATGGCGCCAACAACCTGGGTAAATCCGCCTCGATCAACGCCTTGCAGTTCCCGATTTTGGCACGCATGTCGGACATGAGCTTCGGCAAGTACACCCTGGAACAATCGCGGCGCTTCTACTTTGCCACCGACACCAGCTACATCCTGGTAGAAGTCTCCCTGCCCCACGGCCCCCACGTCATCGGCGTGGTCGGCCGCGGCCCGGGCGGTGGCTTTGGTCACCAGTTCTTTGCCTACGCCGGCAAGCTGGACCTGGCCCACTACCAGAAAAACGACACCTGCCTGCGCCAGAAAGAGCTGTTCACCAACCTTGAGCGCGAGGGCCTCAAAGCCTACGAACTCAAGCCTGATGAACTGCGGCGCTTGCTGGTGGGTGGCCATACGTCGATCCCGCTGGACCTGACCCTGATTCCGCTGCGCTCCACCAGCGAACAGAGCTTGAAGACGTTCCGTGCGTTGTTTATCAACCTGCTGCACATGCGTGAAATCACCGCGGCCAAGCTCAAGCAACTGTTCCTTGATGCCTTCGAACACAGCCTGCGTTCGGGCAGTGTCGACTACATCGCCGCCTGTGAAGAAGCCTTCCGCGATGTGCGACGCATGGAGCAGGACTACAACTCGCTGGTGGCGGCAGGCCCCTTGGTCGAGGCCCTGGCCAACGGCGTGAAACAGCGCGACGCCCTGCGCGGCAAACTGCATCGCCTGTCACCGCTGCTGGATTCGTTGCTGGGCACCTGGTCGGACTACGCCAGTGCGCGCAAGGAAGAGCTGACCATCCAGGCCGAACATTACCGCAGCGAGCAGGACGCACTGCAGAACGACCAGCGTGGCGGCACTCAGGAGCTGATGCGCCTGGAGCGGGAAATCAGCGGCATCCAGCGTTGGTTGGGCGAGTTGTCGGTGCTCAAGCATCGCTTTGCCCTGGTGGATGACGTCAAGGTGCTGGAGCAACAACTACTCGCCGCCAAGGACGCTCACGATGAACTGGCGGGCGCCTTGGCGCAGTCGCGGCAGTTCAGCGCCGAGGACTTGGAAGAACGCCTGCGCGACCTGGAAAAGCGCTTGAAGTCGGTCAAGCAGCAGCTCGATCACGCGGACAACAACAGCTACGCCAAGCTGCGCGAAGAATTTTCGCAGCAGGATGTCGAGCGTCTGATGCGCCTGTTCAACAGCTCGTTGTTCAGCCTGCCGCTGGGCGAACATGGCATCACGCTGGACGAGGACGGCCAGTGGGTCAAATCCCTGGAGCAGATCCTCGATGGCTTCAAGGGCGAGCGCTTTGAAGTGCCGGGGCTGTCCATCGACATCTCGCACATCGAGCCGCCGGCACTGCAAGCCTTGGCGGACCGCGCCGCGTTGCGTGACCAGAAAGAGCGCCTGGAAAAAGAACTCAAGCAACTGAAAACCCAGCAGGCCGTGGCGTCAGACCGCGCCGCGAGCAAGACCCAGACCGAAGCGCTGTACCAGCAGGTACTGGACGCCCAGAAGGCCTTGGAAGACTTCCGCCGCACCCAGACCCTGAGCGCCGAAGAAGGCGAGAAACTGGAAAACCTGGCGCAGATGGAAGCCGCCCAAGACGAGTTGAAGCGTTCCAGCGATGCCTTTACCGAGCGCGTCCAGCAACTGTCGGCCAAGCTGCAATTGGTCGGCCGCCAGATCGGTGATATGGAAGCCAAGCAACGTACCCTGGATGACGCGTTGCGCCGTCGTCAGCTGTTGCCGGCGGACCTGCCGTTCGGCACGCCGTTCATGGACCCAGTCGACGATTCCATGGACAACCTGCTGCCGCTGCTCAATGACTATCAGGACAGCTGGCAGGGCCTGCTGCGGGCCGATGGCCAGATCGAAGCGCTGTACGCCCAGGTGCGCCTCAAGGGTGTGGCCAAGTTCGACAGCGAAGATGACATGGAGCGTCGCCTGCAGCTGCTGATCAACGCTTATGCGCACCGCACCGATGAGGCGTTGACGCTTGGCAAGGCACGTCGTGCGGCGGTCACCGATATCGCCCGTACCCTGCGCAACATCCGCAGCGATTACGACAGCCTGGAACACCAGTTGGCGCTGTTCAACCGTGAGATCAACAAGCGCCAGGTCTCTAACCTGCAAAGCTTCCGTATCGTGCTGGCGCCGAACAAGGAAGCGCTCAAGCATATCGACCAGATCATCCACAGTGCCGGTCAGTATGAAGAAGGCGAGACCCTCTCGGTGTTCGACCTCAGCCAGAGCGCCGAACAGGACAACAAGAACGAAGAAGCCAAGGAATACCTGGCTCGCCTGGTAGCCGCCAACCATAACCAGTTGGGCCTCAAGGACTTGTTCGAGTTGGCGTTCGAAATCACCAAGGTTCACGGCCAGCCGGTGATCCATACCGACATCGACGGCGCTGCGTCCAACGGCACCACCATGACCATCAAGGCGCTGACCAACATGTACTTGTTGCTGCACTTGATGGACCGCGACCAGGCCGGTCGCGTACGGTTGCCGTACTACCTCGATGAAGCGGCAGACATCGATGAGAAGAACCAGGCAGCACTGCTGGAAACCAGCCTGCAACTGGGCTTTGTGCCGATCCTGGCGAGTGTGAAGCCGCAGGTGTCCGCCCAGGTGGCGATCGACCTGGAAGGCGGCAGCGGGCCGAACGGGATCTACATCGATGAGGCGGACTGGAAGTACATCCGTCGCCATGATGTGGTGAAGGCGACGATGAATGTGCAGGCGGACGAGCCGGAGCTGGATGAAGTCTGACGCGTTGTAACTGAAAGGCAAAAAGGCCGCGATCTTTTGGATCGCGGCCTTTTTTTCGGCTTGGTTTTTGTGGTGTTTTAGCGGGCCTCTTCGCGGGCAAGCCCGCTCCCACAGTTGACCGAGTTTCCCTGTAGGGATGCGGTCGAATGTGGGAGCGGGCTTGCCCGCGATAGCCGCGCCTCGGTTTATTTACCGAGTGGAATCTTAGGCGCCCAGGTCAGCCATTCATCCTCAAATTTGTCGAACAACGGGAACGTCTGCTGCGGCCGTGCCGGGTTGCCCATGCGCTCGCCATCCGGCGTGGCAAAGGCGATCCCGCCGGCCACCAGCGTCTCCAGGGACTCGGTACGCACGGTCGCGCCCTTGAACAAACCGAAGTCGAGGCCAAAGCCGCTGGTGTTCCAGAAGCGGCTGCCACTGCGTACCAGAGGCGCGTACTTGGGCTCGATCAGGATGTGCACCAACACACGGTCAGCGGTCTGGCCCAGCTCGTAGCCGGTGACTTTGCCGACCGTCACTTCACGGTAAGTGACCGGTACCCCTTCCTTCAGCGAACCCCGGCGGGCGGCGCTGAGTGTGAGGCTCAGGCCAGCTTCCTGATGCACAGCTTCGGGCGGCTGGGCCAGGGCGACAAAGCTCTTCTGCGGGCCGGCGTTTTTCACGGCCGGTTGCACTTCGATGTATTGGCCGGTGACCAGGGTCTCCAGGTTAGCCGTCTTCATCAGTCCCAGTTCCGGCTTGACCACCCAGAACTGACTGCCCGTACGCGCGATGCGGTCCGCGACCTGAGTGATACGCGCCTTGAGCAGCACCGACTGCATGTCGGCACTGAGGTCGACACTCTCGATCTTGCCCACATCCAACCCCTTGAAGCGCACCGGCGTACCGGCGCTCAGGCCGTCGGCGCGGTCGACTTTGATGGTCACCAGGGTGCCGTGCTGGTTGGCGGCATCACGGTCGGCGTACAGGCGGAAGCGCGGGATGCGATGTTTCAATGGCACGTTCGGTTCCGGCGTTTCGAAGGCGATACCACCCGCCATCAAGCTGGCCAGGGACTCGCTTTTGACCTGGATACCGCCGGTGAGCCCGCCCGTGAGAGTGACGCCACTGGCATTCCAGAAGCGCGTCGAGCCGTTGACCAGGCTTTCATATTCCTTCTCGATATGAACGCCGATCACCAGTTGTTTTTTCTTGCGTGAAAACTGGTAGCTCTGCACCGAACCGACTTTGACCTGCTTGTACAGAATCGGGCTGCCGACATCCAACGAGCCCAGGCTGTCGGTGAGCAACACCATGTGCAGGCCCGGGGAGCGCAGGTCCAAAGGCGGGGCCTTGGCGCGGGCTACGTATTCGCGTTGTGGCGGGGTGCCTTTGTCGCCTGGGCGAATCGCGATGTAGTTGCCCTTGACCAAGGCCTCCAGGCCGGTGATGCCTGCCAGGGAGATGGACGGTTTGACCACCCAGAATTGCGTGTCCTCGACCAGGTAATCTTCGGCCAATGGATCGAGGGTCAGCTCGGCGCTGGCGCTGGACAGGTCCGGGTCGATCTTCAGGGTTTTCAGGCTGCCGACCTGGATGCCTTTGTACATGACCGGCGTACGCCCGGCTTGCAGGCCTTCAAAGTCGGAGAGTTTGACCTTGACCTTGATCCCCGCTGCGGCGGCGTCAAAATCTTCGTATAGACGGAAAGGCAGGCTCGGATCGGTGGGCGGGCTGTCTTTGCGGTTTTCCGGAGTGGCGAAGGCGATACCCCCGGCGACAATGCTGGAGAGGGATTCGCTGCGCACTTTCAAGCCGGAAAGATTGGCGTCGATACTGATGCCGCTGGCATTCCAGAAGCGCGTGTGTTTGCGCACCAGGTTGGCGTAGGTCGGCTCGATATAGACCTTGACCTCGACGGTGCTCTGGTCTTCAGACAGCAGGTAGCTTTTAACCTGGCCGACCTGAATCTGCTTGTAGAACACCGGGCTGCCACGGTTCAGCGAGCCCAGACGATCGGCCTTGAGGGTCAGGTGCAAGCCGGGCTTGGCATCGGATAACGGCGGTTCTTCGGAGAGCGCCTTGAACTTGCGCGTGGGCTCGCCATCACCGGGGCTGGCGGCAATGTAGTTACCTGAGACCAGGGTTTCCAGGCCGGTGATGCCGGCAAGGCTGACGCTGGGCTTGACCAACCAGAAGCGGGTGTTGGTCTTGAGATACTGCTCAACGTCCTTGTTCATCTCGATGGTGGCGATCACCCCCCGATTGCTGCCCTCGTCATCCAGGGCCAGGGTTTTGACCTTACCCACGGTCATGCCTTTGTAGACCACTTCAGTCTTGTTGACCTGAATGCCTTCACCGCTCTCAAAGCGAACTTGAATCTCGATACCTTGTTGGGAATAGGCACGCCACCCCAGCCAGCCACCGATGATCAGGGCAATCAGGGGCAACACCCAAATGGCCGACCAGTTAGAGGCTGGGCGGGTTTTAGCTTTAGGCAAATCACTCATGGTCGTCGTCCGACTCCGTGTTATCCCAAATCAGTCGGGGATCGAAAGTTACTGCGGCAAGCATCGTCAAGATCACCACACTGGCGAACGCTGCAGCGCCGAGATTGGCCTCGACACTGGCGAGTCGCCCAAAATTAACGACCGCCACCAGGATGGCGATCACGAAGATATCCAGCATGGACCAACGCCCAATGAACTCGATAAAGCGATACATCACAATGCGTTGTTGCGCGGACAGCGGTTGGTGACGCTGCACCGAGAACAGCAGCAGGCCAATGCCGACCAACTTGAAGGTCGGTACCAGGATACTGGCGATGAACACCACGGCAGCGATAGGAAACATCCCGTGCTGCACCAGCTGGATGACACCCGACATGATGGTGCTGGGGTCGCCTTGGCCGAGGGAGTTGACCGTCATAATGGGTAGCAGGTTAGCGGGGATATACAGGATCGCCGCGGTGATCAACAGCGCCCAGGTGCGTGTGAGGCTATTAGGGCGACGGGCATGGATCAACGCGCCGCAACGGGTACAGAGTTGCTCCTCGCTATCCGCTTCCTGCTTGTTCAACTCATGGCATTCAGTACAAATCAGAATGCCTGCATCAATCGCCCGCATGGTCATCCTCTCCTGACAGCGCTTGCCAGATCTGATGGGGCGACATCACCACCTCAAGCAGAACCTGGACCATTAATAGACTGACGAAACAGACCAGACCCAGGCCAATGGTGATGGAGGCCATGTCGGCGAGCTTTACGATCGCCACCAGCACACCCATCAAGTAGACCTCCAACATCCCCCAATCCTTCATGTGGTGGTAGATGCGGTAAAGCAGCAGCCCGTAGTTGCGACCGATGTTCCAGCGAATACTGAGCAGCACCGCCAGTTGGCAGAGCAACTTGAGCAAGGGGATGCCCATGCTGCACAGGAACACTACGGCAGCAACGCCCTGCATACCGGTATCGAAAAGGCCGACGACGCCGCTCCAAACGGTGTCCTCCGAAGACTGCCCGAGTAGATTGAGCTGCATGATGGGCAAAAAGTTCGCGGGGACGTACAGCAGCAGGGCTGCCAGCACCAAGGCGAGGCTGCGCTCGACCACATTGTGACGGTGAGCGTATAGCTCGTAACCACAACGTGGGCATTGGGCTTTTTCGCCCAGGGCGAGCGTTGGTTTGCGCATCAGCAAGTCGCACTCATGGCATGCCACCAGATCGTCCAGCGGTAAATCCGACACCTCGCGGGCATCAACCGGATCGGGCATAGATAGGGCTCTGACTCTAAAAATGGTTAGGTGGCTATTCTAGTGGTGTCGCTCAGAAATAACTGTGCAAATTTGTCGGGGCAGTCAGGTGGGGTTTGGCGGACACAGGGCGAACAAGTGTACGGGGCAAGGTGGACA
>NZ_JAOTNW010000037.1:0-28139 GCF_036346515.1 Pseudomonas sp. AM4(2022)
CGCCGCCGGGGTATTGCTGTGTCCGGAAGACCGCAAGAAAGAGGGCATCATCCCGCTGGGCAGCGTCGCTGAAAACATCAATATCAGCGCCCGTGGTGCCCATTCCACCTTTGGCTGGCTGTTGCGCGAAGGCTGGGAGAAAGGTAACGCCGATAAACAGATCCAGGCGATGCGGGTCAAAACGCCGAACGCGGCGCAGAAAATCCTTTACCTGTCCGGCGGTAATCAGCAGAAAGCCATTCTTGGCCGCTGGTTGTCGATGCCGATGAAGGTCCTGCTGCTGGATGAACCCACCCGGGGTATCGACATCGGCGCCAAGTCGGAGATCTACCAGATCATCCATAACCTGGCGGCCAGTGGCATCGCGGTGATCGTGGTGTCCAGCGACTTGATGGAAGTGATGGGCATCTGCGACCGCATCCTGGTGATGAGTGAAGGCGCCTTGACCGGTGAGTTGCCCCGCGCCCAAGCGGATGAAGCGCGCCTGCTGCAACTAGCGCTGCCACAGTCTCGGGCTTGAACAAAAATAAGAGGGTTGGCTATGTCTGAGGTAAAAACTGCAAAGGGCTTTTGGCCGGGTTTCAACCAGCGCAAATTTCTCGATGACTGGGTGATGCTGCTGGCGGCGCTGAGCATTTTTGTGCTCAGCGCGGTGTTCATCGACAACTTCCTTTCGCCGCTGAACATGCGCGGTCTGGGCCTGGCGATTTCGACTGTCGGTATTGCCGCGTGCACCATGCTGTTCTGCCTGGCCTCGGGGCACTTCGATTTGTCGGTAGGCTCGGTGATCGCCTGCGCCGGGGTGGTGGCGGGCATCGTGATGCGCGACACCGACAGCGTGGTACTCGGCGTGTCGGCGGCCTTGGCCATGGGCCTGGTGGTAGGGCTGATCAACGGCATCGTGATCGCCAAGCTGCGCATCAATGCGTTGATTGCCACGCTGGCGACCATGCAAATCGTACGTGGCCTGGCCTACATCTTCTCCAACGGCAAGGCGGTGGGGGTGATGAATGAAGGGTTCTTCGTGTTCGGCAACGGCCAACTGCTGGGCGTGCCGGTGCCGATCATTATCACCGTACTGTGCTTTGTGTTCTTTGGCTGGCTGCTCAATTACACCACCTATGGGCGCAACACCATGGCCATTGGCGGCAACCAAGAAGCCGCGTTGCTCGCGGGCGTGAATGTCGATCGTACCAAGATCATCATCTTTGCCGTGCACGGTTTGATCGGCGCCCTGGCCGGGGTGATCCTCGCGTCACGCATGACCTCGGGCCAGCCGATGATTGGCCAGGGGTTCGAGCTGACAGTGATCTCGGCCTGTGTGCTGGGCGGGGTGTCGTTGAGCGGCGGCATTGGCATGATCCGCCATGTGATTGCCGGGGTGCTGATTCTGGCGATCATCGAGAATGCGATGAACCTGAAGAACATCGATACCTTTTACCAATATGTGATTCGTGGCTCGATTCTGTTGCTGGCGGTGATAATCGATCGTATGAAACAACGTTAATGTTCGCCCTGTGAAGATCAAACTGTGGGAGCTGGCTTGTCTGCGATAGCGGTGTGTCAGCCAACCTATCTTTAACTGACCCACCGCCATCGCAGGCAAGCCAGCTCCCACCTTGGATCTCCTGTGTTCAGGAGGGCCGTATTTGCCATAATGCCCCCGCTTTCATACTTATAGGCCCGATATGCAGGAAAACGCCCCCACCCCCGTCAAAGACGCCGCCCCCACCGGCACCCAGACCCTGTTGCGCGGCCTGGGCGTGGTGCAAGCGGTAGCGGCTGGTGCGCGGGATCTCAAGGAGATCGCCCGGCGCATCGGCACCACGCGCAGCACAACGCACCGACTGGCCAGTTGCCTGGTGGACGAGCGTTACCTGCGCGTGGTGCCCCAGGTCGGTTATCTGCTGGGGCCCAAGCTGATCGAGTTGGGGTTCCAGGCCCGTGAAGAGTTGCCCCTGGTGAACCTGGCGGTGCCGTACCTGGATGAGTTGTCGGCGCTGACCGGTGACACCATTCACCTGGCGATTCGTGAATACGACGAGGTGCTGTACCTGCACAAGAACCCCGGCCGCAACGGCCCGGAAATGCGCTCGCGGGTCGGCCATCGCATGCCGTTGGCGCGCACCGGTATCGGCAAGGCGTTGATGCTGGATGATTCGCCGCAGGAGTGGCAGCGCTTGTACGAGGCGAGCTTGCCGACGGCGGGCAAAAGCCTGCAATGGCCGCAGCACCCGGAGCAATCCTGGGTGCAGTTCGAACAACGCATGCATGGGTATGTCGAGGGTGGCTACGCGTTTGACCTGGAAGACAACGAGCCTTCGATCCGCTGCGTGGCCGCACCGGTGCGCGATGCCAGCGGGCGCATTGTCGCCGGTATCAGCATCGCCAGTACGGTGCCCTACATGCCGCTGGAGAAAATGGCCGAGCTGATCCCTGTGATCAAACAGGTCGCAGCCCGGCTGTCAGCGGAGTTGGGCGCCAAGGCCTGATCAGGCTTTGAGGCTCGCCATATCGATGACAAAGCGGTACTTCACGTCGCCGGCGATCATGCGCGTGTAAGCCTCGTTGATCTGCCGGATGTCGAGCATCTCGATGTCGCAGGTAATGCCATGCTCGGCGCAGAAATCCAGGACCTCCTGGGTTTCGGCAATACCGCCGATCAGCGAACCGGCCAACACTTTACGGCCCAGCACCAGCTTGGCGGCGTTGACGGGCGGGTCCACCGGCTCGATCAGGCCGACCAGGATATGCACGCCGTCAAAGCGCAGCACGTCGAGGTAGGGGTTCAGGTCGTGCTGCACCGGGATGGTGTCGAGCAGGAAGTCGAAGTGTCCGGCAGCAGCCTTCATCTGCTCGGCATCGGTGGACACGATCACATGGTCAGCGCCCTGGCGACGGCCTTCCTCGGCCTTGCTGGCCGAGCGCGTGAACAACGTGACTTCGGCGCCCATGGCCTTGGCGAACTTGATGCCCATGTGGCCCAGGCCGCCCATGCCGAGGATCCCGACTTTATCGCCGGCCTTCACGCCGTAGTGCTTGAGGGGCGAGTAGGTGGTGATGCCTGCGCACAGGATCGGCGCAGCGCTGGCCAGGTCGAGTTTGGCCGGGATCTTCACCACGAAGTGTTCGCTGACTACGATGCTGTCGGAGTAGCCGCCCATGGTGTTGCTGCCATCCACGCGGTCCGGCGTGGCGTAGGTCATGGTCGGGCCTTCGAGGCAATACTGCTCAAGGTCTGATTGGCAGGCTTCGCAGTGACGGCACGAGTCCACCATGCAGCCTACGCCCACCAGGTCGCCGACTTTATGGGCAGTCACGTTGGCGCCGACGGCGGTGACTTTGCCGACAATCTCGTGGCCCGGCATCAGCGGGTACACGGCGATGCCCCACTCGTTGCGCGCCTGGTGGATGTCGGAGTGGCATACGCCGCAGTAAAGAATCTCGATTGCCACGTCATCGACGCGCGGGCTGCGGCGTTCAAAAGACATCGGGGCGAGGGGCGTGGTGGCCGACTGGGCGGCGTAACCGATGGCGGTGTACATAGTAAACCTCACAAAAGCTTGGACTGCAGAGGCGGCAAATTCTGCGCGCAGGCCTCTGGCGCGAACATGGCAAATGCTCCGAGTCTCATGCCTATTCGTCCGGCAGTGCCTGAGGTTTGGATATATTGGCCGCCAGACCTGCGATGATGGTGTCATCCCTCATTCGCGAAGTTTTTTGCCATGCTGTTGACCCGCCATTTGGATGCCAATGCCACGCTGGTTTCCTTGATCGAAGGGCTCACGCCCCGCGATGGTTTTTCCCCGACTCACCTGCCCGGAGTGCAGGTGCTGCGTGCCAGTTGCGATGTGGCGCGTGGGCCGCAGATCTATGAGCCAAGCCTGATGTTCGTGGCCCAAGGCAGCAAGGTCGCCTACCTCGGCCCGCGCACGCTGGAGTATGGCGCCGGGCATTACCTGATCCAGGCCATGCCGGTGCCGTTCGAATGCGAGACCTTTGCCATGGCCCCCGAGGCGCCGCTGTATGGCGTGACGGTAGGCATCGACCGCGTGGTGTTGGGCGAGTTGGTGATTGCCATGGGCATGCAAGCCGGGCCGCCGCCGACCGCGCAGACCTTGGAGTCGATGAGTTCGGTGGTGCTGGACGATGCGATGCGCGGCTGCGTCGAGCGGTTGTTGCAGTGCCTGCACGATCCGCTGGAAAGCCGGATCATGGGCCCGGCGCGGGTGCGTGAATTGTTGTTCACCGCCTTGCGTGGGCCCCAGGCGGATGTGTTGCGCGCACTGGTCGAACAGCAGGGCCAGTTTTCGCGCATCGCCACCTCATTGAATCACCTGCATGCCCATTACGCCGAGCCGCTGAATATCGAGACGTTGGCCGGGTTTGCGCACATGAGCGCGTCGACCTTTCATGAGCATTTCAAACGCTGCACCTTGTTGTCGCCGGTGCAGTACCTCAAGCGCTTGCGGTTATTGAAGGCCCAGCAACTGCTGCTGGTGGAAGGCATGAGCGTGGCGCAGGCGGCGCACAAGGTGGGGTACCAGAGTACGTCGCAGTTCAGTCGCGAATATAAGCGTTACTTTTTGCGTAACCCTGGTGAAGAGCGAGCCGCCTGAGTCTGCCGGGTACGCCTGCCAGATAAGCCTTGCTTGCATGAAGATCGAATAGGGGGGCAATACCTGATAACTGTTTCTGCGCGGTGGCAACGGAACGGCTCTGGCTTGTTATGCACTCACGATTGCACCAGGCGAATTAGCGTCTGGAACCAAGGAGGTAGTGCGCGTGAAAGTTCAGCCCCTCACTCATACGATTCGTATCAGCACCCAGCAATCCGCTTCTGCGCTGCCTGCAAACACTGTAACCGCAGGTGAGGTTAACGGTCCGGCAGGCATGAAAGTGAGTGTTGCCAACAACACGACAGTCACCCCTGACCCGAGTCACGAACTTGATTTTTCCAAGGGTGTAATTTACGGCTCGCTCGATGTAACACCGCCTACCGCGAGGTATACGTTTGGCGAGCGTGAACGGCGAATCAATGCCTATGCTGGTCGCGTTGTTGCGCAGGTCCGGACTATGGAAACTGGCGACGAAGGCCAACGCAATATCAGATTCCAGCACCTGCGTCCGTTCTTGGAGCCTGCAGGTTATTTCAGCGGTGGATTGCTGGCGGCGGGGTACGACCCACATCAAAAAATCACGGTGACGTTCCAGTCTTACGTCAAGGAACTCAATGGTGTCTCGCATCTGACTAATCAGGATGAACGCACCTACTTGGCATGGCAAATTGCAGCCGGTGCGTTGAAGCACGATAAAGTGGCGCCGGGGGGCCAGTTGAACGCCCAAGGCATGCATATCAATGCGCAAGCCAAGGAAATGGTCAACCACCTTGAGGCCTTGGGCAGCGTACTTCAACGTCATTGGGAGCAAGAAGTAGCCAAGCCGATGCGCGACCCTGAGGGCAAGCTCGCAGAGCGCTCGGGGAAAGCGGACGCCTATGTGGTCAAGGGGACATTGCAAGGTCTGCATGACGACGAGGCTATGTTCGGTCAGCTTACGCCGGCGGGCCAGAAAGCCATCATTCGTACACTTGAGGACAATGGAAACGTCGTTGTTCCAAATATATACGGTTACTCTCTGGCAGGTTATGCCTTTGTTCCTTATGTCCATTATCACGGTGATTATGACCATCGACCTGATAAAGGCTTAATGGTCGATTTGAGACGCGGCACTGTCAGTGAACTGCATGGGGATGATGACTTTGCCAAATGGGCTGAAAGAAATCGTGCTCATGTGCAGAACAGTTTCAACGCCCGTGACCGGCAAGGCGGCAAAGACGCGCATTGGCCACGGGCAGACTATGTTCTGGGGGCGCTTATTCACGGTAATAGCGCCACCTTCCCAGGCAGAAAAAATCTGCTTGCGGATAGGGCCGTACCCGTTCGGGAGACATTCAACTACACCCAATCGAGAGACAGTGATTATTACTTGAAGTTTGGCGATCTGAAGAGCGGCATTGCCTCTCACTTTCAGGCTGTTAACGCAAAAGACGCAAGGTGGGCCGACCAGACTGAGGTCTTCGGTGCGTCGCAGCAGAACTGGAAAGCCGCGAAAGAATTTTGGGGCAATACCTTCGGTTACCTGCCCATCATCGGTAACACCGGCAACATTGTCTTCGGGGTTCATGACGCCGTTGATGGCATGACGCAAAATGATCGAGTAGCCGGCGGTGCCGCCGCGGTGATCTCGGGTCTGCAACTGGCCCATGAAATTGCAATGGCGAAGGCAGATGTAGAGTTGGGAGAACCCTCGTTAACCAATAGCGCTGGCGCCCAACACTACCGCTGGGAACTTGACTCACAGACAAACGACCTGCAATTGATGAGAGCACCCAATACTGGCGCGTCTTTTCCAGGTATGCGGGAAATCGAGTTAGGTGGCAAACCCTATTACGTCGCCAATGCCCCTGATGCCGGGGACGGAACGCATTACATTTTGCGTGTAGTCGATCCACATGACCCCGACCAGTTGGCCAGCAGCGCCATTGTTGCCAAGCCCGATGCTCAGGGTATTTGGCGTCGAAGAGGCGTCATGGGCGGTGGGCTGGATGAATTTGAGGGACGATTGAAAGACCCCGTCGGGTTTGGCTCCCGTGCGATGGTGTATGCCGACCCGGACGATGCTGACTATATGATCAAAGTAACGTTCCCTTTACCGGCTGCCAAGCGCATTGCCGATATGAAAAATGAGGTGGCGTTATTTAACCGATATTATGGAGAACAGCGTGCGACGTTCCTTGGCAGCAATGCTGCTGACACCGTTTCCTATATGCGTATGCCCAAAGTGCCGGGAGAATCGCTTGAGCAACTGATGGCCGGGGATAAAGCCTTGCCCCAGGGCTTGTCAGCCAGCGTGTTGAATATGCTGGTCGAATTGGAAAACGCCGGCATTGCTCACAATGACTTGGCCGCAAGGAATATTCTTTACGACGCCAATACTCGCAAGTGTTATCCGGTGGATTTTGGTTCGGCGAAGACGGCAGGGGTTAACCTGGCACAGTCTAATGACCGCTACAGTATTTGGGAGCTGATGGAACAGATTCAACCAGATAACCAATCTTTTGAAGAAATGGTCGAATTGTTGGAGTCGTTGAAAACGAATGCCGTCAGTTGAGCCGATCAGCGATTTTAGCACCGCTGAGAGCACGTCCACCGGCTGAATCGAAGAAACCATTGATTCAGCCGGTGCCGCTTGGTCACACGATCATAGTAGAACTACTAGTCAAGCGGCCTTACATATTCGGGTAAGTCGGCCCGCCCGCACCTTCCGGCGTCACCCAGGTGATGTTCTGCGAAGGGTCCTTGATGTCACAGGTCTTGCAGTGCACGCAGTTCTGGGCGTTGATCTGGAAGCGTTTCTCGCCGTCTTCCTTGGTCACCACTTCATACACGCCAGCCGGGCAGTAGCGCTGCGCCGGTTCATCGTAGAGCGGCAGGTTGGTGCCGATCGGGATGCTTGGGTCCTTGAGTTTCAGGTGGCACGGTTGTTCTTCTTCATGGTTGGTGCCGGAGATGAACACCGAGCTCAGTTTGTCGAAGCTCAGCTTGCCGTCGGGTTTGGGGTAGTCGATCTTCTGGCTGTCTTTGGCCAGCTTCAGGCAGGCGTAGTCCGGCTTGGTGTCGTGCAGGGTGAAAGGGATCTTGCCGCCGAAAATGTTCTGGTCGAGCCAGTTGAAACCGCCGCCAATGATCGCGCCGAACTTGTGCACGGCCGGGCCGAAATTGCGGCTGGCGAACAGTTCTTCGTACAGCCAGCTGGCTTTGAAGCTGTCGACATACGTGGTCAGTTCATCACCGCCCTCGGATTCGGCAAACAGGCGGTCGGCCACGGCGTCGGCGGCGAGCATGCCGGACTTCATCGCGGTATGGCTGCCTTTGATCTTGGCGAAGTTCAGGGTGCCCAGATCGCAACCGATCAGCGCGCCGCCCTTGAAGACCATCTTCGGCAGCGAATTCAGGCCACCTTTGCAGATCGCGCGGGCGCCGTAGCTGACCCGCTTGCCGCCTTCCAGGTACTGGGCCAGCACCGGGTGATGCTTGAGGCGCTGGAATTCATCGAACGGCGACAGGAAGGTGTTGCTGTAGGACAGGTCGACGATCAGGCCAACCACCACCTGGTTGTTTTCCAGGTGATAGAGGAACGAGCCACCGGTGTTCTCTTTACCCATGATGTCCAGCGGCCAGCCGGCGGTGTGCACCACCAGGCCCGGCTGGTGCTTGGCTGGGTCGATTTCCCAGATTTCCTTCAGGCCAATGCCGTAGTGCTGGGCGTCGGCGTCGCTGTCCAGGTTGAAGCGCTGGATCAGTTGCTTGCCGATGTGGCCACGGCAACCTTCGGCAAACAGTGTGTACTTGCCGCGCAGCTCCATGCCCGGGGTGTACAGACCGTCTTTTGGCTTGCCTTCACGGTCAACGCCGAGGTCGCCAGTGATGATGCCGCGTACCACGCCGTTCTCGTCGAACAGCGCTTCCTGAGCGGCGAAGCCTGGGTAGATTTCCACGCCCAGGTTCTCGGCCTGCTGGGCCAGCCAGCGGCACAGGTTACCCAGGGAAATGATGTAGTTGCCTTCGTTGTGCATGGTTTTGGGCACAAAGAAGTCGGGTACCTTGGTGGAGGCTTCCGGGCTGCGCAGTACATAGATGTCGTCGCGCACCACCGGGGTGTTGAGCGGGGCGCCGAGTGCTTTCCAGTCCGGGAACAGTTCATTCAAGGCACGTGGTTCAAACACGGCACCGGAGAGGATGTGGGCGCCGACTTCGGAACCTTTCTCGACCACGCAGACGCTGATTTCTTTACCGGCTTCGGCGGCCTTCTGCTTCAGTCGGCAGGCGGCAGACAGGCCAGCTGGGCCAGCGCCGACGATGACCACGTCGAATTCCATGTATTCGCGTTCCACAGGCTATCTCCTACTCAAGGCTCAACAGGCTTTTTTTTCTAATGGGTGGAGGTTCGGTGTGGTTCTGCGCGAAGGCAGCACCCACCTGTCTCTCTAGGTGGCGCATTATATATAGACCACTGACAGCGTCCAATACAAACGTTTGTTTGAATTGCCTGCAGCCTAGATAAATCAAAGCAACGGGGCTTATGACTGACCATTTTGCCGTATTGACCAGAATAGGCGTTCCGGTCAAGATACGGTCGGTTTTGCGCTTCCCGTAGGCAGACTGCAGGTTTCAAGAGCACGTCCAAAGACAGGCCGAAGGCAATAAAGGTGATGCGCCCCCAACGTTGGAGCGCAGTTTACACGCCGCGATAAAGAATGACCTCTCAGTCACCACTGACGAACGGTCGTCATTTTCCGTGTGCAAGGCCACTGCCGAGGTCTTTGGAGGTGCCCTTGTGTGCCGATGAGCATCAACCGCCAGGTTCGCCTAGGCGACTTTCTTTTCACCGGAGAGTAACGAGGAATCCATGAAGGTTCTTGTAGCTGTCAAACGCGTTGTCGATTACAACGTGAAAGTTCGCGTCAAGGCGGACAATTCCGGCGTCGACCTTGCTAACGTCAAGATGTCGATGAACCCTTTCTGCGAAATCGCTGTGGAAGAAGCTGTACGCCTGAAAGAGAAAGGCGTGGCGACGGAAATCGTCGTGGTGTCCATCGGCCCGACCACTGCCCAAGAGCAGTTGCGTACCGCTCTGGCCCTGGGCGCCGACCGCGCCATTCTGGTGGAGTCCGCTGAAGAGCTGACCTCCCTGGCCGTTGCCAAGCTGCTCAAGGCCGTTGTCGACAAGGAACAGCCACAACTGGTGATCCTGGGCAAACAAGCCATCGACAGCGACAACAACCAGACTGGCCAGATGTTGGCTGCACTGACCGGCTACGGCCAGGGCACCTTCGCTTCGAAAGTCGAAGTGAGCGGCGACAGCGTTGCGGTCACCCGTGAAATCGACGGCGGCGCGCAGACGGTTTCCCTGAAACTGCCGGCCATCGTCACCACCGACCTGCGTTTGAACGAGCCGCGTTATGCGTCCCTGCCAAACATCATGAAAGCCAAGAAGAAGCCTCTGGAGACGCTGACTCCGGACGCTTTGGGCGTTTCCACCGCCTCTACCAACAAGACCGTCAAAGTCGAAGCGCCGGCTGCACGCAGCGCGGGCATCAAGGTCAAGTCGGTGGCTGAACTGGTCGAGAAACTGAAAAACGAAGCGAAGGTGATCTGATCATGACTATCCTCGTAATCGCCGAACACGATAACAAGGTGCTGGCCCCGGCCACCCTGAACACCGTGGCCGCTGCCGCTAAAATCGGTGGCGACATCCACGTTTTGGTAGCAGGGCAGGGCGCTGGCGCCGTGGTTGAAGCCGCTGCGAAAATCGCGGGCGTGAGCAAAGTCCTGAACGCTGACAATGCCGCTTACGCGCATCAGCTGCCGGAAAACGTTGCACCACTGGTAGCAGAGCTGGGCAAGAGCTACAGCCACATCCTGGCTGCCGCCACCTCCAACGGCAAAAACATCCTGCCACGCGTTGCCGCGCAGTTGGACGTTGACCAGATCTCCGAGATCATCTCGGTAGAAAGCGCCGATACCTTCAAGCGCCCGATCTACGCCGGTAACGCCATCGCCACCGTGCAGTCCAATGCTTCGGTCAAGGTCATCACCGTGCGTGCCACCGGTTTCGACCCGGTTGCTGCCGAAGGTGGCTCGGCTGCCGTTGAAGCCGTCTCCGCTGCCCACGACGCTGGCACTTCCAGCTTCGTCGGCGAAGAGCTGGCCAAGTCGGACCGTCCTGAACTGACCGCTGCCAAGATCGTCGTTTCCGGCGGGCGTGGCATGCAGAACGGTGACAACTTCAAGCACCTGTACGCCCTGGCCGACAAGCTGGGCGCTGCGGTCGGCGCTTCCCGCGCAGCCGTTGACGCAGGCTTCGTACCCAACGACATGCAGGTCGGCCAGACCGGCAAGATCGTGGCGCCACAGCTGTACATCGCCGTCGGTATCTCCGGCGCGATCCAGCACTTGGCCGGTATGAAAGATTCCAAGGTGATCGTTGCGATCAACAAGGACGAAGAAGCGCCGATCTTCCAGGTAGCCGATTATGGCCTGGTGGCGGACTTGTTCGAAGCCGTACCAGAGCTTTCGAAGCTGGTCTAATCCAGCCACTTCACTTATAAAGAGCCCGGTCTTATGACCGGGCTTTTTTATTCCCTGTAGGAGCGAGCTTGCTCGCGAAAAACGTACAGGCGCCGCATTTATTCAGAACGCACGCGTTATCGTTGACGTTTTTCGCGAGCACTTTAGGAAGGAACATGCCATGGCGCTGCGCCCCTGGACTGTACTGCTAGGCCTTACGCTGCTGCCGAGCCTGACGCTCGCCGCCGGCAAGTGCGAGCGTCTGGTGATCACCGGCAGCCCGGACGCGCCGCCATTACTCTGGCGTGACCCCCAGGACCCTACGCACCTGATCGGCGCCACCGCTGACGTGCTGCAACAAGTGGGCAAGGACCTCGGGCTGAAAATCGACCTGCTCTACGGCGGCAAACGCTCCCTGGCCCTGGATGAAGCGCGTAGCGGGCGCATGGACATCCTGGCCGACGCACCGCTGAACCTGGGTGAGCTGGACCACTTCGACTACATCCATCCGGCGCTGATGCAGACCGACTACCTGGTGTGGACGCGCAAGGATTCAGCCTTGGTCTATTCCACCGCCGCGGATTTGCACGGCCACACAGGTGCGGTATCGGAACGTGCGCGCTTGAGCGCCGAGTTCGAGACCTTCGCCGGCCAGCAACTCAACCTGCAACGCCTGCCCAGCTTGACGCCGGCCTTTCAGAAACTGTTGCTGGGTGAGGTGGACTACGTGCTGGCTGGGCGCTATTCCGGCATGGCCATGGCCCAGACTCTGGGCATGAGTAATGACCTGGTGGCCCATGCAGTGCCTGTCGATCAGCCTGGCCTATACCTGGCGATTTCCCACAACTCGGCCTGCAATGATCCGTGGCTGCGCGGACAGCTGACGAAAAAGATGACAGAATTGCTCGCCTCCGGTGCCGCTCAAGCCGCGCTGCAGCGCAATCTGGAGCGTTGGAAAGCGCAACTGCAACAACCTGTCGGCACCCCAACAAAGTAGGGATTTACAGTGATTTTTCGAGCTATTTTCGCGGCCCTCGCCGTTGTTGCGCTGGCAGGATGTGCAACCGATCCTGCGCCGATCGAACAAATGCGTCTGACCCAGCAAGCTTTGGAACAAGCCACTGCGGTCGGGGCCAACACCGATGAATCCCCCGAACTGAAACTGGCCGAAGAAAAATTCGCCAGGGCCAAGGGCAACATGGCCGACCAATCCTACAAGCGTGCGCGTATGCGCGCCGAGCAGGCTGAGTTGGACGCGCGCCTGGCCGAGGCCAAAGTGCTGACCGGCAAGAGCCAGGAACAATTGAACGTGCTCAATACCCGTATCACTCGCCTGCGTAAGCAACTGCAGTTGGGAGACGCACAATGAGCCCGATGATCCGTAGTTTGAGCTGTGTACTGCTGCTGGGCGGCGCGGCCTTGGGCGGCTGTGCCAGCCAACCCACGAGCGAGCAGGCGTTGCAGCAGGCCGGCGATGACTTTCAGAAGGTCAAGGAAGACGCCAACGTACTGCGCTTCGCGCCCAAGGACGTGATCCGCGCCGGCGAGTCCCTGGCCCGCGCCGATCGCCTGTCCAGCTACTGGGGCAGCGGCGCCGATGTGGTGCATTACGCTTACCTGAGCCAGCGTTACAGCGCCATCGCCCGTGAGCACACCCAGCAGGGCCTGAATGCCGAGCGCGGCACCCAACTAGAGTTGGAGCGTCAGCGCCTGCAACTGGCCTTGCGCGAAAACAAGCTGGCCAGCGTGCAACAGCAGGGCAAGTGGGTTGAAGCGCAAATCGCCAGCCTCACTACCCAGACCGACCGTGGCCTGGTGATGACCCTCGGGGACGTACTGTTCGACACCGGCGAAGCTGAGCTGCAGAACTCGGCCAACCGCACGGTGCTCAAGATCGTGCAATTCCTGCAACTGAACCCCAAGCGTCGGGTGCGCGTCGAGGGCTACACCGACAACACCGGTGGCGAGCAGGAAAACCTGAAACTGTCCCGCGACCGTGCTCAATCGGTGGCCGACCTGTTGATGGACCTGGGTATCGATGACAAGCGCATCGAGGTCGAGGGCTATGGCGACCAATACCCGGTGGAAGCCAATGCCTCCGAGCGTGGTCGTGCGCAGAACCGCCGGGTTGAAATTGTGTTCTCCGACGAAAAAGGCCAACTGGGCGCTGCCCGCTAACAGCTGACGCAGATCCAAATTGTGGGAGCGGGCTTGCTCGCGAATACGGTGTGTCAGTCAGCACATCCAGTACTGAGCCACCGCATTCGCGAGCAAGCCCGCTCCCACATTTCGTTTCGGCGATGCCCACCCTAACTCCCCCCGCAGTTTTTACTGTCACTCCCGCCCGCGCTCGACTATTGTGGCAACTGTCCCCGTACACTTCTAAACTGTGCTGGTATGTTTCACACAAAAATAAAATACCCGTGAAATCGAGTGCTGCGTCATGACCAATCTGTTGCTTTACCAACGTATTGCCCAGCAACTGGCTGAGGACATCCGGCGCGGTGTCTACCAACCGGGGGAGCGCGTGCCGTCGGTGCGCAAGATGAGTTCCCAGCTCAATGTGAGCCATGCCACGGTGCTGCAGGCCTACGCCAACCTGGAAGACCAGGGGCTGATCCGGGCGCGGCCGCAGTCGGGCTACTACGTGCACCAGACGCCAGCACTCACGGCGCCTACGCCCGATATCGCACGGGTCGAGCGCCCAGGGTTGGTCACCCGTAGCAGCATCATCCAGCAGGTGCTGGTCGAGTCGCGCCGTGAAGGGGTGTTTCCGTTGGGTGCGGCGGTGCCGAGTGTCGACTACCTGCCAGTGCGGGCACTGCATCAGCAGTTGGCCAAGGTCACGCGTTTCCAGAGCCCACGGGCCTTCAGCTACATGTTCAGCCCTGGCTTCGAACCACTGCGCCGCCAGGTGGCGATCCGCATGCGTGATGCGGGCGTGGTAGTGGACCCTTCCGAAGTGGTGATCACCCACGGCTGTGTCGATGCATTGCAAATGTCGTTGCGCGTGCTGACGCGCCCTGGCGACCTGATCGCGGCTGAATCACCAACCTATTACGGCTTGCTGCAATTGGCTGACCTGCTGGGCCTCAAGGTTATCGAGATCCCCAGCGACCCCGCCACGGGCATGAGCCTGGAGGCCTTGCAACTGGCCGCCAACCAATGGTCGATCAAGGCGCTGGTGCTGACCACGCGCCTGAGTAACCCGCTGGGCGGTACCATGCCGGAGGAGCGACAGAAACAGTTGCTGCGCCTGGCGTCGGACTTCGATATCCAGATCGTCGAGGATGATATTTACGGCGAGTTGATGTTCGAACTCGGCCGCACTAAAGCCCTCAAGGCCTACGACCGCCTCGACCGGGTGATCTATTGCTCAAGCTTTTCCAAGACCTTGTCGCCGGGCGTGCGCATTGGCTGGATGATTGCCGGCAAGTACCAGCAGGAAATCCAACGCCTGCAGATGTTCAGCACGCATTCTGCTTGCAGCGTCACGCAGATGGGCGTCGCGGCCTATCTGGAAAACGGTGGCTACGACCGTCATTTGCGCTACATCCGCCAGGAATATCGCAAGAACCTCAGCGCCTTCCAGTTGGCGGTGCAGCAGTATTTTCCCGAAGGCACCCAGATGACCCGCCCGACCGGCGGCTTTATCTTGTGGGTCAGTTTACCGGGGCGGGTCAATACCCAGGAACTGCATGTGCGTGCCCTGCAACAAGGCATCAGCATTGCGCCAGGGCTGATCTTCAGTAATACCGAACAGTTCAACCACTGTATTCGCCTCAATTGCGGCACGCCGTGGAACCGTGAGGCGGAGAGGGCGTTGATGACCCTGGGAATGCTTGCCAGCCAACTGTGCCAGGAGGCCGCAGCGGGTTTTTGAGGCGAGCAAAGGGGACAAGACTGATCTGTGCCCTTGTCATGCCGCGCACAACAAGCGAGCATATGGCCTTCTGCCGTTAATGCTGTTGGCGATATGACTTCTATTTTTCGCGTTACGTTGATGCTGGGTCTGCTGAGCCTGTGCAATGCTGGCAGCGTGCTGGCTGCAGCGCCGGTGGCTGAAGGCAAGCCTGTTGTCGGTGCCGAGCAAAAGACCTCAGCCAAGCAGCCAGCGCCTGCGAAAAAAGCCCCCGCCGCACAAAAGAAAGCCGCCTCGACCAAAAAGCGTGCACCCGTGGCGAGCAAGTCCAAGTCGGCCCATGAAGTCGCCCAGACCAAACTGCCACCGGCACAGTTGGACCTGTCCCTGCCTTCGGATATGGTCAGGCACTTGCAACCCATCGGCACCATGCCCAAGCCCAAGAGTGTGCCCTTGTTGCCGCCAATGTTTGGCGAAAAGCCCACCGACAACAGCGCGTTCCAGATCAACGGCCGCTTGCTCAGCAATGAGATGAAGTTGCAACTGCGTAACGAAGAGCGCCGTGATGTTGAAGGCGCTGCGCTGGATTTCGAATTCAAGCAATAATCTTTCGCACCACAGGTGACCCAGGTCGCCGACCATCTGTCGCAGACTGATCGGTCACTTTTGTTTTGTGCGAAAAACCCCTGTTGGGCCATTTTAAAACGGCTGTTTAAGGGCGTACTCTAGCCCGGCCATCCCTATTGAGTCGTCGAGGACCTGCTGGTCATGAAATGCCGTGAAGGCTGTGGCGCATGCTGCATTGCCCCCTCCATCAGTTCACCGTTGCCGGGAATGCCCCAGGGCAAACCCGCTGGCGTTCGCTGCGTGCACTTGTCGGCGGAACAACTGTGCCAGTTGTTCGGTCAACCGCAGCGGCCAGCCGTATGCAGTGATTTCAAGGCCGATATTGAGGTGTGCGGCAATGACCAGGCCGATGCCATCCGCCTGATCGGTTGGTGGGAACAGATGACGGCGGCTTGATGGGCTTTACTATCGGAACTTCAACAATAAGGAATACAACGATGGGTTCGCTGAAACGAGTGGCTGTGCTGTGCGGTTTTACGCTGTTGTTTGCGGCTACTGCCCAGGCTGAGGATTGGCAAGTCGCCAAGGACGAAGACGGTATCAAGGTCTCCCTGAGCGAGATTGCCGGTTCCAAGTACAAGGCGTATCGCGGTGTGACGGTGATCAAGGCGCCTTTGGCCAAGGTCCAGGCGCTTCAGGAAGATGTGGTCGGTGCTTGCGCATGGATCCATGAATGCAAATCCCAGCAACTCGTCGACAAGAAAGGCGACGAGGCCTGGACCTACACCCAATTCAAGGCGCCGTTCCCCGTGACGGACCGCGACTCGTACATCCACGTCACCACCACCAAAGCCGCTGACGGCACCGTCACGCGCAAACTGGAAGGTGTGCCGACCTACAAGCCAGAAGCAAAAGGCTACGTGCGGGTTGCCCAGGTGGACGGTTTCTGGAAACTGGTGCCAAAGGGCGATAACCAGACCGAAGTCACCTACCAGGTACACACCGAGCCAGGTGGCAGTGTCCCCTCGTGGCTGGCCAACAAGTTCGTGGTGGAAGCGCCGTTCAACACCTTGAAAGCCTTGAAAGAACACGCTGAAAAATAAGTGCAGTTGATCCGGTGCCTCCGGGCTTGAGTGGAACGTTTGGCGCGCCGCCAAGGTCCAGATACTTGTAAGCCCACCTATGGGTTTTATCGAGGAGGCACCGATGCAAACGTGGCAAATTACCTTCGTTGATGATCACGGTGAAAAGTCCGTGCAGCAGTTCACCTGCGAACAAAAGCCCAGCCTCGAAGACGCTGCGCATATGATTCGTGCGAAGCTGGTGCCGATTGCTGCCGAACTCGATCTCAACGACCTGGAAGGCCGCAAACCCGAGCCGACGGTCAAGATTCTCAAAGACCAGAACAGTATCCAGATTCTCGATATTTCTCCCTCCGTCTAAACATTTTTCACACGCCACACGAGCACCTCTGGTGGAGGTGATAGCTTCGCGCTACTCTGCAATCGAGATCAGCGAATGAATCGCTAAGGTCTGGTCTTGTCAGCTACATGCTTGTTTTCCTGCGGCGTTGTTATGCCGTGGTGCCCGCGCCAGCAGGGCGCGGGGCTTCAGGAAGCACGGAAAGTCTATCCATCGGTTTGAGGAGGACGTTTCATGAGCACAGCCTATCAAGAAGACATCAGCACCAACGTACTGCGCCGCATGAAAGAAGGCGGCTTTGACTTCTCGCGTTTTCACCCCATTGAGTTCTACGCCATTTTCCCGGATGAGGAACGGGCGCGCAGGGCTGCGGGTCGATTTCGTGGGGAGTCCCTGAATGCCCAGGTCAGCGTGCGCGATGATGGCGCCTGGTACCTGGAACTGAGCAAAATCATGTTCGCAACCTACGACGGCATAGGAGATTTCGAGCAAGACTTTGAGGCAGTAGTCGAGCCCCTGGGCGGCATTATCGAGGGATGGGGCGTCAAGCAGGAGGTGCGTGGGTTACCCATGTAGTTGGTATTTATGAGCACCACAGCGTATCGGCTGACCTTTGGGTCGGCCGATTTTGTTTGGGCGGTGTTTTACGTGCAAAAAAAGCCACCCGGATAGGGTGGCGGAAAGGGAAGCTCAAGGGAGTAGATCAGTACACGAAGTAACACGATATCGCTTGCACAAAAGGTTTCGCTGTAGGACATCTCCGGTTCAGCCGATGGAGGTGATTATCCGCAGTGCCAGCCGGGCAGTGAAATCAACTCTGGCTATGCTGTTGATAGTCAAAGACCGCATTGCGATGAGGCGCGCGACGTGACCCAAGCCATTGTGCGCACCAGGACGGTGCGAGGAATGTGGTTGGATTAATCAACTGACTGATTATTAAGTGTTTATGCCGCTGGCACGGGCCTTGCGAAGGTTCTTGCGTCCGGGTGACAAGGAGTACGGCATGATCCGCACTTATTACGATGAAATGTACGATGGGGCAGGGCAGGTTCGCCCCCATTACCGCGAGTTCGCCCGTTGGCTGGCCGATACCCCTGCCGATCTGCTGGCCCAGCGCCGGCGTGAAGCCGATTTGCTGTTCCACCGCGCCGGTATCACCTTCACCCTCTACGGGGACGAACAAGGCACCGAGCGCCTGATCCCCTTCGACACCATCCCCCGCAGCATTCCGGCGAGTGAATGGCGGATTGTCGAGCGCGGTTGCATCCAGCGGGTCAAGGCGCTGAACCTGTTCCTCGCCGACCTCTACCACGACCAACGCATCATCAAGGCCGGCATCATTCCTGCCGAACAGGTACTGGCCAACGAGCAATACCAACTGGCAATGCAGGGCCTGGATTTACACCGCGATATCTATTCGCACATCTCCGGGGTGGACCTCGTACGCGATGGCGACGGCACGTACTACGTGCTCGAGGACAACCTGCGCACGCCCAGCGGTGTCAGCTACATGCTCGAAGACCGCAAGATGATGATGCGTCTGTTCCCCGAACTGTTCGCTGCCCAGCGCATCGCACCCATTGACCATTACCCTAACCTGCTGCTCGACACCCTCAAAGGCGCCAGCCCCCTGGATAACCCCAGTGTGGTGGTGCTGACGCCCGGGCGTTTCAACAGCGCGTTTTTCGAACATGCCTTCCTGGCCCGGGAAATGGGCGTGGAGTTGGTCGAAGGCGCGGATTTGTTCGTGCGCGATGACCGTGTGCTCATGCGCACCACCGACGGGCCCAAGGCTGTCGATGTGATCTACCGTCGCCTCGATGATGCATTCCTTGACCCGCTGGCTTTCAACCCGGACTCCATGCTCGGTGTACCCGGCCTGCTTGCCGCCTACCGTTGCGGCAACGTGGTGCTGGCCAACGCCATTGGCACCGGGGTTGCGGACGACAAATCTGTGTATCCGTTCGTCACCGAGATGATCCGCTTCTACCTCGACGAAGAGCCGATCCTGCAGAACGTTCCGACCTTCCAATGCCGTAAGCCTGACGAATTGTCCCACGTACTGGCCAACCTGCCCGACCTGGTGGTCAAGGAAACCCAGGGCTCCGGTGGTTACGGCATGTTGGTTGGCCCGGCGTCTACAACCGCAGAAATCGAAGCGTTCCGGGCGCGTATCAAGGCCAAGCCACACGCCTATATCGCGCAGCCGACCCTGTGCTTGTCCACCTGCCCGACCTTTGTCGAAAACGGTATCGCCCCACGTCATATCGACCTGCGCCCCTTCGTGTTGTCCGGCAAGGAGACCCGCGTGGTACCGGGTGGCCTGACCCGCGTGGCGCTGCGCGAAGGTTCGCTGGTGGTCAACTCGTCCCAGGGCGGCGGAACCAAAGACACCTGGGTGGTCGAGGACTGATGCCATGTTGAGTAGAACTGCCTCGGATTTGTACTGGATGTCGCGCTACCTGGAGCGCGCCGAAAACCTCGCGCGCATGCTCGATGTCAGCTATTCGCTGTCGCTGATGCCCCAGGACGGACGCGGCGATGGCCTGCACGAATTGGCCATGCCGCTGTTGATCACCGGCACCCTGGAGGAATACCACACGCGCCATGGCCCATTGCACGCTGAACGCTTGCTGCACTTTTTTGCCTTGGACGCGGCCAACCCGGCGAGCATCTACAGCTGCCTGGGCGCGGCGCGGGCCAGCGCCCATGCGGTACGTGGGCGAATCACCGCCGACATGTGGGAAAACATCAACGCCACCTGGCTGGACATTCGCGATATCGCCCAGCAGGGGCTCAGCCATTACGGCATGAGCCGGTTTTGTGAGTGGGTCAAGGAGCGTTCCCATCTGTTTCGGGGCGCCACGTACGGCACCATCATGCGCAACGATGCCTTCCGCTTTATTCGCCTGGGCACCTTTATCGAGCGCGCCGATAACACCCTGCGCTTGCTGGATGCCCGCTACGAAATGGCCGGCGAACAGGCGGCGGCGGTCAGCGATGGCACGGCTCACGCGTATTACCAATGGAGTGCGTTGCTGCGCGCACTGTCGTCGTTCGAGGCGTACACCGAGATTTATCGCGATGCGCCAGGCGCTCGGCAAGTGGCCCAGCTGTTGCTGTTACGCGCAGATGTGCCGCGTTCGCTGCGCGCTTGCAGCGAAGAGATCGACCAGATCCTCGCCAGCCTGCCCGGCCTCAATGGCCGCCCGGCCCAGCGTCTGGCCGCCGAGATGGATGCGCGCCTGCGCTTTACCGCCATCGACGAAATCCTCGAGGAAGGCCTGCATGCCTGGCTGACCGACTTTATCCCCTTGGTCCGCCAGTTGGGCGACGCCATCTACAGTTCCTACCTGGAGGCGGCATGAGACTCTCCATCAGCCACGACACCACCTACCACTACGAAGACCAGGTGCGGGCCAGCATCCAGTACCTGCGCCTGACCCCCCATGACAGCGAGCGCCAACACGTGCTGAGCTGGCAACTCGACCTGCCGCGCCCGGTGCGGGCACAGGTGGACCCCTTCGGCAATATCTTGCATGTGCTCACGCTGGACGAACCCCACGACGCTATCATCATCGGCGCCCGGGGCGTGGTGGAGATCGATGAATTGCGCGAGGCCGAACACGAAAGCCAGTCTGCCTTTCCGTTCCTGCGCTCGACGCGCCTCACCGAGCCCGACGACGCCCTGCGCGGGTTTGCCGAGCAACACTGCCATCAGCGCCGCGACCGCACGGCGCTTATCGACTTGATGCAGGCGCTTAACCACTCCATGGTCTACACCCCCGGCGCGACCGACGTCGATACCTGCGCCGCCCAGGCCTTTGCAGGTGCCGCTGGCGTGTGCCAGGACCACACCCATGCGTTCCTGGCCTGCGCACGCAGCCTGGGGATCCCGGCGCGGTATGTGTCGGGGTATTTGTACACCGAAGACAGCTCGCACCTGGCCAGTCATGCCTGGGCCGAAGCCTGGCTGGATGACGCCTGGTACAGCTTTGACGTGACCAACCAACTGGCGCGGCCGGAGCGGCACTTGAAGCTGGCCGTCGGCCTGGACTACCTCGACGCCTGCCCGGTACGCGGCATGCGCCGTGGCGGTGGGCATGAGCAGATGCACGCCAAGGTATTCGTGGCGCCGCAGCAATGACCGAGGACGGTAGGAGCGAGCTTGCTTGATCGTTCCCACGCACTGCGTGGGAATGCAGCCGAGGACGCTCCGCGTCCCAAAGCGTGACGCAGAGCCTCACAAGAGGCGTTCCCACGCAGAGCGTGGGAACGATCGACGATTACTCGGGAAGCCTGATACTCAACGGTGCTCTCAGGTTTTTCGCGAGCAAGCTCGCTCCTACAACTTGCGGCCCGCCATATGCCGCAGATATCCCACCAGCAAGTCCAACTCAGTGTCCGGTAATACACTGGCTGTAAACGCCGGCATCTTCGCCTGTGGCCAGTGCCTCAGGCTCTGCGGATCACGAATGTAACGCTTGAGGAAGTCGCCGCTGAAATACTCGGTGGGGTTGTAGGGCACATTCAGGTCCGGCCCCATCTGGGCATCACCGCCGCCATTGAGGCGATGGCACGCCAGGCAGTTCTTCTGGAACAACGCGAAGCCTTGGTTGATCGGGTCGTTTGCCGCCAGCTTCGGGTCGGGCAATAACGCCGGGAAACGCTCGCCAACCGTCTGCAACTGCTTGAATTTTGATACCTGGAACGGCCACTGTTCCGGGCTGATACGTTCGGCTTGAGGGTTGGTCCAGACTAGATAGAAAGGTCCAGCGCTGGGCTTGCCTTGTGCAAGCGGTGGCCATGGATGGGCCGGGTCTTCCACCGCCAGCCAGGCGCGGGCACCGTTTTTGTCTAGTAACGGCGCGGCGGCAAGTTCGGCGGCAAAACCATCAAGGGCAACGGCTTGCAGGTGGTTCGCAGGTTTAAGGCCCGGTAAGAGCACTGCGAGGGGCACCGCGCGATAGGTCATAGTGCGCTTGTAGGACACATCATCGACGATCTGCACCGTCTGAGCCTCCGGGTGCTTGAGCAGCTCGGCGGTCTGCCAGGTCTTTTGGCTGTGGTCCAACTCGATGGTCAACTGTGCCGCCGTCGCAGGCAGGCTCAGCAGCAGGGCAAAAAGGGCGAGGATCGGTTTCAAGGCGCAGGCCCCGTTGCGAGAGAGTGAGGGCGCACACGATAGCGGAAAACGGCAGGTAAAAAGACAGCCCCTGCAACAGGAGCGCTAAGCGCAATGTCCTGGCAGGTGCTGCCAAAAGCTGCAGGCCTGGTGCGGTGTGTGCACGGAAGCTGAGAGTGTCACCCAATAACCTTGGTTAAATTGGGCAAGATCAGAATCAAGGTGGTGGCGAACAGAATAAGTCCCGCCTGACGTACTTTCGATTGTTTGAACATGGCTGACTGCCTTTTCTTTTGTTGTTATTCCTGAGCGTCAAATGCGTGCCGTTGTATTCAGTATCGCGAGGTGACGTTGCACTTTTCTTACAGCTGCTCCAGCAAAACCCGGCAGCAGCGTCTTACAGATTCAACCTTAGAGCGCCCGTTCTTTCTGGCTTAGACTCATTTCATATCAGCTAAGAAGTATTTGCGCTAAAAACGGCATGAGGCTTATTGCCATCTTGGCGCCAGGCCTAGGGCTAGACAGCTAAAACGATTAATCAGGCATTTCCCATAGAGACCTACCGTTCGTCCGAGCGAGGGGGTCAAAAGCAATGAGCGCATCCGTCATTGAAACCGTGTCAATCGGGCCTAAGGTAGGGGCACACACCCACAGCGGTTCGAGGATGTCATGACCCAAGCTTTGATCTTTGATGCGATACGCACGCCCCGAGGTAAAGGCAAGGCCGACGGTGCCCTGCACAGCGTCAAGCCGGTAAACCTGGTGGCGGGCTTGCTCACGGCGTTGGCGCAGCGCAGCGACCTCGACACCCGCCAAGTGGATGATATCGTCCTGGGCTGCGTCACCCCCGTGGGCGACCAGGGCGCCGATATCGCCAAGACCGCCGCGCTGGTGGCCGACTGGGATGTCAGTGTTGCCGGTGTGCAGGTCAATCGCTTCTGCGCGTCGGGCTTGGAAGCGGTGAACCTGGGGGCGATGAAGGTGCGTTCCGGCTTCGAAGACCTGGTGGTCGTCGGCGGCGTCGAATCCATGTCCCGCGTGCCCATGGGCAGCGATGGCGGCGCTTGGGTACTCGACCCGCAAACCAATATGCACAGCCACTTCACGCCCCAAGGCATTGGCGCCGACTTGATCGCCACCCTGGAAGGCTTCACGCGCCAGGATGTCGACACCTTTGCCCTGCAGTCCCAGCAGAAAGCCGACAGGGCGCGGGCAGACGGTTCCTTCAATAAGTCGCTAATCGCGGTGCACGACCAGAACGGCATCGTGCTGCTGGACCATGACGAATTTATCCGCGGCGACTCAACCCTCGAGGGCTTGGGCAAGCTCAAGCCGAGCTTCGAAATGATGGGCCAGATGGGCTTCGACGCCACCGCGTTGCGGGTCTATAGCCACGTGGAGCGCATCCACCATGTGCACACGCCGGGCAACAGTTCCGGCATCGTGGATGGCGCCGCGCTGATGCTGATCGGCTCCGAGGCCAAAGGCCGCGAGCTGGGCCTGCAACCGCGGGCGCGTATTGTCGCCACGGCGGTGACCAGTACCGACCCGACCATCATGCTCACCGGCCCCGCGCCGGCCACTCGCAAGGCGCTGGCCAAGGCCGGCCTGCGGGTTGAAGACATCGACCTGTTTGAAGTCAACGAAGCCTTTGCTTCGGTCGTGCTCAAGTTTATCAAAGACATGGGCATCGACGCTGCACGGGTGAATGTCAACGGTGGCTCCATTGCCATGGGCCACCCCTTGGGCGCCACCGGCTGCGCGATCCTCGGCACCTTGCTCGACGAGCTGGAAGTGCGCCAGCAACGCTACGGCCTGGCCACCTTGTGTGTCGGCGGTGGCATGGGGATCGCCACCATTATCGAACGCCTCTGAGCCTAAGGAATTTGTCATGACCGATGCCATTCGTTACGAAAAAGGCCAGGACCAGATCGTGGTGCTGACCCTCGACATGCCCGGCCAGAGCGCCAACACCATGAACGCCGCCTACCGTGAAGCCATGGCGGCCATCCTCACGCGCCTGGAAGCTGAAAAGGACGAGATCGCCGGGGTGGTGATCACCTCGGCCAAGAAAACCTTTTTTGCCGGGGGCGACCTCAATGAGCTGATCAAGGTCGATAAAGCCCACGCCAAGGCGTTCTACGACAGTGTGTTGGTGTTGAAAGCGCAGTTGCGCCGCCTGGAAGCCCTCGGCAAACCGGTGGTGGCCGCGATCAATGGCGCGGCCCTGGGCGGCGGTTGGGAAATTTGCCTGGCCTGCCATCACCGGGTCGCGCTGGACGACAAGTCAGTGCAACTGGGCTTGCCGGAAGTCACCCTTGGCCTGTTGCCAGGGGGCGGCGGCGTGGTGCGTATGGTGCGCATGCTTGGCCTGGAAAAAGCCTTGCCGTATTTGCTCGAAGGCAAAAAAGTGCGGCCCGCCCAGGCCCTGCAAGCGGGCTTGATTGATGAGTTGGCGGCGGATCGCGAGGCATTGCTGGCCCAGGCCCGCGCCTGGATTCTGGCTAACCCCGACGTTAGGCAACCCTGGGACAACAAGGGCTACGCAATTCCCGGCGGCACGCCGTCCCACCCTAAAGTCGCGCAGATGCTCGCCATTGCCCCGTCGATTTTGCGTAGCAAGACCCAGGGCTGCTTCCCTGCGCCGGAGAAAATCCTGTGTGCGGCGGTCGAGGGCGCCCAGGTGGACTTTGACACCGCGCACCTGATCGAAACCCGCTACTTCACCGAACTGGTGACCGGGCAAGTGGCAAAAAACATGATCGGCACCTTCTGGTTCCAGCTCAACCAAATCAACGCCGGCAGCTCGCGCCCGCAGGGTTTTGCGCCTTATGTAACGCGCAAAGTCGGTGTGCTCGGCGCCGGGATGATGGGCGCGGGCATCGCCTATGTCAGTGCCTGTGCGGGGATCGAGGTGGTGCTCAAAGACATCACCCTGGCCGCCGCTGAAAAAGGCAAAGCCCATTCGGCCGCATTGCTGGACAAGAAAGTCAGCCGTGGGCAATTGACCGCCGAACAGCGCGAAACCACCCTGGCGCGCATTCATCCTACGCAGGATGACCCCGACCTGGCCGGCTGCGACCTGATCATCGAGGCCGTATTCGAAGACCGCGCACTCAAGGCCAAGGTTTCGGCCGCGGCGCAAAGCGTGGTGGGGGCCGACGCGGTGATCGCCTCCAACACCTCCACCTTGCCCATCAGCGGCCTGGCCACGGCGGTGCCCGATCAAGCCAAGTTCATCGGCCTGCACTTCTTCAGCCCCGTGGACAAGATGCCCCTGGTGGAAATCATCAAGGGTGCGCGCACCAGCGACGAAACCCTGGCCCGAGGGTTTGACTTCGTACTGCAAATCAAGAAAACCCCGATTGTGGTCAACGACAGTCGCGGCTTTTTCACCTCACGGGTATTCGGCACCTTTACCAACGAAGGCATCGCCATGCTCGGCGAAGGCGTGGCCGCGCCGATGATCGAGACCGAAGCGCGCAAGGCCGGGATGCCGGTGGGGCCGTTGGCGGTGTCCGATGAAGTGTCCCTCAGCCTGATGAGCCATATCCGACAGCAAACGGCCAAGGATCTGCAGGCCGAAGGCAAGGCCATGCCAAACCATCCGGCGACGGCGGTGATCGATCTGTTGGTGAACGAATACAAGCGCACAGGCAAGGCGGCCGGCGGTGGTTTTTACGACTATCCCGCAGGCGGCCAGAAGCACCTGTGGCCCGAGCTGAAAAACCGCTTTGAACAGCCCGGCAAGCAAATCTCACCTAAGGACGTGCGCGACCGCTTGCTGTTTATCCAAGCCATCGAAACCGTGCGTTGCGTGGAGGAGGGCGTGTTGATGTCCACGGCGGATGCCAACGTTGGTTCAATCTTCGGCATCGGTTTTGCCGCTTGGAGTGGCGGCGCGTTGCAGTTTATCAACCAGTATGGGTTGAACGACTTCATCGCCCGCGCCCGCTACCTCGCCGAGGAGTACGGGGAGCGCTTCTCGCCGCCGGCGTTGTTGCTGGAAAAAGCCGCAAAAGGCGCAATCTTCTAAGTACCTCACTGTAGGAGCGAGCTTGCTCGCGAAAAACGCACAGGCAACGCTTTTATTCAGGATACCTGCGTTATCGTTGACGTTCTTCGCGAGCAAGCTCGCTCCTACAATGAGTGTGGGCGCCCATTGAGGGCTTGCTTTGGGGGTGTATTTCAAGGCAGGCTCTGGGTGTGCAATATTCCCATCGCCGTGTCAGGTATTTTTTATGTCGCTACGCGTCTGCATCCTGGAAACCGATATTCTGCGTCCCGCTTTGATCGATGAGTACCAAGGCTATGGGCAGATGTTCAAGCGCCTGTTCGCCAAGCAACCGATTGCCGCCGAGTTTGTGGTCTACAACGTGGTGCAGGGCGACTACCCGCCGGATGACGAAGTGTTTGACGCGTACCTGATCACCGGCAGCAAGGCCGATTCGTTCGGTACCGACCCTTGGATCCAGACCCTCAAGACCTACCTGCTCACGCGCTATGAGCGTGGCGACAAGCTGCTGGGTGTGTGCTTCGGCCATCAGTTGCTCGCGCTGCTGCTGGGCGGCAAGGCCGAACGTGCCAGCCAGGGCTGGGGCATGGGCACCCACGCCTACAAGCTGGATGCCAAGACGCCATGGATGAGTCCTGAGGTGCCGGAACTGACGCTATTGATCAGCCACCAGGATCAAGTCACCACGTTGCCGGAAAACGCCACGGTGATCGCCTCCAGCGAATTTTGCCCGTTTGCCGCGTACCACATCGGCGACCAGGTGCTGTGCTTTCAGGGGCACCCGGAATTTATCCATGACTATTCCCGCGAGTTGCTGGAGATTCTTCAGACGACCCTGGGTGAGAAGGTCTACAGCAACGGCGTGGCCAGCCTGGACCGCGACCACCACGGCGTGACCGTGGCTGAGTGGATGATGCGCTTTGTCGCGCACCAGCCTGAAGCCAAGGCTTAAAGCCAGCCCGAACGCTTGAAGCTGGCCCATAAACCGGTACAGCCCAAGGTAATAAAACCGAGCACCGCAAAATAGCCGTAGTGCCATTGCAGCTCGGGCATGTTCTGGAAGTTCATCCCGTAAATCCCCGCCACCGCCGTGGGGAACGCCAGGATCGCCGCCCACGCGGCGAACTTGCGCTGCACCACGCTCTGGCGCGAGGCCTCGAGCAGCACACCGATCTCGATGGTCTGGCTGGCAATGTCGCGCAGGGTGGTGAGGTCTTCCATCTGTCGCGTAACGTGGATTTGCACATCACGGAAATACGGGCGCATGTTCTTGTCGATAAACGGGAAGCTGAGCTTCTGCAGCTCCTGGCTGATTTCCACCATCGGCGCCACATGACGCTTGAGCCGCAACACATCGCGGCGCAGGCCGTGGAGATGCTGGATATCACGCTCGTTGAGCGAACTGCACAGCACGTTACGCTCCAGCTCATCAATCTCGGCGTGGATCGCCTCGCTCACCGGCTGATAGTTTTCGGTGACAAAATCCAGCAACGCATAAAGTACGAAATCTTCCCCATGCTCCAGCAACAACGGTCGCGCCTCACAACGCTGGCGCACAAAACCGTAGGACGCCGAGTGGCCGTTGCGCGCGGTGATGATGTAGCCGTTGCCGGCAAAGATATGGGTTTCGATAAACTCCAGCTTGCCGTTCTCGCGCACCGGTGAGTAGGTGACGATAAACAGCGCGTCGCCGAAGGTTTCCAGCTTCGGGCGGCTGTGTTTTTCCATCGCGTCTTCAATCGCCAGCTCGTGGAGGTTGAACTGGCGTTGCAGGTTATTCAATTCCTGGGCGCTGGGTTCTTCCAGGCCGATCCACACAAAGTGCCCAGGTTTGGCGGCCCAGGCCGCGCCTTCATCGAGAGTGATATCCGAGACTTTCTTACCGGCGCTGTAGACGGCAGCCGCAACAACTCTACCCATGGTGCTGATCACTTCTTATCAAGAGGACAGATGTTGGGCAGCTTAGCCTGAATGGCGTTCCGTTGTTGCTGATGACATTACCCATTCCCCTGTAGG
>NZ_JAOTNW010000038.1:0-26597 GCF_036346515.1 Pseudomonas sp. AM4(2022)
GGCAAGCCAGCTCCCACAGAAAAGCGAAAAAGCCCCCCGTGTGTCACTACGGACTGGCCAAACCAGTCAGCCAAGTTGAAAGCTTTGACCATTGTCGCTGCGCCGCTCTGGAGCGACTATTTCAGCGCTTTTCTCGAGTTGAAAACGTCCTGAAAATAAAAACACAGAAGGATAGGAAGCGATGCGTGAGTATTTGGCTGCCACCACCGAGTTTGATTACCAGCACACCGTCGACGCCGCACTGGCCGGCAATCTGCAGGCGCTCAATGCCTGTGTGGAATGCTGTGACCGTCACGCGCTGCCGGGGCGCATCGCGTTGTTCTGGGAAGGCAAGGACGGGCGCAGCGCCACCTCTACCTTCACCGAACTGCAGGAGCAGGCCGCACGTTTCGCCAACTTCCTGCTGGCCCAAGGCGTCAAGCGCGGTGACAAGGTGGCGGGCCTGTTGCCCCGCACTGCCGAACTGTTGGTAGTAGTGCTGGCAACCTGGCGCATCGGCGCGGTCTATCAGCCGCTGTTTACCGCGTTCGGGCCCAAGGCGATTGAACATCGCTTGAACAGCTCTGGCGCAGCGCTGGTAGTCACCGATGCAGTGAACCGCCCCAAGCTGGGTGAAGTTGCCGACTGCCCGACCATCGTCACAGTCGCCGGGGCCAAGGGCGAAGGCATCGTGCGGGGCGACTACAGCTTCTGGGCCGAACTGCCCAATTACTCTTCTCACTGCGAGCCGGTGCTGCTGGGCGCAGAGGAGCCGTTCCTGCTGATGTTCACCTCCGGCACCACCGGCCCGTCCAAGGCGCTGTCGGTGCCGCTCAAGGCCATCGTCGCGTTCCAGGGCTACATGCGCGACGCTGTGGACTTGCGCCCCGAGGACGCGTTCTGGAACGTCGCTGACCCTGGTTGGGCCTATGGCATCTATTTCGGCGTGACCGGGCCGTTGTCCATGGGGCACCCGATCACCTTCTACGATGGCCCGTTTACCCTGGAAAGTACCTGCCGGGTCATCAATAAATACGCGATCACCAACCTGACCGGTTCGCCCACGGCGTATCGGCTGTTGATCGCCGGTGGCGAACAGTTCGCCCGTTCGATCAAGGGCAAGCTGCGCATCGTCAGCAGCGCCGGCGAGCCATTGAACCCGGAGGTGATCCGCTGGTTCGCCGACAACCTGGGCGTGACCATCCACGACCATTACGGCCAGACCGAGCTGGGCATGGTGCTGTGCAATCACCATGGCCTGGCGCATCCGGTGCATGTCGGCGCGGCGGGTTTTGCCTCGCCAGGGCATCGCATCGTGGTGCTGGATGACAACCATCAGGAGCTGGCGGCCGGCCAGCCCGGCATCCTGGCCATCGACCGCGAGCAATCGCCCATGTGCTGGTTCGCCGGGTACGACGGCGTGAAAACCAAGGCGTTCGTCGGCAAGTACTACCTCAGCGGCGACACCGTGGAGCTGAACCCGGACGGCAGCATCAGCTTTGTCGGGCGCAGCGACGACGTGATCACTACATCCGGCTACCGCGTGGGCCCTTTCGATGTGGAAAGCGCGTTGGTCGAACACCCGGCGGTGGTCGAGGCTGCCGTGGTCGGCAAGCCTTGCCCGGAGCGCACCGAACTGGTCAAAGCCTTTGTGGTGATCAGTGAGCAATACCGTGCCACCCCGGAGCTGGCTGAAGAGCTGCGCCTGCATGTGCGCCAGCGCCTCGCCGCCCATGCATACCCACGGGAAATCGAATTTGTCAGCGACTTGCCCAAGACCCCGAGCGGCAAGCTGCAACGCTTTATTTTGCGCAATCAGGAAATAGCCAAGGCCCAGGCGGGCGTGGCTTGATCCCTTTAAAAGGAAACAACGATGCAGATTGAAAACAAGGTATTCCTGGTCAGCGGCGGCGCGTCGGGCCTGGGCGCGGCCACGGCTGAAATGCTGGTCGCCGCGGGTGCCAAGGTGATGCTGGTGGACTTGAACGCCGACGCCGTGGCCGCCAAGGCCGAGCAACTGGGCGACAACGCCCGCAGTGCCGTAGCAGACATCAGCCAGGAAGCCGCTGCAGAAGCGGCGGTGAAGGCAGCGGTCGAGGCCTTTGGTGGCTTGCATGGCCTGGTCAACTGCGCGGGTGTGGTGCGCGGCGAGAAGATCCTCGGCAAGAACGGCCCGCACGGCCTGGCAAGCTTTGCCCAGGTGATCAACGTCAACCTGGTCGGCAGCTTCAACCTGCTGCGCCTGGCCGCTGCGGCTATCGCTGAAACCGAGGCGAATGCCGACGGCGAGCGCGGCGTGATCATCAATACCGCCTCGGTGGCGGCATTCGATGGGCAGATCGGTCAGGCTGCGTACGCCGCCTCCAAGGGCGCGATCGCCAGCCTCACCTTGCCTGCCGCACGGGAGCTGGCGCGCTTTGGTATCCGGGTGATGACCATTGCACCGGGCATTTTCGAAACCCCGATGATGGCCGGCATGACCGACGAAGTCCGCAACTCCCTGGCTGCTGGTGTGCCGTTCCCGCCACGCCTGGGCAAACCCGCCGAATATGCCGCGCTGGTACGCCACATCATTGAAAACAGCATGCTCAATGGCGAGGTGATCCGTCTCGACGGTGCCTTGCGCATGGCCGCCAAATAAGGAGCAATGGCTATGAACGATCCTATTGTTATTGTCAGCGCCGTGCGCACGCCCATGGGCGGGTTCCAGGGCGACCTCAAAAGCCTGACCGCGCCGCAACTGGGCGCAGCCGCCATTCGTGCGGCGGTCGAGCGTGCCGGTATCGCCACCGATGCCGTCGACGAAGTGCTGTTTGGCTGTGTACTGCCCGCCGGGCTTGGGCAAGCGCCTGCTCGCCAGGCTGCCTTGGGCGCCGGGCTGGACAAGGGCACGCGCTGCACCACTCTCAACAAAATGTGCGGTTCCGGCATGGAAGCGACGATTCTGGCCCACGATTCGCTGCGCGCTGGCAGTGTCGATGTGGTGATCGCAGGCGGCATGGAAAGCATGTCCAACGCCCCGTACCTGCTGGACCGCGCGCGCAGCGGCTATCGCATGGGCCACGGCAAGGTGCTCGACCATATGTTCCTCGACGGCCTCGAAGATGCTTACGACAAGGGCCGCCTGATGGGCACCTTTGCCGAGGACTGCGCCGAGCACAACGGTTTTACCCGTGAAGCCCAGGACGCGTTTGCCATCGCTTCCCTGACCCGCGCACAAGAGGCCATCACCCACGGCAGCTTTGCCAGTGAAATCGTCCCGGTGCAGGTCACCGTGGGCAAGGAACAAAAAACCATCCTGCACGATGAGCAACCGCCAAAAGCCAAGCTGGACAAGATTGCCAGCCTTAAACCGGCGTTCCGTGACGGCGGTACAGTGACAGCGGCCAACTCCAGCTCGATCTCCGATGGCGCCGCGGCGTTGTTGCTGATGCGTGAGTCCGAGGCGCTCAAGCGCGGCCTCAAGCCGTTGGCGGTGATCCATGGGCACGCCGCGTTTGCCGATGAGCCAGGGCTGTTTCCAGTGGCGCCGGTGGGGGCGATTCGCAAGCTGATGAGCAAGACCGGCTGGAGCCTCGAAGAGGTGGACCTGTTCGAAATCAACGAGGCCTTCGCCGTGGTCAGCCTGGTGACCATGAGCAAGCTGGAGATTCCCCACGACAAGGTCAACGTGCATGGTGGTGCCTGTGCATTGGGCCATCCCATTGGTGCCTCCGGCGCGCGCATCCTGGTGACATTGCTCGCGGCCCTGCGCCAGAAGGGCCTCAAGCGTGGTGTCGCCGCTATCTGCATTGGCGGCGGTGAAGCCACGGCCATGGCCGTTGAATGCCTGTATTAAGGATGACCTATGTTGCCCAATGACGAACAACTGCAGATCAGCGACGCCGCCCGGCAATTTGCCCAGGAGCGCTTGAAACCCTTCGCCGCCGAGTGGGACCGCGAGCATCGCTTTCCCAAGGAGGCCATCGCGGAAATGGCCGAACTGGGCTTTTTCGGCATGCTGGTCCCGGAACAGTGGGGCGGTTGCGACACTGGCTACCTGGCCTACGCCATGGCCCTGGAAGAAATCGCCGCGGGCGACGGTGCCTGCTCCACGATCATGAGCGTGCACAACTCGGTGGGTTGCGTGCCGATCCTCAAGTTTGGCAATGACCAACAGAAAGAGCAGTTCCTCACGCCCCTGGCCAGCGGCGCCATGCTCGGTGCCTTCGCGCTGACCGAACCCCAGGCCGGCTCCGATGCCAGCAGCCTGAAAACCCGGGCGCGCCTTGAAGGCGACCACTATGTCCTCAACGGCTGCAAACAGTTCATCACCTCCGGGCAAAACGCCGGGATCGTGATTGTGTTTGCGGTCACCGACCCCGCCGCGGGCAAACGTGGGATCAGCGCGTTTATCGTGCCCACCGATTCGCCCGGTTATACCGTGGCACGGGTAGAAGACAAACTGGGGCAGCATGCCTCGGACACTTGCCAGATCCTGTTTGAAGACGTGAAAGTGCCGGTGGCCAACCGTCTGGGCGAGGAGGGCGAGGGCTACAAAATCGCCCTGGCCAACCTGGAAGGCGGCCGTGTGGGCATCGCCTCCCAGTCGGTAGGCATGGCCCGCGCCGCCTTCGAAGCGGCCCGCGACTATGCCCGTGAGCGTGAAAGCTTTGGCAAGCCGTTGATCGAACACCAGGCCGTCGCCTTTCGCCTGGCCGACATGGCCACCCAGATCGCCGTCGCCCGGCAAATGGTGCATTACGCCGCCGCCCTGCGTGACAGCGGCAAGCCGGCGCTGGTGGAAGCGTCCATGGCCAAGCTGTTTGCCTCGGAAATGGCCGAGAAAGTCTGCTCGGCCGCCTTGCAAACCTTGGGCGGTTACGGTTACCTGAACGACTTCCCCCTGGAGCGGATCTACCGCGATGTGCGGGTCTGCCAGATTTACGAAGGCACCAGCGATATTCAACGCATGGTCATCTCACGCAATCTTTAAGGAGCCGATACATGAGTTACGAAACCATCCTGCTTGACGTCCAGGGCCGTGTCGGGCTGATCACGCTTAACCGCCCCAGCGCACTGAACGCCTTGAATGCACAACTGGTCAGCGAGCTGAACCAGGCGCTGGACAGTCTGGAAGCCAACCCTGAAATTGGCTGCATCGTGCTGACCGGCTCTAAAAAGGCCTTCGCGGCCGGTGCCGACATCAAGGAAATGGCCGAGCTGACCTACCCGCAGATCTATATGGACGACCTGTTCAGCGACAGCGACCGCGTGGCCAACCGCCGCAAGCCGATCATCGCCGCCGTGAATGGCTTCGCCCTGGGCGGCGGCTGCGAGCTGGCCCTGATGTGTGACTTTATCCTTGCCGGCGACACCGCCAAGTTCGGTCAGCCGGAAATCAACCTGGGCGTGCTGCCAGGCATGGGCGGCACCCAGCGCCTGACCCGTGCAGTGGGCAAGGCCAAGGCCATGGAGATGTGCCTGACCGGGCGTTTTATCGACGCGGTGGAGGCCGAGCGTTGCGGGATTGTGGCGCGTATCGTGCCCGCCGATGAACTGCTGGAAGAGGCGCTGAAAGTGGCCACCCTGATCGCCGGTAAGTCCGTGCCGATCAGCATGATGGTCAAGGAAAGTGTGAATCGTGCGTTTGAAGTCAGCCTGTCCGAAGGCGTGCGCTTTGAACGCCGGGTGTTTCATGCGGCGTTCGCCACCCAGGACCAGAAGGAAGGCATGGCCGCGTTTGTGGCCAAGCGGGCGCCGGAATTCAAGGATAAGTAACCCCTGCCAAACGCCGCAGATCCAATCTGGCAAGCTGGCTTGCCAGACAGTCAAGGCTTTTTTGTAGGAGCGAGCTTGCTCCTACAGAAGGGTTTTGTGTGGTGTCCGTCAGAGCTGGTAGTTTTTCAACTCTCTGGCAATCACCATCCGCTGAATCTCGCTGGTGCCTTCGTAAATCTGCGTGATCCGTGCATCCCGGTAGTAGCGCTCCACCGGGTAATCCTCCAGGTACCCATACCCACCATGAATCTGCATTGCGTTGGAGCAGACTCGCTCGGCCATTTCCGAGGCAAATAGCTTGGCCTGGGAGGCTTCGGACAGGCACGGTTTGCCGGCAGTGCGCAGGCGCGCGGCATGGAGGATCAGCAGGCGAGCAGCGTTGAGCTGGGTTTGCATGTCGGCCAGCAGGTTGGCCACGCTCTGGTGTTCGATGATCGCCTTGTCGAACTGCACCCGATCACGGGCGTAGGCCAGCGCGGCTTCAAACGCGGCGCGGGCGATGCCCAGGGCCTGGGCGGCGATACCGATGCGTCCGCCTTCGAGGTTGGAGAGGGCGATGGCCAGGCCCTTGCCGCGCTCACCCAGCAGGTTGGCTTCAGGAACCTTGCATTGGTTGAGGGTGACGGCGCAGGTGTCTGACGCACGAATACCCATCTTGTGCTCGGTGCGGTCGACCACGAAACCTGGGGTATCGGTCGGCACCAGGAACGCCGAAATGCCTTTCTTGCCCAGTTCCGGGTCGGTCACGGCGAACACGATGGCCAATTTGGCGCGCTTGCCGTTGCTGACGAACTGCTTGGCGCCATTGATGACCCATTGGCCGTCACGCAACTCGGCACGGGTGCGCAGGTTATGGGCTTCGGAACCGGCCTGGGGTTCGGTCAGGCAGAAGCAACCGATGGCCTGGCCACTGGCGAGTTCGGCCAGCCAGGTGTGTTTCTGTTCGGTTGTGCCGTAGTTGAGGATCGGCCCGCAACCCACTGAATTATGGATGCTCATCAAGGCGCCAGTGGCGCCGTCACCCGCAGAAATTTCCTCCACGGCCAGGGCGTAGGCCACGTAATCGACATAGGTGCCACCCCATTCTTCCGGGACCACCATGCCCAGCAGGCCCAGCTCCCCCATCTTCGCCACCAGGGCGTCGTCGATCCAGCCGGCTTTTTCCCAGGCTTGGGCGTAGGGGGCGATTTCGCCACGGGCAAAATCCCGCGCCATGTCGCGGATCATCACTTGTTCTTCAGTGTATTCAAGATCTTGCATGGCTTATTTCCCAATCTGCACGAAGTCGCGGAAGAAGCTCTCCACATGGCTGGCGTCCAGCGCATGGAGGGTGGGCGGGTTCCACTTCGGCGTCTTGTCCTTGTCGATGATCAGGGCGCGAACCCCTTCGATCAGGTCGCCGCGCTCGAACCATTGGCGATCCAGGTGCAGTTCGAGAGCAAAGCACTGGTCCAGTGGCAGGTGGCGGCCACGGCGCAGCATCTCTAGGGTCACGGCCATGGCCAGGGGCGAGCGGGCCTGCATGAGGTTGGCGGTGGTCAGCGCCCAGTCATGGCTATCGGCCACGGTGACTTGTTGCAGTTGCTCGACGATGCTGGGCACGTCCGGCAACCCGAAAAAGTGGTCAATGGCCGGGCGCAAGGCCGCCAACGGGGCGTCGGGCAATTGCTGCACGGCGAGCTTGGCGAGTGCGCCTTGCAAGTCCTTGAGCGGCGAGTCGTGCCAGTGCAGGCCGTCGAGTTTCTGATCCAGCTCAACCAGCTTGGCGCTGTCGATGTACCAGTCTGCCAGCCCGCAGTACAGGGCATCCGCCGCACGGATCTGCACGCCGGTCACCCCAAGGTAAGTACCCAACTCCCCCGGGATGCGTGAAAGGAAATAGCTGCCGCCCACATCCGGGAAGTACCCGATGGCCACTTCCGGCATCGCCAGGCGGCTGCGTTCGGTGACCACCCGCAGGTCCGCGCCTTGCACCAGGCCCATGCCGCCGCCGAGGACGAAGCCGTCCATCAGCGCCAGTACGGGTTTACGGTAGTGGTGAATGGCCAGGTCGAGGGCGTATTCCTCGACGAAGAAGTCCAGGTGCAGGGTGTCGCCTTGCTTGAAGCTGTCGTACAGCGAACGGATGTCGCCGCCAGCGCAAAAGGCTTTCTCACCGGCGCCGCGCAATACGACGGCGTAGACCTCGGCGTCGTCGGCCCAGGCCTGCAAATGCGCGGTTAACTGGCGGACCATGTCCAGGGTGATGGCGTTCAAGCCAGCAGGACGATTGAGGGTGAGGTGGCCGATATGGTTGCGCACGCTTGCCAGGACAGCGTCCTGCTGGACCTCGGCGCGGCTTGCTTGGGATGAAACCTGAGCAGTCATCTCTAACTCCCTGCTTTTATTGTCTTTATGAAGATGTTCGCGGGTGAACTCTCTCGTGATCGTACCAGTGCAAATTTGCCCCGTACAACCCGGAATCCTGCAGGTCGTTGTTGCATTTATGCAGTGCCGGTCAAACCACCCGGCTGGCCAGCACCTCACCGATACTGCGACGTCGGGCATGGCCCTCGGCGGCGTGGATCAGTTGCTCCAACTCTGTCGGTTCGACATCGTAGAACTGCTCCATCTCGGCCAACGCGAGCTTGAGGTCGGCTGCCGTGATGCTCGGCTCGCTCACGGCATTGGCAGTGCCCAGGATAACCGGGGCTGGCTCGGCAAGGCCCTTGGGATAACGCGTGCGCGTGGCATTGTTATAGGCCAGCGCGCAGGCGAGCAGGGCGCCGGCGCCGAGCATCACCGGCGCAAGCTCGTACCAGCCGAGGCCGACCGATGCCGGATCGGCCAGCACCAGGGTCATGGCCAGGCCGCCGGCCGGTGGGTGCAGGCAGCGCAGCCAGCAGATGAGGACCACGGTCATGCCCGCCGCCAGGCACGCGCTGCCCAAGGTGCGCCCCAGGACGCGGGCGACCAGCAACGCGACGACGCCTGCACACAGGTAACTGCCGATTATCGACCAGGGTTGGGCCAGCGCCCCCGACGACACGGCAAACAGCAATACGGCCGATGCGCCAAGAGGGCCGAGCAGGTGCAGGGCCACCTCCATACCGAACACCTGGGCACAGGCCCAGACACTGAACAGCGTGCCCAGGGCCATGCCGATGGCTGCACGGCTCCATTCGGCGGGACGGGTGTTGATTGCAGCGGGTAACCAGCGAGCGAGCATTGAAAGACGATCCATAAACAGCGGGCGAAAAAAAAGGCCTGCCTGGTTTCCCGGAACAGCCCTTTGAAGGTTCCAACATTGGGGGAAGGAACCTGCGCAGTGTGCCGCGCTTGATCAGGTGGCGCCACTGCATATTAATGAGGGTTGAATGCAAAATAAATGCAGTTAACCGGCTTCGCCATAGGTTATCTGCCCGGTGGGCGTGGATGCAGCCGGGTTGATCTTGCCCAGCACGCGACTATGGGTTTCTTCGTTGAACAGGCGCGCTTGCAAGTCTTCGCGCAGCCTGGGGTCGTCGGCCAACGGCCCCTTTAACGCCACCAGTGCGTCACGCAATGCCATCAAACGATCCAGCCTGGGTAAGGGTACGGTTAACAGGTCTTCTCGCACGGCATTGTCCTCTCAATGAAGTAAGCCATCGCGCGCGGGCAGCCTACAACGTCCTTGTTGTGAAGTGCCCTGACCCAAGCGTTTCAGGGCAGTCCTGACGATCGGGTGGTAGATAGTGAGTGCACGTGGCAGCGAGTCTACAGTTGGGCTCCGAGCACCGGAAGGGAAAGTGCACCAGCCATTACGCAAACAAATGTAGGTGTTTTCTTGGTACCTATGATGAAAGTCGCCCACTCGTGGCGGGAGTGGGCGTTCTTTCTTACAGTGCAGCCGGAAAAGTTCTCAAGGTGTCGAGGCTTTTGCCAAACGCAGCAACACATAGGGGGTTTTGTCGAAATCTGCGGTAAGCGTCGGCGTGATTGAACGCAGGCGCGGATCGTCCAGCGCCTGGAAGTCGGCCTGGCTCATGACCAACCATGCCGGCGCCTGGACCGGTTTCAAGTCGACGGGCAACTGGGTGAATAGCGGGACCTTGTCGCAATCGAAGTTGACCATGAACTTGATGGCTTTCGCGTCTTTGCCCAGTGCGTGCAACACCAGCGGCGCCGGTTGCTGCTGAACCTGCGCCTTGACGGCGAGGCTGAAGGTGCGGGTGTCGTACACCTGACGTTCCAGGGGTTCAACCACCATGATGTAGGTGGTCCAGAGGGCGAGCACGGCGGCCAAGGCGGGGCCGTAGGTGCGCAGCCGCGAGCGGAACAATGCCAGCAGGGCCAGCACCTGTAGCAAGCCAAGCACGACGACGATCAGCTCCAGGTCGGCCAGCGGTTCCGGGTAGCGCCGCCGTGCTACCACCAAACCAATGGCCAACAGCGTTGGCAACAGCGTCCAGATGCCCAGCATCAAGGCGCGCAGCCACGCAAACAGTCGCCCTTGCGCCACCGCGAAGGGATACGCGGCAATGATCGCGGCCATCGGTAACATCGGCAGGATATAGCGCGCTTTCTTGGCTTGGGGCACCGACAGGCCCACCATCACCAGCACACCCGCTGCCGCGCAGTAGAGCACCAGCTTCAATGCCGGGTCCGGCGCACGTCGACCGCCCATCAGCACCGCCAGCAGCACCAACAACGCGATTGGATAGGCCAGGGCGTAGTTGCCCAGGGAGCTGGTGAAGTAATACAGCACGCCGCCGGAGCCTTCGCTGCCATCCATGCGCCCCAGGAACTGCATGCGAATCACGTCATGCATAAAGTCTTCGCCGCCGCTGAGCTTGGCCAGCAGCAGCAACAGGCCGACGCACGCCGCCAGCAGCGCCAGTGCCAGCAGGCCGAAGCTGAACAACAGGCGCCACTGGCGGTTGATCAGGTAGTAGCTGCACAACACGCCCGTAGGGATCACTAGGCCGATCGGGCCACGGATGGCAAACCCCAGCAGCAACAGCAAAAACACCCAATGCAGGCGCTTGGCTGCGGCGAAATGGTCATGGGCATAACCCAGGTAGAACACCGCCAATGCCACCGCGGCGAGCATCTGATCAAGGGAGACTGCGCGGGTTTCGCTGACGAAGGTACTGCTGAGCAGCAACATCGCAATGCTCAACAGGCCCCAACGCGGCGAGTAGGGCGCAGTGAGGCGATAGACCAGCACCACGATCAGCGCCGACGCGAGCGCCGTGGGCAGCCACGCCGTCAGGCTGGTGACTTGGCCCAAGGGCACCGACAGCAGCCACGTCAGCAGGGTTGACGTAGCCAGGTAATCGGCATACGGCTGGCCATAGGTCGTGGGGAAGAAACTGGGCCCGTGGCGCAGCATTTCCTGGGCAAACAGCACGAAGCGCGAATCGAAGCCGATGATCGCCTGGTGCCAGTTGCCGATGATAAAGAGCACCAGCGCCAAGAGCCCAAGCCCCAGCGACTGGTGGCGGATCGTTGCGCGCTGCGCGGACGGTAAGGCGATGTTCACCTAGCAAGCGTCCTTGGCCTGTTCCACCCAGTTTTGCTGGGGGATCGGCAACTCGCAGGAATCGCCGCGGCCGATGGGGAAGTACTTGAAGCCTTTGCGCGTCAGGCGCTCGCCGTCGTACAGGTTACGGCCATCGAAGATCACTGGGGTTTTCAGGCGCTGGTGAATCAGGTCGAAGTCCGGCGCCTTGAATTGCTGCCATTCGGTGCACACGATCAACGCATCGGCGCCGCCCAAGGTGGATTCCGGGGTGCCCATCAGCATCAGGCGCGGGTCATCGCCGTAGATCCGCTGGGTTTCCTGCATGGCTTCAGGGTCGAAGGCGCGCACATTGGCGCCGGCAGCCCACAGCGCTTCCATGAGCACGCGGCTGGGGGCATCACGCATGTCATCGGTGTTGGGCTTGAAGGCCAGGCCCCACAGGGCAAACGTCTTGCCCTTGAGGTTGCCCTGGAAGAAGGCGTTGATGCGCTCGAACAGCTTGCTTTTCTGGCGCTGGTTGATGGCTTCCACGGCTTCGAGCAGGTCGCTGGAGCAGTTGGCCTGCTTGGCACTGTGGATCAGGGCGCGCATGTCTTTGGGGAAGCACGAGCCGCCATAACCGCAGCCGGGGTAGATAAAGTGGTAGCCGATGCGTGAGTCGGCACCGATGCCCAGGCGCACCGACTCAATGTCGGCACCCAGGTGTTCAGCCAGCTCGGCGATCTGATTGATAAAGCTGATCTTGGTGGCCAGCATGCAGTTGGCGGCGTACTTGGTCAGTTCGGCGCTGCGCAGGTCCATGAAGATGATGCGGTCGTGGTTGCGGTTGAACGGTGCGTACAGGTCGCGCATCACGTCGCGCACCTCTTCGCGCTCGCAGCCGATGATGATCCGGTCCGGGCGGCGGCAGTCAGCAACGGCGGAGCCTTCCTTAAGGAATTCCGGGTTGGAGACGATATCGAACTGCAGCTCACGGCCGGCGGCGCGCAGGTTATTGAGGATGTGGTCGCGCAATGTGTCACCGGTGCCGACCGGTACCGTGGATTTCTCCACCAGGATCACTGGCGCCACGCGATGGCGGGCTACCGCATCACCCACCGACAGCACGTATTTCAGGTCGGCCGAACCGTCTTCATCCGACGGCGTGCCCACGGCAATAAACAGCACTTCACCGTGCTCGACGGCAAGTTTTTCGTCGTGGGTAAAGTGCAGGCGCCCGCTTTCCAGGTTGTCCTTGACCATGGCTGCCAGGCCCGGCTCGAAGATGGTCACATGCCCCTTCTGCAGCGACTCGACTTTGTGCTTGTCAACGTCCATGCAAATGACATCGTGACCGACTTCGGCTAATACAGTGGCCTGGACCAGACCAACGTAACCACTACCAAATACACTGATTTTCATGGGGTATTCCTGGGACTTGAGGTGCTAGCACGACGAGAGTTGATAACCAGTACGCCGAGGATGACCAAGGCCACCCCCAGGGTTTTTGAAAGCGAAAAATTTTCGTTGAACACCGGCAGGCTGGCGGCCAGCAAATACACCAGCGCGTAACTGATGCTGAGCAGCGAATAGGCGCGGCCCAGGGGTAAGTGCTTCAGTGCGCCGAGCCAGCACAGCATCGACAACGCATAGGCGATGATCGCCAGGATCACCACGCCCAGGGCGCCCAGGTCGATGCTGTTATCCGTGAAGGCAGCCAGCCATTGCGTGGGAAGCGGCAGGCGCGTCATGCTCCAGCGCATGCCCAATTGGGCGCCACTCACCAGGGCGACACTGCCCAGAGCCAGGGCGAAACCTCGTACGCGGCTCATACCTGGCGCCCCAGCAAGACCACGCCGGCAATCACCAGCCCCACGCCCAGCCAGTGACGGCCATCAATGGGTTCGTGAAACACAAAGCGCGCCATCAGTGTGACTAGCACAAAATTCAGGCTGAGCATGGGGTAGGCAATGCCTACTTCCAGGCGCTGCAACACCAGTAGCCATACAAGCAAGCCCAGGCCCAGGCACACCAGCGCCGACCACAACCACGGCGAGCGCAGTTTCGGTGCCCAGCCGTCCGGCACGTCGCGCCAGCTTTCCACGGCGAACTTTTGCGAGACCTGGCCCATGCAGGTCAGCAGGCAAGCCGCGAGCAGTAGCAGTAGGGTGATCATGGCGCGACCTGCGGGAAAATCAGGATCACGATCTTGCCTTGCGCATAACGCTTGCCGTCAGTGGGCAGCAGCGCGAGTTCTTCCTTTTCGCCGGTGCTATTGACGCGCATCACCACGCCGACCGCGCCGGTGCGACGGGTTTCAGCCATCCATGCCTGGATGCGGTTACGGTCGACCAGACGCGGGGCCGTGTCCTCGTAAGCCAGGCCGTACTTGACCTCACCCGAGGTGTTGTACAGCGTGATATCCGGGTGTTTGAGGCGCCAGGACAGCGCCGAGGCGGCGCCCAGGTCGTTGCTCAGCAGGGCAACACTGGGTTGCAGTTCGTCGATGTGATCAATGATGAACTGGTCCGGGGTCTTGTTGTAAACCACCGAATGCGGCAGCGCCGCAGGCACCAGCAGCACCAGTAATCCACTGCCGATCAGCGGCGCGGCCCACAATGCCAAGGGGCGTGCTGCTTGCAGCAGATTGACGACGATCCAACCGAACAAAAAGATGAACACCAGTACCAGGCTGAGGGTTTCCTCACCCGGTTCGTATACCGGTTTCTTCAACTGGAACCAGCTGAGGGCCAGCAATACCAGCACGCCGATCACCAGGTTCAACCAGCCATTGATGCGCAGGACGCGGCCGTGGCCTTGAGCCAGTTTGTCGCTCAGGGCCGAGCCCATCAGCAAGGCCAGGGGGAGCATGCACGGCATGATATAGGAGGGCAGCTTGCCTTTGGCCAGGCTGAAAAAGGCCAGGGGCATCAACAGCCACAGTAGCAGGAACGCGGTTTTCGGCACGCGCCGTTGCAGCCAGGCCTGCTTGAACGCGCAGGGCAACAGCGCGACCCACGGCAGCGCGAACCCTACCAGCAGCGGCAGGTAATACCAGAAGGGTTCGGCGTGCTGGGCGTCTTCACCGGCAAAGCGCTGGATGTGCTCGTGCCAGAAAAAGAAATGCCAGTAGTCCGGCTCTTGCAGGTGCACGGCCAACGCCCACGGCACGCTGACAGCAATCGCCACCACCACGGCAACAGGGCCAAATTTGCACAACTCGCCAAAACGTTTTTGCCAGACGGCGTAGGGTAGGGCGACCAGCACCGGCAGCAACCAGGCCAGGAAGCCCTTGGTCATGAAGCCCATGCCGCACGCCAAGCCCAGCAAAGCCCAGGACCACAAGCGCGCACGCCGTGTGGTGCTGTCGAAACAGAACCACAAGGCCACGCCCGTCAGGTTGACCCAGAAGGTGAACTGCGGGTCCAGGTTGGCATAGCCGCCCAGCGCGGCCACGCTGACGAAGCTCATGTAGAGCAGCGTGCTGACCAGACTTTTTTGCGGATCATTCCACAACCGACGAGAGACCAGGTACACCAGCAAAATGCTCAAACCGGTGCTCAATGCCGAGGCGAACCGCACGCCGAACAGGTTCTGCCCGAAGATCGCCTGGCCCAGCGCGATCATCCAATAGCCTGCGGCGGGCTTCTCGAAATAGCGAATGCCCATGAAGTGCGGCGCGGCCCACTTGCCGGTCAGCAGCATTTCCTGGCTGATTTGAGCATAGCGGGTTTCATCGGGAATCCACAGGCCATGGGTGGCCAGCGGCAGCAGGTAGAACACGGCGAACGCCAGCAGGAGCAGGGGCAAAGCCCAGCGGCGGATCATGCCTGCTGCACTCCCAGCCAACCCTCGCGGCCGCTCAAGGCGCCGCGCACCAGCTGTTGCTGGGGCAGGGTGGTCAGATCCGTGGGCAACAGCTCGCCCAAGGGTTTGAACTGGATGCCGCGCTGCCCGGCCTGGGCGAGCAACTGGCGAAAATCATTGGCCATCAGAATCCCTTCTACTTCCGCGTGGATCGTATAGACATTCAGCTTCGACGCGCTGAAGCGCTCGAGAATGAAACGGTTGAAATCGTTGGCAGCCACCACCGGCCCGACGACTTCGTCGAAGGTCGGCAGGTCTACCGGAATTTGTGGGGTGCCCGCGCTGCCATCGGCCAGGGTTGGTCGAAACAGGCTGGTGCCCCGGCAATCGCTGTTGTAGCGAAAGTTGAAGCCTTGCTTGGCTTGCACCACGCGCTCATCGGCGCGCCAGCCGGCGGCCGCTGAACAGTCGATGCGCTCGCCGAGGATGTCGCTCAAGGTGTCTACACCGCGTCGAATCTGCTCGACCAACTGTGCCTCGCTCCAACGCCCGGTGTTGGCCTGCCAGCCATGGTGGTCCCAGGCGTGCAGGCCGACTTCATGCCCGGCGGCCTTGGCCTGGCGCATCAGGTGCCCCAGGTCACGGCCAATCGGCTTGCCTGGCCAGGCGGTGCCGGCCAGCAAGATGTCCCAGCCATACAGGCCGGCAGCGTTGGAGCGCAGCATCTTCCACAGGAACTGCGGGCGGATCAGGCGCCACAAGTGACGCCCCATGTTGTCCGGCCCGACACTGAAGAAGAACGTCGCTTTGACCCCGGCTTCGGCCAGGGAGTCGAGCAACCGTGGCACACCTTCACGGGTGCCGCGGTAGGTGTCGACGTCGATGCGAAGACCTGCCTGCATTACTTTTTATCCGCAATTTCAAGCATGGCTTCACGCAGGAAGAAATCCAGGGTGTTGCCGATGGTTTCGCTCATCTGCACGCTCGGCTCCCAGTTCAGCAGGCGCTTGGCGTTGTCGATGCTCGGCTTGCGGTGCGCCACGTCCTGATAGCCCGTGCCGTAGAACGCCTTGCTCTCGACGTCGCGGAAACCGGCGAACGGCGGGAAGTTGTGGCGCAGCGGGTGAGCCTCGAACTGACGCAGCAGTTCTTCGCCCAGCTGGCGAATGCTGGCTTCGTTTTCGGGGTTGCCGATATTGATGATCTGGCCGTCGCACACGCCATTGTCGTTATCAATGATGCGCGCCAGGGCTTCGATGCCGTCGGCAATGTCGGTGAAGCAACGCTTCTGCTCACCACCGTCGAACAGACGGATCGGCGTGCCTTCCACCAGGTTCAGGATCAGTTGGGTAATGGCGCGGGAGCTGCCGATACGCGCCGAGTCCAGGCGGTCCAGGCGCGGGCCCATCCAGTTGAATGGACGGAACAGGGTGAACTTCAGGCCCTTGTCGCCGTAGGCCCAGATTACGCGGTCGAGCAGTTGCTTGGAGACGGAGTAGATCCAGCGTTGCTTGTTGACTGGGCCCACTACCAGGTTGGAGGTGTCTTCGTCGAAATACTGGTCTTGGCACATGCCATAGACTTCGGAGGTCGACGGGAAAATCACGCGCTTGTTGTACTTGACGCAGTAGCGCACCAGCTTGAGGTTTTCTTCAAAGTCCAGTTCGAACACGCGCAGCGGGTTACGGGTGTATTCGATCGGCGTGGCGATGGCCACCAGCGGCAACACCACGTCGCATTTCTTGATGTGGTATTCGATCCATTCGGTGTGGATGCTGATATCGCCTTCCACATAATGGAAATTCGGGTGGCTGCGCAGGCGCTCGATGGCGTCGGAGCCGATGTCCAGGCCATAGACTTCGTAGCGGTCGTCACGCAGCAGGCGCTCGGACAGGTGGTTACCGATAAAACCGTTCACGCCCAGGATCAGCACACGGGTACGGCGCGGCTTGCGGCCCGACTCGGCACCGCGCAGCACGGAACCATCCACCAGGCCCAGTTCATCGGCCAGGGACGGGCCGGCCAGGTACAGGCCGTTTTCGTTGCGCTGGCCGAACTTGACCACCAGGGAATCTTCACCGCAGGCGATGCGCAGCGGGTTGACGCTGATTACACGGCCAGGCGCCAGACCTTCGTTGCCCTTGACTACATCGGCTTGCCACACGATCAGCTTGTGCTCGCCCACGGCACAGAAAGCGCCCGGATACGGCTGGGTCACTGCGCGCACCAGGTTGAACAGTTGCTCGGCGGGCTGTTTCCAGTCCAGCTTGCCATCGGCAGCAGTGCGACGACCGAAGTAGGTGGCTTTGCTCTCGTCCTGGGCGGTTTCACTCAACTTGCCCTGGGCCAGCTGTGGCAGGGCATCACGCAGCAGGGCAGTGGCCGCATCACGCAGCTTGGCGTGCAGGCTCAGGCCGGTATCGCTGCGCTCGATGGTGACTTTCTGCTGGGCCAGGATGGCGCCGGCATCGGCACGCTTGACCATGCGATGCAGGGTCACGCCAGTTTCGGTTTCGCCGTTGACCAACACCCAGTTGGCTGGGGCGCGGCCACGGTACTTAGGCAGCAACGAGCCGTGCAGGTTGAACGCGCCTTTGCGGGCGGTGGCCAACAGCGGCTCGCTCAGCAGGTTGCGGTAGTAGAACGAGAAGATGTACTCCGGGTTCAGCTTGGCGATGCGTTCGATCCACAGCGGGTGGTTGGCGTCTTCCGGTGCATGCACCGGGATGCCATTGCGGGCGCAGAGTTGGGCGACGGAACCGTAGAAGTTGTTTTCCTTGGGGTCATCGGCATGGGTGAACACGGCGGCAATGTCGTAACCGGCGCTGAGCAGCGCTTCAATGCCTGCGCAGCCAATATCGTGGTAGGCGAATACAACAGCTTTTGAACTCATGACTGGACCTGATCCGAAGAAGAAGTAGAAGTATGGGAAGACACCAGGCCGTCGACCACGACGACTGGAGCCGGTGCTGCCGGTTGGTTGCGCAGCACTTTTTCAATAAAGAAGCGTGGGCGGGCGCGTACATCGCTGTACATGCGGCCCAGGTATTCGCCCAGCAGGCCCATGCCGATGAACTGGCCACCGGTGAACACAAACAACACCGCAAATAGCACGAACAGGCCATCACCGGCCCAGTCGGCGCCGAAGGCCAGGCGCATGACGATCAAGGCAAAGGCAAACAGCACGCCCAGCGCCGCCAGGCTGAAACCGACGATGGACAGCAGGCGCAAGGGCGTGGTGGTCATGCACGTCAGCAGGTCGAACATCAGGCTGATCAGGCGCATGGCGCTGTATTTGGATTCGCCGTGCTCACGCTCGGCGTGGTGCACCAGGATTTCCGTGGTGTGGCGGGCGAAGCCGTTGGCCAGGATCGGGATGAACGTGCTGCGCTCACGGCAGGCGAGCATGGCGTCGACGATGGTGCGGCGGTAGGCGCGCAACATGCAGCCGTAGTCGGTCATGGCCACGCCGGTAGAGCGCTGCACGGCGAGGTTGATCAAACGCGACGGCCACCGGCGGAAGGCCGAGTCCTGGCGGTTATTACGCACGGTGGCGACCACGTCGTAGCCCAGGGCAGCCTGCTCGACCAGGCGCGGGATCTCTTCCGGCGGGTTCTGCAGGTCGGCGTCGAGGGTGATCACCACTTCGCCACGGCACTGTTCAAAGCCGGCCATGATCGCCGCGTGCTGGCCGTAGTTGCGGTTAAGGATCACCGCCACCACGTTGCTGCCGTCTTCGGCGGCGGCGTCTTCGAGCAGTTGCGCGGAGTTGTCGCGGCTACCGTCATCCACCAGGATGATTTCGTATTCGTAAGCCAATTGCTTGCAGGCTGCCGTGGTGCGACGCAGCAACTCAGGCAGGCTTTCTTGTTCGTTGTAGACCGGGATAACGATCGACACGCAATGAATAGGGTAGGGTTTCAAAGATTCATGACCTCGGGCTAAAGCGACTTCAAGCGTGAAAACAGCAGCGTTTATTGGGCAAAACTACAGCCCGCAGGTTACAAAACGGGGCTAAAGATGGCGCGTTTTCAATAGGTTAGTCGATAATCCACGGATTGCTCTTAAGTGTTGCCTACAAGGTTAAGCGCAAAAATGTGCAACGAATATGAAAGGCGGATGAAAAACTCGTTTATTTGACAGGCAGACAGCTAGGGTTCAGCTAAGTAATCAAGGCGTTACATGTAGGCCTCACAGGGCGATATCGGAGCTTCGTGCAAGACGCTTGGTTCAATCTGAGCGAGGCGATCAGCCCAATGTTTGCCCTTCAACAATCTTCTCTGCATTGGCGCTCAAGTGCCGGTAAAGTAAGCCCTCTCTTGCCAGGGTACTCGGATGAATAGCGTGCAGCTTTTACGCGGCCAGTTGCGGCCAGCGCTGATGGGATTGTTGATGACGGTGGCCTGTGTCACCAGCGTGCGGGCTGATCAGGGCGTCGCGCTGACCCCACTGGACCAGGTGCCGGACGGGGTGGAAGTGCGCGGCAAGCAGGTCGCCGCTTATACCTGGGATGACCGCCAGGGCAAAAACCTGTTGGTACTCGCCGAGCAAGTGGGTGAGCGCGATGACGATGGTACCCAGTCGGCCTTTGTCTACGCGGCGCAATACGTGCTGGGAGGCGAGCGCCCCAAGCGCGTGTGGATGCTGTACGACGATGTGCAGCACTGCGAATTCGACGCCGGGCTGCGCTTTGACCGAGCTGCCACCAAGGTTACCGACCTGCTGGGCGATGGCAATACCCAGGCTACAGTCGGTTATTCGCGGGCCTGCACCAGTGACGTCAGCCCCAATGAATTCAAGCTGATCATGCATGTCGGCAAGTCCGAGAAGTATCGTCTGCGCGGCCTCGACCGCGTGGGCGCCAGCTGGTGGGACGAGGACGCTGGCGCCTTGCGCGGCATGCCCCTGCCCACTGACTGCAGCGTCGCGGCGCAGCAAGCGTTGGTCAGCCAATACAAGGAGCAGGGCACCGAACTGCCACTGCCGGGCTGCTATGGCGACGAGAAGGACTTTGCCAAGGCACCGGACAATTACCTCGCCTTTATGCGCCAGCAGTGGTTCGCGCTGATGCAGCAACAGGACGCCGACTGGAGCCAGTCCCTGGCCCAACCCCAGGCAGCCAGCGAGGACGACGACACCGCCCCGTGATTTTGTGCCAGGGCCGCTCCTGGGTTAGACTCGGCCTTCGCCAATCCAATAAATACATCGACTAATCAAATAGTTGGTCGATGTATTTAATCCAAAGGCTGATCTACCTTGACCGAGTCCATTTGCAACCCGCTGACCCTTTATCTCACCCGCCTGGCGCCTTCCAGCCAACTGACCATGCGCTACGTGCTGCAGGATGCCGCCGACCGCCTGGGTTTCGAAGACCTCAACCTCGAAGAGATTGACTGGCACATGCTGCAGCCCGAACACGTCATCGCACTGGTGGCTGCCTTGCGCGAGGACGGCTTTGCGCCGAACACTTCGTCGCTGTATGTGAATGCGGTGCGCGGGGTGATGAATGAAGCGTGGCGCATGAGCTTGATCAGCCAGGACCACCTGTTGAAGATGCGCTCGGTCAAGGCCACACCCGGCACGCGCCTGGGCCAGGGCCGCAACCTGCGCCGCACCTTGATCCGCGAGATGCTCGACGTCTGCGCCGCCGACCCTCGGCCCCAGGGCCTGCGGGATGCCGCGGTGATCGGCCTGTTATATGGCTCTGGCATGCGCAAGTCGGAGTCGGTCAACCTGGACCTGGCACAGGTCAACTTTGACGAGCGCAGCTTGCGCGTGATCGGCAAGGGCAACAAAGAGCTGGTCAAGTACGCGCCGGACTGGGCGTTTGCCAAGCTGCAGGCCTGGCTGGCGTTCCGCCGCGAGCACCTCAAGGAAGGCGAGCAGGACGACAGCTTCTTGTTCAACCGAATCCGTCGAGGCAGCCATATCACCCGGGAACGCATCACCAAGCATGCGATTTACTACATCGCGCGCCAGCGCGGCGATCAAGTGGGGGTCAAGATCATGCCTCATGATTTCCGTCGTTCATTTATCACGCGGGTGATCGAGGAGCATGATTTGTCGATTGCGCAGAAACTGGCGCATCACACCAATATCCAGACCACCGCCAGCTATGACGTGCGTGACGACAATGAGCGGCGGCGGGCGGTGGATCGATTTGATTTGTAGGCTTGTGGATACACCACGACTCAAATGTGGGAGCTGGCTTGCCTGCGAAGAGGGCCTCACAGGCAGCCAGAATGTTGAATCTGCCTGCTCCTCTGCTCAGGAGGAAGGCGGAACGCTTGAAACCAGGTGAGCCGGCAAGCGCCGCAACGTCCACAAGGTGGTCAGCATCGCGGCAAGCGCGCACAGCGCAATGCCGATCAACATCGGCGCCGGCGTATGGTCGGCAAAGATCCCCACCAAGGTCATCGCCACAGCCGCCGTGACCATCTGGATCGCACCCAGCAGTGCAGACGCAGAACCCGCCACCGCACCATGATCCTCCAGCGACAGCACCCCGGCCGCCGGCAATAGCAGGCCAAGAAAGCCAAAACCGATAAACAGCAGGCCCATCATCAAGGCCAGGCTGTCACCCCACAGCGTAGTAGCCGCGAGCAAGCTCATGACCGCCGCCACGCCCACCACCGACCAGCGAATCAACGGCGCCAGGCCAAAGCGGGCGCTGAGCCGTGCGGTCAGTTGGCTCATGGCAAAAAACGAGGCCGCATTGAGGGCAAAGCACAGGCTGAACTGGGTTGGCGTCAGGCCAAAAAACTCGATGTACACGAAGGGCGCGCTGCCGATGAACACGAAGAAGGTGGCCAGGCCAAACCCGCACACCACCGACAACCCCGTAAAGACCGGGTCGCGGAGGAGGGCGCCATAGCTGCCGAACGCCTGGCCCAGTGTCTTGCCCAGGCGGCGCTCGGCCGGGTGGGTTTCTGGCAGTTGTACGGCGGTCATCACCAGGCAAAGCACGGCCACCACCGCCAACACGGCAAACACTTCGCGCCAGCTCCAGATCGAAATCACCAGGCTGCCGGCCAGAGGTGCGAGGATCGGCGAAACACTCATCACCAGCATCAACAAAGCCATCAGGCGCGCCGCTTCATGGCCGGTATACAGGTCGCGTACGATCGCCCGTGGGATCACCATCCCCGCACAGGCGCCGAATGCCTGCACCGCACGAAAGCCAATCAACACTTCAATGGTCGGTGCCAGCGCGCAGCCGACACTGCCAATGGCAAAGATCACCAGGCCCGCATAGATCGGAGGTTTACGCCCGAAGACATCGCTGAGTGGGCCGTAGAACAACTGGCACACGCCGATAATCATGAAGAACACCGTCAAACTCATCTGCACGGCCGCCGGCGTAGCCTGGAGGCTGGCGCCCAGAGTGGGCAACGCTGGCAGATAGATGTCGATGGCAAACGGGCCGACGGCGGTGATCAAGCCCAGCAACAGGGCGAGACGGGCGATACGTTGAGGCATTTGGCAGATCCAGGTAGAGCAACGGACGGTCAGCTTAAGGGAACCGCGCAGATCCGCAAACTTAGGCTTCACTAACAAGCAACAGCTGCCGATACAGCTAGCAGCGACATTGAAACGGTTGGGTTCCCAACCGGCGGTCCTGGCACGGGGTACCACTATGACGATCAAATTACGCTTGGTGCTGTTGATTGCGACCGGGTTGCTCACCGCTTTGATCATGAGCCTGGCTGGCTACCTGGGCAACACGCGGATGGCCGACGCGGTACAGGATAACGACGTCAGCATGACGGTACTGCGCAATCACATGGAAGCCGACATGATGCACGACGCCCTGCGTGCGGATGTACTGTCGGCCATGTTGGTCGGGCTGGGCAAAAGCACCAGTACGCCGGCCGAAGTCAACAGCTCGATCAAGGAGCATGCCGAGCACTTTCGCGAAGTGCTGGCGGACAATCTCAAGCTGCCGTTGGACGCCTCGATCAAGGCCAGCCTGGAAAAAATCAAACCCAGCCTGGACACCTACATCAGTGCCGGCGAGCGCATCGTCGCGCTGGCACTGGACAATCCCGACGCCGCACGAGGGGAACTGCAGACCTTCAATGCCGCGTTCAGCCAGTTGGAAGACCAAATGGCGGCGTTGAGCGAACTGATCGAAAACAATACCCAACTCACCAGCACCGGTACCCGGCAAACCATCAGTAACGCTAACTGGACCTTGATTATTGTATTGGGGGCGAGCCTGCTACTGCTGCTGGCTCAAGGACGTTGGGTGACCCTGAGCATCATGGGGCCGTTACGCACCGCCAGCCGTATTGCCCAAAGCATTGCCCATGGCAACCTGAGCGAACCGATTGTCGAACCCAAGAACCAGGACGAAGCCAGTGCACTGATTCGCAGCCTGGCGACGATGCAGCGGGATTTGCGCGGCATGATCGAAGTGGTTCGCAGCAATGCTCATGGCGTGAATGGCATGAGCGAGCGCCTCAGCCAGGGTTGCCATGAAGTGGCAGGCAGCAGCCAGCAACAAAGCGTCGCCGCCAGCACCATGGCCGCCGCCGCGAGCGAAATGACCGCCAGCATCGAAGAAATCACCCGTCACGCCCAACGTGCCCTGGACATGGCCAGCCAGGCTGAAACCCTGGCCAAGGACGGCGGCCGGGTTATCCACCAGGTGGTCAGCGACATGGATGGCATAGCCCGTTCAGCCCAGCAGTCAGCCCAAGTGATCCGCACGCTGGACAAGGAGTCCGAGGCGATCTACGGCATTATCCAGGTGATCAAGGGGATTGCCGACCAGACCAACCTGCTGGCCCTGAACGCCGCCATCGAAGCCGCCCGCGCGGGTGAACAAGGGCGCGGCTTTGCGGTAGTGGCCGACGAAGTGCGCAGCCTGGCCGGACGCACCAGCGCGTCCACCCAGGAAATCGCCAGCATGGTCGGGAGTATCCAGCAGAACACCCGTGAAGCGGTGATCAGCATGGAGGAGGGCGTTGCTCAAGTGGATAAGGGCATGGCAGTGACTGCCGAAGTGGAACGCGCCATTCGCGAGATTCTCCAGGCCACGCTGAGCACCACTGAATTGGTCAACGATATTTCCCGCACCATCAGTGAACAGAGCCTGGCCAGTAATGAGATTGCTCATCAGGTGGAGAGGATTGCGGGGATGTCGGAAAGTAACAGTCGGGTAATTGCGGGCACAGCGTCGACCACCGACGAGTTATCCAGTCTGGCTGGGCAACTGTCGCAGTCGGTAGATCGTTTTAAAATGTAGGGGAGAAGAACTCGACGTTAAAATCGCGCTTGAAAATGCGCTTAAAAACTGCTTCTAAGAGAGCAATATATAGCCGTACATATAACTCAACTAAATGGTTATTTAGCATAGTTATAATTTAATCGAATATTAAAGGGCAGGGCACTGCATAATCTTCAAGGTAAATGTATCCGAGAGCCGGAGTTTCTAAGCTATGCCCAATTCCCAAAGAGCCCGTAACGGTCGTATGAAGCTCCGCCATAGTGCAGAAATGCGGGACTTGGTCGTTTTGCTTTTTCCGAAAGTTCTTCAGATTTTGCAGGAAAAGGCCGCTATTACCGGATCGATCTGTACTTCTGGCGAGCTTAGAGCTGCCTCTCGGTACTTGTCAAAAGCGTTGGCTGAGTATGATTTGCGTCGACGTAATCAGGTTCCGGACGCTCGATATACGGCCTTGGACGAGGTGTATTGGCAAGAGGATGAGGCGCTCAAAAACGCTTCAAGCGATGATTCATTGGTCCAGAAGATAGCTTTAGCTAGATCACTTCGCAGTGAGTTTTTTCAAGGTTCTGATCACAGTCAAGGCGGTGCTCGTCATGCGCTGACAAATGCGATTAGACACTCCTGGCTGATCTGCCATGACGGTTGTGAATCGATCAATTACCGCAGAAAGACAACTAGCGCCCAGGAGCAATACGGGCCATTGCACGACTTTATTGAGTCATTAAATAAGCTGGTCCAATTTCCTGCCAACATAGACGGGCTGCATCGAGAGGTTCGAGCGCTCGACCTACAGATGCACCCGAACATAACAGTGCCCTGATTTCACCACGTCACGGCGGGATCTGATCTCGTCATTCTTTGGCTTGTCGCCGTTCACGGCATAGCCAGAGAGTCCGAAATGTCCAAGAAATCCAAAGTCCTGATAGCGGTGTCGTTGACGTTGCAGCTAATGACCGGCGTTTTGCGATTCAGTGAGACGTGGATCGATCATGACCGGCAGACGATAGGCGTCTGCTGTACACAGCTTGAAATCTGTCCAGCAACGACCCCCAAGGGTGAAACCATTGATACGCATAATGTATATTATGTTAAATTTAATATTGTGAAGGAACCCTGTCACTGTCAGCCCTAGCCTCCGGCTTCCCTGTTGGGTTTGCATTAGGAGTCCATTTTGCGAAAACCTGTAGACACCCTAAAGCGAGCTTCAATGACAAGTTCAGGCGGGCTGTCGAGAGAATGAGCTCAGCCTCACTTCAGCGCGCTGGTCAACACATTGACGACTATCCTGTCCTTCTTCTCGGTTACCTTGCCTATAAAACCTTTGGCTCCGAGAGCCTTGATGAAACGCCGATTTACGTCAGAGTTCAGTACTGTGAATTTACGATCTTTCTCAGCAAACTTGTTGAACCCGTCCTCGTCGAGCTTTTTGAGGATGCCGGCCGTGTGAGACCACTCCACTCCCTTTGTTGCCACGATCTGTAAGAACGCTTCAATACGACGTTTCGAAGGTATCGTGTTGTCGCTTGAGACGTACCAGAGCATTGTGGTGCACGTAGGCGGATAGGTGACCTGGTGTTGATTTCCAATCTCACAGATTCTAGCAATCTCGGCGCGCGCCCCAGCGTGCTCCTTCATCGAATCGGCGCTGACCGCGCTCCAGAGATCAACCTTCTCCCTGATAGAAACCCTATCGCTCTTGGTGACTCCGATCAGAACGTCCAAATCAGCAGCAACGGGATCAAAATCTTTCGATGCCTTATCCCATCGTCTTGTCAGATAGGCCGTGACAGACGACGGGGCATTATCTGTGACGCAAGCCAGCACCTTCTGATCATAGGGGAGATAGTCCAGCGTGACGAGCGTCTGCCAACGGGTCGTCGTCATGGGCACCGACAACACTGACGTGTGTTTAAGGGCTGCCTCCGAAAGAATAACGCGCAGAGATGCATCATCGAAACGAATGTCCGACAGCAACGTTTTTTGGAGGTCGTTAGCATGATCCGAGGTTTCGTCCCACAGGACACTCTTCAACTCGTCTCGATGCCTTGCCAAGAAGCCTAGAAACGCCAAGGTAGCTTCAACGTGCGTTGGTTCATCGTGAGCAGGATCAACGGCGAGATACTCACCATCTTCGGTGTACCAGGCCCAATCGAAAAACGTAAATACCGATTTCTTGGACGCCAAAACGGAGTCACCCCCCAAAATTTTTGCCCACAAAATCTCAGGCACCGCCTGTAGGGACTCAAAGATTGTTTCTGTTCTCTCCAGCAATGAGAACATCAGGCTTTCATTCTTAGAGATACTCTGAAGAAGCCAGGTCAGGGATGACGATGTCTCTGGCAGCATCCCTTGCTG
>NZ_JAOTNW010000039.1:0-18196 GCF_036346515.1 Pseudomonas sp. AM4(2022)
TGCCCATAACCCGGCGGGCAACCTGCTGATGCAAGACCGCCCCGGCCCGGACATCGTCGCCGGCAATCGCCTGATGATCCAAGGCGACCGCCATTACGACTACGACGCCTTCGGCAACCTGATCCGCGAACGGCGCGGTAAGGGCCATCAACTCGTCACCGAATACCGCTACGACTGCCAGCATCGGTTGGTCGGGGTTACAACGCCCAACGGCCAAACCGCCCGCTATCGCTATGACCCATTTGGACGGCGTATCAGCAAAACCGTGGACGGCAAGACCACCGAATTTTTCTGGCAAGGCGACAAGCTGATAGCCGAACACCATGCAGAGCGCCATCGCAGCTATCTCTACGAACCCGACAGCTTCCGCCCATTGGCACTCTTGGAAGGTTTCGGCCCGAAAGAAACCAATCCCTACCACTACCAACTCGACCACCTCGGCACCCCGCAAGAACTCACCGACACCGAAGGCGAGATCGCCTGGTCCGCCCACTACCGCGCCTACGGCCAGATCGCCCGGCTCGACGTGGGCAAAATCGACAACCCGCTGCGCTTTCAAGGTCAATACTTCGATCAGGAAAGCGGACTGCACTACAACCGCCATCGCTACTATAATCCGGATATTGGTCGTTATCTGACACCTGACCCGGTGAAGTTGGCGGGTGGGATCAATGGGTACCGGTATGTACCCAACCCTACGGGGTGGGTGGATCAGCTAGGCTTAAGTACGTGTCCAGGTGCAGATGGATGTAAGCCACATCAACATACTGAAACCTCCCACGGCCAGGCAAAGGTAGATGAGGGGGCTCCCTCGCTCCCCAGCTCAGATAAAAAAAGAGAATATCTATTTCGCGGGGATTTAAGAGAGCCAGATGAAATTTTTGAAAGCGGTTTTGAAAGTAGAGGAGCCAGCACAGACCTTTTCCTGCACACGTTGAATAATGCCAGCCCTCCCAGCAATTTCGTCCCTACTTCGACCTCAAGGAAACAAGCCTTGGTATTCGCTTCAAATTTTGGCTTCGAGGAAGGCTTTCTTTACACCCTAAGAAAAATCCCTGGAATAGACGTAAATAAAACGTTGGGCACACGTTCCAAACATAGAAACGAGGTAGAAATCGCAATCCCTGGACGAATAGATACCAAGGATATTTTAGGTGCATCGCCAGTCAACGAAGACGGTACCTTCAAGGGATACACGATATTGAACCCTAATAGGAAATACCCATGAAATCGCGTGAAATCACCATCATTAAAAACGGTATACGTGACAGCGCAGTGATCGAATACGAAGGAGGCAAGCCCACCCTTTATCTTTCGCTAAGCAATGGGACAAAAAAAACCTATACAGCGATGGATTTATACGACTGCTTCGGTGTATTGAGAGCGGATATGAAAGACACCGTTTTTCTTTGCAAAGGCGCAAAAATTAACGTTCATACATCAGGTATGTCCTCACATATGTCGAATGGTCTTATTGCTTACGAGCTAACACTGGGGCGACCAGATGGGGAAGTTGTACATATATTCGCTCACGAGGAAAACGATCTCACCAGTGATATACAACAGCAGCATGATTTCTGCCAGCGATGGGCTGAATCGGCGCAGGTCTAGCGGATGCCCCGTGGCAACTAACCTCCTTTGCCACAGGGCTAAACGACGCCTTTAAATCCCCGCCACCGCCAAATCCATCGCAAAATACGTAAATATCAAATCCGCCCCCGCCCGCTTGATCGACCCCAACGTCTCGCGCACCACACGGTCCTCATCAATCGCCCCGGCCTGTGCGCCGAATTTGATCATCGCGTACTCACCGCTCACCTGGTACGCCGCCACCGGCAGGCGCGAGGCTTCGCGGATGTCGCGGATGATGTCGAGGTAGGCACCGGCTGGCTTGACCATCAACGCGTCGGCGCCTTCCTGTTCGTCCAGCAGGGATTCGCGCACGGCTTCGCGGCGGTTCATCGGGTTCATCTGGTAGCTTTTGCGGTCGCCCTTGAGCGCGCTGCCGCCGGCTTCGCGGAAGGGGCCGTAGAGGGCCGAGGCGAATTTGGTGGAGTAGGCCATGATCGGGATGTGGGTGAAGCCGGCGTCATCCAGGGCGCGGCGGATGGCCTGGACCTGGCCGTCCATCGCCGCTGAAGGGGCGATCACGTCGGCGCCGGCACGGGCGGCGGCCACGGCTTGTTTGCCGAGGTTAACCAGGGTCGCGTCGTTGTCGACATGGGCACCGTGCATCACACCGCAGTGGCCGTGGTCGGTGTATTCGCAGAAGCAGGTGTCGGACATCACGATCATTTCCGGCACAGCGTCCTTGATGATCGAGGACATGCGCGAAACCAGGCCGCGTTCTTTCCACGTGTCGCTGCCGCTGGCGTCGAGGTGGTGAGACACACCGAAGGTCATCACCGACTTGATGCCGGCGCGGGCGTAACGCTCGATCTCACCGGCGAGTTTTTTCTCAGGAATGCGCAACACACCCGGCATGCTGGTGATGGGCACGAAGTCGTCGATTTCTTCTTCGACAAAAATCGGCAGTACCAGGTCGTTGAGGGTGAACTCACTTTCCTGGAACAGGCCACGCAGCTCCGGGGAGCGGCGCAGGCGACGTGGGCGGGCTTGGGGGAACTGGCTGGTCATGGCAATCCTGAAAAATGGCTGAACACTTTGGGGCGAAAGCTTATGCCCCCAAGTCCCGGCAACACAAATGCCGAGGGGCCAATAGTGTATTGCCGGGTGCGTAACAATTCATTGATCTACAGCTGTAGACGCCCTTCGATGCACAACGCTACAGCGCCCCCCACCCAGATTTCATCGCCCTGGCGCTCGATATAAATACGCCCCGCTCGCCCAATCGCCGTGCCTTGGCTGACCACGTAACGGCTGGGCGCCAGGCCCTCGGCGAGCAGCCATTGGGCCACGCCGGCATTCAAGCTGCCGGTGGCCGGGTCTTCGGCGGCGCCATCGCCAGCGACAAAAGCGCGCACTTCAAATTGCGCGTCCACCGCATCACGCGTGGGATCACAGGGGGCGATCACCCCTACTGCCAGACCCAGCAGTTGCGCATAGTCCGGTTGCAACGCAAGCACTGCGTCACGATCAGCCAGCATCAGCGCCAGCCAACCCGCACCATTGTCGACCCACTGGCTGCGCACAATCGCCTCGGGCGCCAGCTTCAATGCCAGGCGCACGCGCTCCAGCAACGGCGCCTCCACGGGACCTGCACGCAACAATGGCGGCGCGATAAACGCCAGTTGGTCACCTTGGCGACGAATACGCACCAAGCCGATTTCGCACTCCTGGATAATCTCCTCCCCACGTGGCACGCCGCCGGCCTGCAACCAGGCATGGCAACTGCCCAAGGTCGGATGCCCGGCGAACGGCAGCTCTTTGAGGGTGGTGAAGATTCTTACCCGATAGTCAGCACGTGGATCGCGCGGCGTCAGTAAAAATGTGGTTTCGCTGAGGTTGGTCCAATTGGCAAAGTCCGCCATCTGCTGGTCGGTGAAGCTATCGGCCCCCAGCACCACGGCCAAGGGGTTGCCTTTGAGCGGCACGCTGCTGAATACATCCAGTTGTTGAAAATCGAAAGTCGGCATGCTTCAGCTCGGAATGTTCAGGCCACGGATCACCGCCGGACGTGCGACAAAGCCGTCCAACGCGCGCAGTACGTTAGGGAAATCGGTAATGCCTACCGCGTCACCGGACTCGTAGAACCCGATCAGGTTGCGAACCCAAGGAAAGGTCGCAATGTCGGCGATGCTGTACTCGTCACCCATGATCCAGGTTCGGCCCAGCAGGCGCTTTTCCAGCACGCCCAGCAAGCGCCGCGATTCGGCGGCGTAGCGATCACGCGGGCGCTTGTCTTCATACGCCTTGCCGGCGAATTTATTGAAGAACCCCAGTTGGCCAAACATCGGGCCAATGCCGCCCATCTGGAACATCAACCATTGCAGGGTTTCATAGCGCGTGGCCGGGTCTTCGGAGAGCAACTGGCTGGTCTTTTCCGCCAGGTAAATGAGGATCGCGCCGGATTCGAACAGCGCCAGCGGCTGGCCACTTGGGCCGTTGGGGTCGATGATCGCGGGGATCTTGTTGTTGGGGTTCAGGGACAGGAACTCGGGAGACAACTGGTCCTGGGTGTCGAAGCTGACCTTGTGCGCCTCGTAAGGCAGGCCCAGTTCTTCGAGCATGATCGACACCTTGACGCCGTTGGGCGTGGGTAGCGAATACAGCTGCAGGCGTTCCGGGTGCTGGGCGGGCCATTTGCTGTTGATCGGGAAAGCGGCGAGTGCGTTCATCGAGAACCCCCTGGACGGAAAGCCCCATCATAGTCATCTGCCTGCCGTCGTGCATGGGTCATCGTTGCGCAACATTTGCCGGCTAGTATCCCGCGTGGGCGAACCAAAGCGCCCGAATGCACTCTTAAGAGCGCCCGAAGAATGAATGGAGGCTGCTTGCTATATCGACAGGGAACACCGCAGGACGCTGACGCGTCACTGGAGCCGGGCTTGTCCGCCTTAACCCGACGCACGAAGACTCGAACCTATCATGAAGATCAAGCCTCTGCGCCTTGTGCCACAACTCAAACGTTATTCCTACATGGTATTGCCGCTGCTGCTGGTCAGCGCTGCCATCGTCACCGCCCTGGACGCCCGTGAAAGCCGTGCGCAACCGGTCGATGGCGTGCAAACCCTGGTATTCCTGCGCCACGGCGAAAAACCGGCCGGTGGCCTGGGCCAACTCAATTGCCAGGGCCTGAACCGCGCCATGAACCTGGCAACCCTGTTGCCGGAAAAATTCGGCAAAGCCAACTATGTGTTCGCTGCCAACCCGACGCGCAACGTCGAGGAAGGCGAACTGGATAACTCCTACAGCTACATTCGCCCACTGATCACCATCAGCCCCAGCGCGATCAAGCTCGGCCTGCCGGTGAATATCGAGTTCTCCGCGAATGACACCAGTGCCCTGGCCGAAGAGCTGGTCGAGGACAAGTACCGCAACGCGACCATCTACACCGCCTGGTCCCATGGTTACTTGCCGGAACTGATCAACAAAGTCGCCAGCGAAGCAGCCGGCGAAAAACACACCATTACCGATGATTGGTCTGGAAATGACTACGACTCCCTGTACGTGCTGACATTGACCTGGCACAACGGCAAGGCCTCGCTGCTCAGCCGCAACTACAAGCAAGGGCTGAATAACGGAGGGGAAAACTGCCCTGACCCGACCCAGGTCAGCGCAGATATCTGAAGCTTGGGCCGCAGGGGCGTATGATGCCGGGCTATCGACTCACCTGCGGATCATCTCCATGTCCAACCTCGCTTCCACCCAGCCCAACCGCGGCTGGGCGTTCTGGTGCAAACCTGCGCTGTTTCTCTTGGTGGCCTGCATCGGCCTCTACTATGTGAAGTGGTCGCCCTACTACCTCAAGGCGTTTGTAGCGGCCGACAACCACAGCATTGGCGCCTCGATTCTCAATGACCAGCAAAGCTCGCCCCTGGCGGCGGCGCTGGCCTATGCCCAGGTGTATTTCCTGGCCATCTGGAAAGCCGCCGTACTGGCAGTGATCCTCGGTTCATTGCTGCAGGTATTGATCCCCCGCGACTGGCTGCTACGCCTGTTTGGCCGCGCCGGGCTGGGCTCGACCCTGCGCGGTGGGCTGTTCGCCCTGCCGGGGATGATGTGCAGCTGCTGCGCGGCCCCGGTGGCGGCGGGCATGCGCCGCCAGCAGGTGTCGGTCGGCGCGGCGCTGGCGTTCTGGATTGCCAACCCGGTATTGAACCCGGCCACCCTGGTGTTCATGGGCTTTGTGCTGGGCTGGGGTTTCACCGCGCTGCGCCTGGTGGCGGGGATTGTGCTGGTGGTAGGCGTGTCCCTGGTGGCACAGCGTATTGCGCGCCCGGACCAAGTGCCGGAAGCCGCGCTGGAGGCCGTTGCCGACGTCAGCACGGTGGAGTCGCAACCGTTCCTGAGCCGCTGGTTACGCACGCTGTGGCAGCTGTTCTGGAGCACTATCCCGGTGTATATCCTGGCGGTGCTGATCCTCGGCGCGGCGCGGGTGTGGCTGTTCCCTCATGTGGACGGGGCGATGGCCGACAGCCTGGTGTGGCTGGTGCCGCTGGCGATTGTGGGCACGCTGTTTGTGATTCCGACAGCGGCAGAGATTCCCATCGTACAAACCATGATGGCCCTGGGCATGGGCACCGGCCCGGCCGTGGCCTTGCTGATGACCCTGCCGAGCGTGAGCCTGCCGTCGTTGTTGATGCTGCGCAAGGATTTCGACGCGCGGGTGCTGGTAACGGTGGCCGGGTTGACCATGCTGGTGGGGGTGGTGTGTGGGTTGATTGGGGCGGTGATTCTTTAGATTTTCAGTGGGGCCGATGGCCTCATCGCAGGCAAGCCAGCTCCCACCTTTGTATATATTCACACTTCAAAAGGTGGGAGCTGGCTTGCCTGCGATGGCGTCCGAAAGGTCACCCCACCCGGGCCGCCCGCTCACGCAAATACTCCACCACCGCCCCCTGCTCCCCGGCAAACTCGATACGCGCGCCCTTGCTCTCGCGCTGGAACGCATACATCGGGTCGTAATACTCGCGCAGCAAACCTTCAATCCATACCCGATGCAGCTCCACTGCGCCGCTGCGTGCCTGTTCGGCCAGAGCATCCTGCAACACCGCCTGCAACCGTTGGAAACGCTCGCCGCCCAGGCGCTTGTGAATATTGGCCAGGCTCTGGGTCAGGCGCTCGGCAAATAATCGCTGGCCGGTTTCCCCAAACACGTCAATGAACTCGGCGCACAGGTCCACTACGTAATCCTTCAGGATGCGCTCGACACGGCCCTCGACGCTGTCTTCCAGCCACACCATCGGAAACGTCTGCATGCCCTTGTGCAATGGCAGCGGCAGCGCACAGCTGCCGATCATGCGGCTCTCGTCCTCGACCACAAACTGCTCGGTACCACCTGCGCGCTTCTTCAGCAAATCCACCGCCAGGCGATTTTCGAAGTCGATATTGGAGGGTTGCGCCGTGGCGCGCTTGCCGAAGCTGGAACCGCGATGGTTGGCGTGCCCTTCCAAATCCAGGGCATTGCACAGTTGGCCGAGCACTTCGGTCTTGCCGGTGCCGGTCATGCCGCCCAGCAGTACGAAATCACACTGGGCAGTCGCCTGCTCCAGGGTCTCCAGCAGGAAGGTGCGCATGGCCTTGTAGCCACCGCCGACGCGGGGGTATTCGATGCCCGCTTCGGTTTTCAACCATTGCTGCACGATCTGTGAACGCAGGCCGCCCCGAAAGCAGTACAGGTAGCCATTGGGGTTAGCCTGGGCAAACTGCGCCCACTGTTCGATGCGCTCGGCCTTGATTGCCCCCGACACCAGTTCATGCCCCAGCACGATCGCCGCTTGCTGGCCTTGCTGCTTGTAACAGGTGCCGACCCTCTGGCGCTCATCGTCGGTCATCAGCGGCAGGTTGATCACCCCGGGGAACGCGCCCTTGGTGAACTCGACCGGCGCGCGGGTATCCATCATCGGGCGGTCGTTGAGGAAAATGTCGCGGTAATCGGTGATATCCGTTGCCATCAAATCACCTCAACCGCGTTGGTCTGTCGCTCCAGCAGCTCACCGATAGGCTCAAGGGCCAGGCCCAGCTCGGCAGCCACGGCGTGGAACTCGGCATCACCTTGCGGGGTAACGGCGATCAGCAGGCCACCGCTGGTCTGGGGGTCGCACAGCACGCGCTTGTGCAGCTCCTGCACACGCCCGAGCTTGCTGGCGTAGCTGTCGAAGTTGCGCAAAGTACCGCCCGGTACGCAGCCCTGGTCCAGGTAGTACTCAACCCCTGGCAGGCGTGGGACTTTCGCATATTCAATGCGGGCCGTCAGGCCACTGCCGTCAGCCATTTCCACCAGGTGGCCGAGCAGACCGAAACCGGTAACGTCTGTCATCGCAGTGACACCGGCCAACTTGCCGAAACGGCTGCCCGGTTTGTTGAGGGTGCACATCCAGTCACGGGCCAGGCCGACGTCGGCCTCGCGCAACTTGCCCTTCTTTTCGGCGGTGGTGAGGATACCGATGCCCAAAGGCTTGGTCAGGTACAACTTGCAGCCGGCAGTGGCAGTGTCGTTGCGCTTCATGTGGCGCTTTTGCACGATCCCGGTAACGGCCAGGCCAAAGATCGGCTCCGGGGCGTCAATGGAATGCCCGCCCGCAAGCGGGATGCCAGCCGCGTCGCACACCGCCCGACCGCCGCGAATCACTTCGCGGGCAATCTCCGGCGCCAACACATTGACCGGCCAGCCGAGAATGGCGATGGCCATCAAGGGATCGCCGCCCATGGCGTAGATGTCGCTGATGGCATTGGTGGCGGCGATGCGGCCGAAGTCGAACGGGTCGTCCACAATCGGCATGAAAAAGTCCGTGGTAGACACCACGCCGCGCTCGTCGTCGATGGCGTATACCGCCGCATCGTCGCGGGAGGCATTGCCCACCCACAGGTTGGGGTCGAGGTTCTGTGCACCGCTGCCCGCAAGGATCACTTCCAGGACCTGGGGCGAAATCTTGCAACCGCAACCCGCACCGTGGCTGTACTGGGTAAGGCGAATCGGCTCGTTCATGGGGGACCTCAAGCTATCAAGTGGGCCGATTCTAGCAGACAGCAAAAGGCCGGCTGGGCTCTTGTGAGCACAGCCGGCCTGTTTGTTCAGCGGTTACTGGCGCGCAGCGAGCAAACGTGCGTGCCGGTTACGCCGGGCGATGTTCAAGCATTCGATCGCCGCCGAGAAGGCCATGGCCGCATACACGTAGCCTTTCGGCACGTGGGCGCCGAAACCTTCGGCGATCAGCGTCATGCCGATCATGATCAAGAAGCCCAGGGCCAGCATCACCACGGTCGGGTTGTCGTTGATGAACTTGGCCAACGGTTCAGCGGCCACCAGCATCACGATCACCGAGACCACCACGGCAATGATCATGATCGGCAAGTGCTCGGTCATGCCCACGGCGGTGATGATGCTGTCGATGGAGAACACCAGGTCGAGCATCAGGATCTGGCCAATGGCAGCGGCAAAGCCGATGGTCACGGTGTTGCTGACGGTTGCCTTCTCTTCAGGCTCCGGGTCCATGCTGTGATGGATCTCGGTGGTTGCCTTCCACACCAGGAACAGGCCGCCGGCGATCAGGATCATGTCCTTCCACGAGAACGCCTGGCCGAACACTTCGAACACCGGTGTCGTCAATTGCACGATGAATGCGATGGTGCTCAACAGGCCCAGGCGCAATATCAACGCCATGCTGATACCAATGCGCCGCGCCTTGGCCCGGTGCTTCTGCGGCAATTTGTTGGTAAGGATCGAGATAAAGATCAGGTTATCGATGCCCAGCACGATTTCCATGACGATCAAGGTAGCCAGTGCGACCCAGGCGGTGGGGCTGGCGGCCAGTTGTAAAAGGTAATCCATAGGTCAGTCCTGACGTGGTAGTGCTGGGGAATTAGGTTTCTTTGGTGTCGGCTTCAGCGGCGTTTTCGGCGTCTTTTTCCTGCTTCTCAGGGCTAATCAAGCCCTGGGTTGCTTCACTCAATGCCTGCTCGGCGGCCTTGTGGGTGTCGTCGATGGCCTGCTTGGCCGACTCGGTGGCTTTGCCCAACACCTGTTGAGCGCTTTTCTCGACTTGATCACAACCGCTGACCACTATCAATGAAAGCGCAAGCAACGACGCCGCGCCCAGGGAATTGAGTTTCATGATGTCTTCCTCGTTAGAACCATTGGGTCCAAGTAGTGGCCCCTCGATAGCGAGGCATTCTATGCAGGCGAACAGTTCAGTAAAATTCGTATTTTTCTCGCGTATACTTCGATTTTCACGAAGTGTAGGCGACCATGCTCAATTATCGACAGCTGCATTACTTCTGGGTGGTGGCCAAGACCGGCAGCATCGTGCGCGCCTGTGAGCAATTGAACCTCACGCCGCAGACCATCAGCGGGCAGATCAGCCTGTTGGAGCAGACCTTCGGTATTGCCCTGTTTCAGCGGGTCGGGCGCCAGCTTGAACTGACCGAAGCCGGGCGTCAGGCGCTGCCCTACGCCGAGCAGATGTTCCAGACCGGCAATGAACTGGAGGCGATGCTGCGCGCCCAGCCTGGCGAGCAGCAGATCCCGTTCCGCGTTGGGGTGGCGGATGTGGTGCCCAAATCCATCGTGTACCGGTTGATCGCGCCGACCATGGAGTTGAGCGAACCGATACGCATCACCTGCCGTGAAGACAAACTCGAACGTTTACTGGCCGACCTGGCGATCCAGCGCCTGGACCTGGTGATTTCCGACAGCCCCATGCCCACGCACTTGGACATCAAGGGCTACAGCCAGAAGCTGGGAGAATGCGGCATCAGTTTTTTCGCCACCCAGGCGTTGGCTGACCAGCATGGGGGTGATTTCCCACAGTGTTTGCAGGGCGCACCGCTGCTGATCCCGGGCGCTGAGACCGTAGTGCGCAGCCGTTTGCAGCGCTGGTTTGCCGAACAGCAGATTCAACCCCGCATCATCGGCGAGTTCGACGACAGCGCTTTGATGCAGGCGTTTGGGCAGTCGGGCAGCGGGATCTTTATCGCGCCCAGCGTGATCGCCGACGAGGTGGTGCGCCAATACGGCGTAGCGCTGATCGGCCAGACCGATGCAGTGACCGAGTCGTTTTATGCGATCTCAGTGGAGCGCAAGGTCAAGCACCCCGGCATTGTGGCAATTACCGAGGGTGCCCGGCGGGAGTTGTTTACCGCCCTGCCCTGATCGCTCAGGCATTGAGCGCCGTGGGTTTGGCGGTCATCAGCCACAGTGCGAGCAGGATCGACACCAGGATAAACCCCGAAGCGGCAAACCCCAGGCTGCCCAGGCCCAGGGTGTCGATGACATGCCCGCCCACCATCGCGCCCAGGCCGATGCCGAGGTTGGCGCCGGCGATATTCAGCGACGCGGCAAACGCCGGCGCATGGGGCGCGGCCTTCATCAAGCGCACATGGCTGACCAGAAACATCGCCGCCTGGGTCACGCCCCACACCGCCATCGCCGCGGCCAGGCCGATGGGCGAGTGAATAGCCGGCACCACCGCCACCATGCCCGCGATCATGAACCCGCAGAACACCATGGACGCAATCAACGGATGACGATCCACGGCACGTCCGCCCAGGGAGTTGCCGATCAGCCCGACCGCGCCAAAGCCCATCAGGCACCAGCCCACCAACGTGCCGTCGAAGCCGGCCAGGCGCTCAAGGATATCTGCCAGGTAGGTATAGGCGGTGAACATGCCACTGAACACCAGGATCGACAGCAGGATATGCCCCTGCATCACGGGGCTGCGCAGGATCTTGAATTGCGAGCGCAACGTGGCCTGCTGGTGCTTGGCCGGGGTAACCGGCAGGTAGAGATACAGCAGCAACGCCTTGGCCAGGGCAATCACCGCGAGCACGGCAAACGCGATGCGCCAGCCGAACATATCGGAAATCAGCGTGCCCACCGGAATACCAAATACGGTGGCGCAAACAATGCCAAAGCCGATTTTTTCAATCGCACGCCCGGCGAACTCAGGGCCGACAATGTCTACCGCCGTTTCGCTGGCCAGGGCCCAGAACACGGGCAAGCCGAGGGCTGGAATCAAACGGGCCACGGCCATCACCCAAATGTTCGGCGCCAATGCCGCCACGGTATTGGCCGCTGCAAACATGATCAGGATGCTGATAAACAGACGCTTGCGTGGGAAGCGCGCGCAGTAGGCGGTGAGGAACGGGCCGAACGCTGCCACGGTGAACGCGAAGAGCGTCACCAGCAGCCCGGCCTGGGACACGCTGACGTTCAGGTCCCGAGCAATCGACGGCAACAGGCCGACGATGACGAACTCTGTGGTCAGCACGGTAAAACCGGCGGCTGACAGCAGCAGGATAGGAAACAACATGAAAACTCCACAAACAACGACATCAACGACAGCCCGAAGGGCCCGCTGACGGAGAGGAAAGATGAGAGGGACGAATCTTAACAGAACATGTCTGGATTTGAGCAAGCCCGACTGAAACGGGTGACGGAATGCCGCAGCAAACGAGACGCGTACTACAGCATGCTAGACTTCGCGCCTACTTCCTACAGTACTTTCTGCCTGCAATGCTGTGCCCTACTAAAAAAACTAGAGACAACTCTTTATGACTGCTGCCCCTTCCCTGTTGCAACGTTTAACGCGCGTCAGCCTGGTCACCCAAATTGTCATCGGCCTGATTGCCGGGATCGTGTTGGCCTTGCTGTTCCCCGAGGCCGCGCGCGCCACCGGTTTTATCGGCAAGGTATTTGTCACGGCGCTGAAGGCTGTCGCGCCGATCCTGGTGTTTGTGCTGGTCATGGCCTCGATTGCCAACCATAAGCATGGCCAGGAAACCCATATCCGCCCAATCCTGTTCCTGTACCTGCTCGGCACCTTTTCCGCCGCCGTAGTTGCCGTGGTCGCCAGCATGTTGTTCCCGTCTGCCTTGGTACTGGTCACCCATGACGCCACGGTAAGCGCGCCCGGCGGTATCGGCGAGGTGCTGCAAAGCCTGCTGCTCAGTGTGGTAGATAATCCGGTCAGTGCACTGATGAACGCCAACTTCATCGGCATCCTGGCCTGGGCCATTGGCATGGGTATCGCCATTCGCCATGCCGGTGAAACCACCCGTACGGTATTGGACGACTTGTCCAACGGCGTCACCCTGATCGTGCGCGTGGTCATCCGCTTCGCCCCGCTGGGCATCTTTGGCCTGGTGGCCTCCACCCTGGCCACCTCGGGTTTCGGCGCCCTGCTCGGCTATGCCCACCTGCTGGTCGTGTTGATCGGCTGCATGTTGTTCGTGGCGCTGGTGATCAACCCGGCCATCGTGTTCTGGAAACTGCGTCGCAACCCTTACCCGCTGGTGCTGATGTGCCTGCGCGAAAGCGGCATCACCGCGTTTTTCACTCGCAGCTCAGCGGCGAATATTCCAGTGAACCTGGCACTGAGCAAACGCCTGGGTCTGCATGAAGACACCTACTCGGTGTCGATCCCGCTTGGTGCCACCATCAACATGGCCGGCGCCGCAATCACCATCACCGTGCTCACCCTGGCGGCTGTGCACACCCTCGGGATTGCCGTGGACCTGCCAACCGCCGTGCTGCTCAGCGTGGTCGCGGCCATTTGCGCCTGTGGGGCTTCCGGCGTGGCGGGCGGCTCGCTGCTGCTGATTCCGCTGGCGTGCAGCCTGTTTGGTATTCCAAGTGAAATCGCCATGCAGGTTGTCGCCGTTGGTTTCATCATCGGCGTACTGCAGGATTCGGCCGAAACGGCACTCAACTCATCTACCGATGTGTTGTTTACTGCGGCGGCGTGCCTGGGTAAAGAAGATCAGACCGCCTGAATGAGCAAAAGAAAAGCCCGAGCCGTTCACTCAGAACCGACTCGGGCGTTTTCGATGACGGCTGAATATCTATCAAGATGGCGAAGTGGCCGCAGTGAATCCCTGAAGGGGCATCCCGTATCGCTCGTTTGTTTGCGGATTGAATCGGTACCACTTACCGGTAACGGTATCTAACTGAGCCATGATCTTCGTCGCATCCTCGCCCGGAGAAGTGCCCACCGTTACATTTTTCGGTTTATGCTTAAAAACCCTGTCAACACTACGGTTAGCCGCAATGATCTTCCAGCCAAGGCTTCCTTTGCCAAGGATCGACGAGAACGTTGTCAGCCCCCTTGTGCCAATGGCTGCCCCGCCCGCAAATGGGTTGGCAGCGCTGATAAGCGCCCGCCCCAGCCTGCCTGTAACCCCCCCACGCCCTAGCTGCCCACCGACCTTCGCGATCTTTGAAATTTTGCCGACCGCGCCTGCACCTGCGACAACAAAACCAAATACGTCAAATGCCAGGAAAGTGAGCCCTTCACCGATTCTCCCCTGCTGAAAACTGTGAAGTGCCGACGCGCCCGGTATCAGTGCACGGGTCACCGCCTGGATTTTTTCGAATTCAGTCACTTCAGTGTCGAACGTGGTGACACCTCTGGCCGCGTTGACCACCGTTTCACGTTCGTCGGCCCTGAAAAAATGGCGTGTGACTGCGTCTGCTATATGCTGCGTTCGCTGCGAATTGAAGGCTTGAGTAGGAGATGAAGTTTGAAGCTTTGATTCTCGCTCTTTACGTTCTGCCGAATCATTGGCATTAATTTCACTGATTTTGGTGTTGGATCGAACTCTGACCTTGGGTTTATTCGTCGCAACGGGGCTCCACTCACCTTGCAACCCGGTCTTCAGCCCCTCCGCTAAATCTGCGCGATGCTGCAGCCCGCCCGTCGCGGGATTGAATTCGTAAATCCGTTTCTTGCCTTTATGCAGCGTCTCAAGAAATACAGAGCTACTTTTAACCTCTTCAGTCTCTGAAGTATCGTATTGAACCCTATAACCTGCCGATGTAATTGTTTGGGTGACCTTTTCCTCCCCGTAGATTTTCAACACCCCGTGCTGCAGTGCCTCACGATCCTCCTCAGGCAGCAAAGACATCTGATGTTTAACATTCACGCTCATGGCGTCTTTAAATCCGTCGAAATACTCCACAACCTGCGATTCAAACGCTTCGTTTAAAGATCCCATTTTGTGAACGTCAGCCGCAATTTTTTCAAATGGAACGGCGGGATCATTGGAAAACCATCTGACATGTTGCTGCGGGGCCGAATAGATATCCAATATCGAATAGGGACCTTTTAAATCGCGGTGATTCTCGGTTGGATAGATTGTTTTTTTCTCGAAGTCTATTTTCCCATAGGTTGCCTCGGGAAAACGGGCTCTCAATATACTCAGCCCTAATTCCGAGCGACTATGTAATATCGTGCGTTGCGCTTCTGAAGCAGTTGTCAATAACTCGAAGCGCTCGTTGGCGAGGACGCCGGCACGTTCAATTTCTTCATCCGTATAATTGTTATCCTCCCGTTTTTCGATGGCCCCATCTGCCACTGCCCAATGAATCAACCCCTCTCGCGCCGCCAACGCTTCCACTTGTATCCCGGCAGCATCTATGGGCCTCACGTCGTCTTTGAGCAACTGCTCATACGTTTTAGTCGCCGCCAGACCTGGAGCGCGCATCTCAGCTTTGGCAACGACCGATTTCAAACTGACCCAACCCGGTGAGCCGTAAGTCACATGATCCGGGACATCTTTGACCAGTAATTCCGGAGCGTGGTGCGACAACAGCAGATAGGCCGCAACAGGAGCGTTACCGCCGCATGACTTGCTCAGATGATCAGTTAGCCCTTTCAGAACAAATGACAGCGGTTTTCCCCAGTTCTCGCGCGCCGACAGATCAAACCCAGCCACCTTGTTCTTTTCGCCCGGTTTCCACAACGCATCCTGATTGAGGCCTATCTGGAGAGCCGAAAGTGCCCAATCTTCAACACTGCCGCCCCCCTCGAATTTGTCGCGCAAGGCTTCGCCCAAGGAATGCGCAGCCGGGCTTTGCAAAAGCCTCAAGATCGCTTGTCGGGGATCTTTCAACTCTGCTTCGGACCATTGGATGGTTTGCGTAAGATACCCGAACGCGTTTTGGCTCAATTTCAACTGATCGAATTCAGGCAGCTCCATCGCGTTATAGGAAACAGCATCGTAGATCGCCTGCTGTTGGGTCGTATCGAGCGGCGTTGGCCACGCTAGCCCCCCGCCAAAATCCTGCTGCGATTGTGGGTACTGAAGTTGTTGTAAACTGTTGCCCATTTCCATTATCTCGGCTTTATTAACCGGATGCTTCCAGCCATTGGCCGTCATGAACTGCAAAAGGTTCACGTGTCGTCCGGCCATGGGTTGGTTATCCAGGTGGAAACCCGAGTCAGGGTCAAGCTTGATCAGTTGGGATTGCAGGTAAGATTGAAATCCGGCATCACGATCATAGGGAGGCCGGTAACTGCTTAGCATGCTGGGATCGTGGCGACGCCAGGATTCTTGCTGATCCAGATAACCGTCTACTCCCACAAGAGCTTTGATCAGGCCAGCGTTGAAGGATTGCAGATCGCGTCTATCGGCAAGTTGTTGCTTTTGCGACATCAGGGTTTCTTCAGAACGCGCCTGACCAACGCCCGACGTCGCAAATGCGTTGTTTTCTTGCAACTCCCGAGCTCGTTTTCGATCTTCGGTTGAATCGTTATGTATCGTCTCTCCGTAAAACTGTGCGATCAACTTGAGGGGTACACTTTCGGCGCGCACGGCTGAGTAGCTTATCCCATCGGGAGCATAGGCTTTCAATGCGGCCATAACTGGCCCTGCGTATAGCGCCCACTGAGGGTGGTCTTTTAAAGTAAGTCGGGCTATCGCTCCATTTTTTTTATTAACGCTCAGCGTCCCGTCAGAGGCGATCTCCATGGTGGTCGGGTCAAAACCCATAGACTTCAGCATATATATAAGGTTCGGGTCTTCAAGTGTATTACGCAACTGTGTACGCCATTGGCCGAGAGACGACGTGTCTGGAATACTCGGAATAATAGTGTGCTCATCACGAGTCCGATCCTCTAGGGCGTCTGCATAGCGGGCGGCCAATTCACTGTCAGCTTGAGCACGGTCAGAGGTTGATAGAACCGCTTCGTTACCGGAAGCCTCTCGACGGGTCCGGCTCGTCGCAAGCGAGCTTGAAGACGAATCCTGGCTGACGGACGTATTGCGTGTGGATTCGAAATAAGCGTTATGGGCTGTCGACGTTAACGCAGAGGAGGAAAGCTGCATTTAGTTTGTGGTCTCCAGGTTCTTCGGTTGAAGGTTTAATAGGTACTCCTGAGTGAGATTTACTGAATATTGGTTGCATCAAGATATGTAACGAAGCATTGGCGAGTAGAATATCCTGCAAAAAAAAACCGAGGCCGTTCATTTCAGAACACGCCCCGGTTTTTTATTGAAGCGTGAGTTTAGAACGCGCCCATGTAATCGCGCTTGCCCACTTCCACACCGTTATGACGCAGCAGCGCATAAGTGGTGGTGACGTGGAAGAAGAACTGCGGCAGGCCGTAGGTCAGCAGGTAGGACTGGCCGCTGAAGCGCTTCTCTTTCGGGGTGCCGGGGCGGGTGACGATCTCGATGCCTTCCTTGCCGTCGATCTGCTCGGGCTTGATGGTGTCGACAAAGGCCAGGACCTTGGCGATCAGCGCTTGCAGGTCGGCAAAAGTGACTTCGCTGTCTTCGTACTTCGGTACTTCGATCTCGGCCAGGCGTGCTGACACACCTTTGGCGAAGTCCACGGCGATCTGCACCTGGCGCACCAACGGGAACATGTCCGGGAACAGGCGCGCTTGCAACAAGGCATTGGGATCGATGTTCTTGGCGCTGGCGTGGGCTTCGGCTTTGTTCAGCACATCGCTGAGGGCGTTGAGCATTTGCTTGAAGACCGGGATGGAGGCGGCGTACAGGGAAATAGTCATGACAGTCTCACGGTAATGGCGGGGTTGGAACCAGCCGCGATTATAGCCATGCCTGGCGCTTGTCTTTTATTTTTTCAAGCTTAGGCTAAGGGGCTTCACTGCATAGGGAAAGCGCGATGACCGCCGAGCACGACACCGACACCCCTGAGCCGCGCCTGAACAGCACGGAAATCCGCGTCCTGGGCTGCCTGATCGAAAAACAGGCGACCAACCCGGAAACCTACCCCCTCACCCTCAACGCCTTGGTGCTGGCCTGCAACCAGAAGACCAGCCGCGAGCCGGTGATGAACCTCAGCCAAGGCCAGGTCGGCCAGAGCCTGCGCGCGCTCGAAGGCCAAGGCTTCACGCGCCTGGTGATGGGGAGCCGCGCCGACCGCTGGGAGCACCGTGTGGACAAGGCCCTGGAACTGGTGCCGGCCCAGGTGATCCTGACCGGGCTGCTGTTCCTGCGGGGGCCGCAGACCGTCAACGAGTTGCTCACCCGCAGCGGGCGTATGCATGACTTTGAGGATGCCGAACAGGTTGTGCATCAGCTCGATCGCCTGATTGCACGGGGGTTGGCGCTGCTGGTGCCGCGTCAGGCGGGGCAGCGTGAAGACCGATACACCCATGCGCTGGGGGACCCAGCGGAGATCGAGGCGATTATGACCGCACGGGGGAATCCAGTAGAGCGAAGCGCGGGGGCTGTTTCGGTGGAGCGCATTGAAGAGCTGGAAGCGCGGATTGCCGCACTGGAAGGACGGCTGGCGCAGCTGGAACAGGGATAACGCAGATAAACA
>NZ_JAOTNW010000040.1:0-16592 GCF_036346515.1 Pseudomonas sp. AM4(2022)
TAACGACGTCTACAAAGGCGACCAGACCGTCACAACCGCCATCAAAGGCGTGACCGGCGGCGAGCATTTCGAAAACCTGGTCCCTGGCACTACCGCGGTGAATACCACCGTCACCGACACGCCGGGCACCACCGACCTGACCACCGTCACCCTGACCGCCCCGACGGCTGTCAACGAGGGCGGCCAGATCACCTACACCGCCACTTTGAGCAACAAGGCCGGCAGCGATATGGTGGTCCAGCTCGATAACGGTTCGAGCATCACCATCAAGCAAGGCGCGACCGTGGGCACGGTGACCGTCCCTGCGCCGACTGATGATGTGTTCATCGACAAGAGCACCCAGACCGTCAACATCACCGGCACTACCGGCGGCAATTTCGAAGGTGTGAGCATCACACCAGGCGGCGCCACGACTACCATCAACGACACCATCGACGACGTGACTGTGGTGCTCAAAGCCACTGGTTCTGTCAGCGAAGGCGGGCAGATCGTGTACACCGCGTCCCTGGTCGACAAGAACGGTGTGGCGGTGAACAACGTTGGCTCAGACCTGGTCGTCAAGCTGGATAACGGCTCGACCATCACCATCGGCAATGGCAAGTCCACCAGCTTCACCACCGCCACCGCACCTAACGATGCGTATGTCGGCGCCAATGACGTCACCACCAAAATCACGGGTGTGGTCAGCGGTGGCGACAAGTACGAACACTTGATCGTCGACGGCAGCACCGTGGTTACCAAAGTGACCGATGTGGTCAGCAACACCACCATCAGCATTACCGGCGATGCGTCGGTGACTGAAGGCGGTACGGCGCACTACACGCTGACCCTGAGCAACCCGCCGCAAACCGACGTGACCGTGACGCTCAAGTACAGCGGCACCGCTACCGACGGTTCAGACTTCAATGGCGTGTACACCGTGAAGATTCCGGCAGGCTCCAGCAGCGTACCGTTTGATATCCGCACGCTCGACGACAAGATCACCGAGCCGACTGAAAATATCGTCATCACCATCGACAAGACCACTGGCGGCAACTTCGAAAACCTGGTGGTCGGCAATGGCAGTGTTACCACCAACATCATCGACAATGATGCGCCGCCGGTCATCGACCTGGATGCCAACAACTCCAGCGGCGCCAGCGGTGCGGACTTCAAGACCACCTTCACCGAAGGCGGCACCGGTGTGTCAATTGCTGACACTGACATTAAGATCACCGACCCGGACAGCACCCAACTGACCGGCGCCACCGTGGTATTGACCAACAGCCAGCCAGGCGACTCGCTGAACTTCAGCGGCGTGAGCGGCATCACCGTGACCCCGACTACCGACCCTGCCACCGGCAAAATCACCTTGACCTTGACCGGCACCGCGTCGCTGGCCGACTACATGCAGCAGATCAAGAACATCACGTTCACCAACAACAGCCACGACCCGAGCACCACGCCGCGCACCATCACCGTGACGGTGACCGATGGCGGCAACTACTCCAACGTGGCCACCACCACCGTCAACGTGGTAGCGGTCAACGATGCACCAGTGGCCACTGGCGGTGCCGTGACCGGTACGGAAGACACGGCGCTGGCCCTGACCTGGGCCAACTTCGGCGTGAGCGATGTGGACTCGCCACAAGCCAGCCTCGGGGTGAAAATCACCGAGCTGCCGGTAGCCGGCAAGCTGCAATACCTGGCGGCGGACGGCAGCACCTGGACCAACGTGACCAGCGGCCAGACCTTTACCAAGGCTCAGATCGATGGCGGCCAACTGCGCTTTACGCCGAACGCCAACGAGTCCGGCGCCGACGGTTACGGCGGCACTGGCGTGGGTAACAAGCAGGCGGACTACGCACAGTTCAAGTTCCAGCCAACCGATGGCAAGGACCTGGGCACCAGCGCCACGGTGAAAGTCGATATCACGCCGGTAGCCGACGCGCCGACCCTGAGCGTGGCAGACAACAACGTTGCCTCCACCGGCCTGGTCAAACAGGGCTGGAACAGCATTGCCGGCCTCGGCAACAACGGCAACGGCGCTGCACCGGATGTACTGAAAAAAGCCATCGATAACGCGGGCACACCCAACAACACCTCTGTGGTGACCAACGTCGAGTCCGTCGACAACGTCACCGCCGGTTCTGGTTCCAAGATCTCTGGCCTGATCTACATGGAAGCGGGCAAGAGCTACACCTTCAGCGGTATCGCCGATGACAGCGTGGTGGTCAACGTTGGCGGTAAAGACGTCGCCAGCGGTTTGTGGGGTACCAACAGCGGCAAGTTCAGCGGCACGTTCACGCCAACGACCACCGGTTACTACAGCCTTGAGATCTACCAGGCCAACCAGGCGGGCCCAGGCAGCTTCGACGTCAACCTGTCGGTCAACGGCGGGGCGGTGCAGAACTTGAGCACCAGCACCGTGCCGTTGTACACCGGCCTTACCGACCTGACCAACGCCGGCGTCACCGTGTCCGACCTGCATGGCAGCAACGGTGACGGTTACTACGTGGGCTACAAGCTCAACGAAGGCCAGGAAAACGGGACGGTCAAACTGTCCAAAGTCACCACCGCACTGACCGATACCGACGGCTCGGAAACCTTGAGCGTGAAGGTCAGTGGCATTCCGGCAGGTTCGGTACTCACCGACGCGTCGGGCCACACCTTCACAGCGAGTAAGACCGTGGGCGAAGTCAACGTCACCGGCTGGGACCTGAACACCCTGAGCATCAAGCCGCCGACCTACTACAGCGGCCAGTTCAACCTGACGGTCACCTCGACCTCCACCGAAAGCATTGGTGGTTCGGCGACCACCACCGCGCAATTGCCAGTCACGGTGCACCCGGCAACCTACAACCCGGTAACCGGCACTTCGGGCAGCGACACCATCAATGGCAGCGATGGCAACGACATCGTCGTGGCCGACGTCGCCGGCCTGAACGTGGTGCAGGGCAAGAACTACAACATCGCGTTCATGATCGATACGTCGGGCAGTATGGGCGCGAGCTCGATAGCGGCGGCGAAAGCCTCGCTGACCACCACGTTCAACTCGCTGAAAAACAGTATCGGCTCCAGCACCTCTGGCACCGTGAACATCTTCCTGGCGGACTTCAGTGACCAGGTCAATCGCACGGTGACAGTCAACCTGAAAGACCCAGGTGCGTTGGATTCGCTGCAGAAAGTCCTGGATTCCATGGTGTCTACCGGCGGGACCAACTACGAAGATGTGTTCAAGGCCGCGTCCAACTTCTTCAAAAGTGCCCAGGCGACTGGCAACACAGACGCAATCAACACAACGTACTTCATCACCGATGGCCAGCCGACGTTTTACCAAGCGGCCGAGCAGACTAACCCGTACTTGTACGGCAACGTCAGGCTCGATGATGTCGTCACCATGAACAACTACACCATAGGCACCGCCACCCGGATCAACATCGACTCGAGTCACTTAATTGATATCGACTCTGCTGGCAAGGTAACCCTGTGGACCAACAACTGGTGGGGCTGGGGGCAGTCCAACCCGGGAACAATCCATGCCCAAGGGGATGGCACCTATGAAATTTCGGTACAAGGCGGCCTCGGGTACGAGACCGACTACTCCACCACCCTCAACTCCAACAGCGCGTTCGCACTGCTCAAAGGCCTGTCCACAGGTGGCGTAGAAGCCATCGGCCTCAACAGCGGGGTCAGCTTGAACCAGCTGGCTCCGTACGACAGCGATGGCAAGCCGCAAGCCAACATCGATCCGAAGGACCTGGCCAATGCGATCCTCGGCCACACCGAGGCGACGTTGCCTGGCGCAGACACCGTCATCGGGGGTGATGGCAACGACATCCTGTTCGGCGACCTGGTGAGCTTCAGCGGGATCAACGGTGAGGGCTACAACGCACTGCAGGCATTTGTGGCGCAGAAGACCGGCGTGGCTGTCTCTGCGGTGACCGCCTCTAACGTTCACCAGTACGTCACCGAGCACTATGTGGACTTCGACGTCTCCGGCGCCAAGGATGCCAACGACACGCTGCTGGGCGGCGCTGGCGATGACATCCTGTTTGGCCAGGGCGGCAACGACACGCTCGACGGTGGCAAAGGCAATGACATCCTGCTGGGTGGCACGGGTAACGACACGTTGATTGGCGGCCAGGGCAACGACATCCTGATCGGTGGCTCGGGTGCCGACACCTTTGTGTGGAAGTCTGGCGACATCGGCAACGATGTGATCAAGGACTTCAAGGCCTCGGAAGGCGACCGCATCGATCTGCGTGATTTGTTGAAAGGTGAAACCGACAGCACCATCGACAACTACCTCAAGATCACCACGGTAGACGGCGTGTCGACCCTGCAAGTGAGCAGTGAAGGCAAGCTCAACGCCGCCGGTGGCCTGGCCAATGCCGATGTGACGATCAAGCTGGAAGGCAACGATTGGTCCCACACCAGCATCAACTCGCTGATCAGTGGTGCCGACCCGACCATCAAGATCGACCACACTTAAGACACGATTAATCGGCCGCCCTTTCAGGCGGCCGTTTTTTTTGGCCCGCGGGTGGCTGGCCCTGGCGGACGGGGCATCGCATACTCACGCCCATACACGCCGCGTTGACCTATGCTGTTGAACGCCTGTGGCGCATTTTCGAGGGGTTGTTATGTTTTACGTGCAACGTGATGCACAGGGCGCGCTGGTTCGCGTAGAGGCTGCTGCCTTTACCGAATCCACTGAAACCCTGCCGGCCGATCACCATGAGATACAGGCCTGGTACGCCAACGAAGTGGTGGAAACCAGCCTGGCCCAGCTCAAACAGAGCGACTTGGAGATGATCCGGGTGCTGGATGACTTGATCCAGGTGCTGACCCGCAAGGGGGTGATCAGCGTGACCGACCTGCCGCCGGCAGCCCAGGCCAAGTTGATGGACCGTAACCAGGCGCGGGAAGCGTTGGGTGGGTTGAGCCAGTTGATCGATGATGACGAGAAAGGATTGATTTGATCCAACCGTTCCTACGCACTGTAGGAGCGAGCTTGCTCGCGAAAAAACTCAAATCGCCACGGGGTGTCAGGCTTTGCGCGTTATCGTTGGCGATCTTCGCGAGCAAGCTAGCTCCTACAGGTAATTACTTCCAGGGCGCGGGCTCGCCAAACAGTTGGCCCTGCACACCGAAAATCCCCATCTCACGAATCACCTTCAGTTCGCCCTCGGTCTCTACACGCTCGGCAATCAGCGGCAGGTCGATGCTATGGGCCGCTCGCTGAATAGCTTCGATAAACAGGCGCTTGTCACTTTCCTGGTCGATGGAGCGAATGTAGCTGCCGTCGATCTTCAGGTACGCCAGGCCCAGGCGCGCCAGATTGCCGATCATGCTGAACCGCCCACCGAAACGTTGCAGGCTGAGGGAGAAACCCAGCTCGCGCAGGCGCTGGGTCATCTGTTCCAGCACGGGCTGCTCAGGCAGTTGCTCTTCACCGATCTCCAGGGTAAGGCGCGGGCCCAGGTTGCTGTGCTGGCGTAGCAGGTCATATATACGGTTCAGAGCCTGGGTGTCCTGCAAGGTCGCGGCCGAGAGGTTCAGCGCCAGGTTCTCGGTGTGGCTGCTCATCTGCTTGAGCACCTGCTCCAGCATCAGGCGGTCCAGGCGGGCCGACCAACCGAAGCGCTCAAGCCACGGCAGGAAGCGGCCGGCCGGTATGGTGTGGCCGTCCTCGCCCTGCAAGCGCGACAGCACTTTGTAATGCAGGACCAACTGTGGATCCTGGCTGGCCACCACCGGCTGGAAGTACAGCTGGAAGCGCTGTTGGGTCAGGGCCTGATCCAACAAGGTATGCCAGGCATGGTGATCGTCTCCCACGCTGGCGGCGGCGCTGCGGTCCAAGCACACCCAAGTGGTGTCGCCCTGCGCTTGGGCCTGGGCCAGGGCCTGGTCGGCCAGGGTCAGCAGGGCTTGGGGCGCATCGCCATGGCTGAACGGCGCCAGGCCGATATAGGCGACCGGCGTAACGTCGCTGGCACCGGTCGCTTGCAGGCTGAGCAAAGTGCTTTCCAGATTCTGCGCCAGTTGCACCGCTTCTTCACGCATCAACCCTGGCGCCAGCACAGCGAACTCACCGCCACGAATACGGGTGACGAGGTTATGGGTTTCCGGGTACGGCGCGCACTGGCGCAGCAATTGTTGGCCAACCGCTTGCAGCAACTGGTCGGTGCGCTGGCCGCCCAGGCGCTGGTTGAGGCCGGCCAGGTCCTTGACCCGCAGCAACAGCAGGTAGCCGGAGTTGGTTTCTTCCGGGTTACTGACGCGGGCATTGAGCTGCATCTCGAAATAACGGCGGTTGGCGAGGCCGGTGAGGTTGTCCTGATAGGATTCAGTGCGCAGTTTTTCGCTACGCTCGGCCTGCTCCTGGAACAGCGCCTTGAGCTTTTCCACCATCTGGTTCATGGCCTGTACCACGCGCCGCAGCTCTGGCGTGCGGGGTAAGTCAGGCAGGCTGAGGAACTCGCGGCGGGCAATGGCGTGGGACTGTTTGACCATATAGTCCAACGGCTTCAATTGCCGGCGCAGCAACAGCCCACCGAGCACCACGCTGACCGCGCCGCACAGCAGCAACCAGCCCAGGCTGCCCAGGGCGCTTTGCCAGAGCTTGGCCAGGGCGAACATCGGATGGCTGACCACTTCAACCCGCGCGGCCTGTTCCCAGCCACGACTGACCAGCGCATCACCACCGGCCGGCTCCAGGCCGATCAGCTTGACGAACCAATTGGGCACGCCGTTGTTGTCAGGAATACCGCTGCGCTCGACGATGGTTTTGTCGGTGGCCAGGTCCACGACGCGGATGCTGGCGTAGTAACCGCTGTCGAAGATCGAGCTGACCAGCAGCTCCACCATGGCCGGGTCGTCGATATTCGGGGTCAGCGACAGCGCCAACGCCGTCGCGGCATCCTGGGCGTGGGAGCGCAGTTGGTTGACGTATTGGGTGCGCGAGCTTTCCAGGCTGACCATGAAGCTGCCGCTGAAGGCGACCACCAGGAACAGACAGATTGCAATCAATAGCTGTTTGAACAGAGACATCCGATCAGTTACTCCTAGTTGGCAGGCTCGGCTGGGAAGCCTTCCGCACGCATTTTTCTCAACACATCCTGCCAGCGCGACAAGCGTTTGGTATCACCGACTTTCTTGTTGCCCTTGGCACCGGGCAAGTACAGCCCCTCGGCGTTGAATGAGTAAACCGGGACCAGATCGGTACGACGGGTGGCCGGCAGGATCTCATCCATCAGGCTGTCGAGCACCAGTGGGACAGCGTCTGGGGTCGAATAATAGGTCAGGACCATGTGCGCCCGATTCTGCCGCAAGGCCTTGACGTAGGTAATGCGCAATTTGTCGCTGGACACACCCAGGTGACGCAAACTGAAATACTTTGCGATGGCGTAATCTTCACAGTCACCAGCCCCCTTCCAGAGTGCTTCGACGGGTGTCTCCCAATAATCGACGACATGCCAGAGATCGATGTCTTCCACGTAGGTCATTTGCTTGTTGAAGAACAAATTGACGACCTTGAGCTGCTCCTGCTCGCTGACCTGTTTTTCACTCGCCAATAGCCGCTGCCAGGCGTCGATACGCTGCTGGCCTTGCCCCAACGGGCCGTAGACGGCGGTGGCCTTGCGGCTGATCTGCGAGAAATCCCAATCGGCACGCAGCCCGCCGAGCATCAGGCCAGCCAGTAAAATTGCTGATAAAAGCCAGCAAAGCAGTCGATAGGGAATAAAACTTACCGCCAAAGTGTTCAGTCCATGAAAGAGACGGAATTTCAAGGAATGGTGAAGCCTGGCCCTACAAAAAACAATGGCACAGTGCAATCATCCCAGGGGGCGGTGTTTTTATAACCGCCCCTTGTGAGAGACACAAAGTATGCTGTGTAAGCCCTTACAAACGGAAACTCTGGCTGTTTGACAAGCGCCTGGCCCATCTTTAGTGTTCTTTGGATCCAATTAGCCAACCTATTATTCAAGAAAGGAGGATAGCGCAACCGTGACGCAGAAGCCGAACCCATTAAGCAGCATCAAAATCAGCGGGCCTATTCCCGCCCATCTTGCGCGCTCCGTTATTGAAGAAACCTTGCGTAATGCCATCCTCGATGGGCGACTGCCCTGTGGCACCGCCATGCGCCAGCAAGAACTGGCCAGCCTGTTCGGCGTCAGCCGCATGCCCGTGCGTGAAGCTTTGCGCCAGCTGGAGGCGCAATCCTTGCTGCATGTGGTGACTCACAAGGGTGCCGTCGTTGCCCCCTTGATCGAGGACAATTCGGCAGAGACCTATGCCTTGCGCATGTTGCTGGAGTCCGAAGCCTTGCGCCTGTCGATTCCGCTGCTCACCGACGCGGACCTTGCTCAAGCCGAGGCTTGTATCAATTCGCTGGAACGCGAAAAAGACTACACCGAGATTGGTCGCCTCAATCGCTTGTTTCACATGGTGCTATATGGCAAGGCGCCCAACCAGCGACTACTCACCCTGGTCGAGCACGGTTTGAATGAGGAGGAGCGCTTCCTGCGCTTCAACCTTGAGGCGATGGGGCTGGGCGAGACCTCCCAGGAAGATCACCGCGAACTGCTGAGCCTGGTGGCGCAGAAGAAGGTCGAGGAGAGCATCCTCACGTTGCGTAACCACTTGATGCGAGGCATGGGGGTGATCGCCACCTACCTCAGCAGCCTTGAGAGCGCCGACAAAAAAGCCGTGCAGTAAGTTTTTTTGCTTTTGCCCTTAATCCTCAGGTGATGGAGCAGCTTCCCTATCAGGGGTGTTGCTCCATCAGAAATGTTTAAAAAAACAACTAAAGAACAATTAACGCCGACTGAGTGTACGGAAAAATCCCACCTATAGCCGGGCAACTTACCGCACATATAAACATCGGCAAAGTCCTTTAATACATTTGCATACCGGTTCAAACATTCAATCAGCTTATTATCTTCGCTCAGCAAGCCACGCCTTCCCATACCGCTGCGGCCGCCTATTTAAATGGTAGCGCCGTGCGCGTGAACGCGATCAAGTTACTCTTGCACCCACAACTATAACAGTCCAACACTGCTTTTAAAGCACTCGCAACAACTATAGGCGTCAACCATGCATCACTATTTACTTGAGCAAAAAAAACAAAAACTGTTCGACCACCCGTTATTTATAGAAATAACCACCGTTGGCAAGTTACAACACTTTATGGAACACCATGTATTTGCTGTCTGGGACTTCATGAGCCTGGCCAAACGCCTGCAACAGGACCTCACGTGCACGCAGTTACCCTGGCTCCCCTGCGCTGCCCCCCGTGCTGCCCGCCTGATCAATGAAATCGTGCTGGCTGAAGAGTCGGACGAACACCCGACACGGGGCTATTGCAGCCACTTCGAACTGTATCTGGACGCCATGACGGAAGTGGGCGCCAGCACTTTCGCAATCACTCGCTTTATCGACCTGCAAAGCCAGGGAGTGGAGGTAAGCGCAGCCTTGCAAATGATCGATGCTCCCCTGGGCGTGGCCCGCTTCGTCGACAGCACCTTACAAATCGCCTTGAGCGCCCCAACCCACTGTGTGGCGGCGGCATTCCTGCATGGCCGCGAGAGTGTGATTGCGTCTATGTTCGAGAGGCTTTTGCATAGCCATGCTTTCATAGGTCGGCAGGCCCCTACGTTATGTTACTACCTCAACCGCCATATCGAATTGGACAGCGATGACCACGGCCCTGCGGCGCAACAGTTGCTAACGCACCTGATCGACGCCGACCCCAGTCGTCAGCAACAAGCCGATAGCGCCGCCCTGGGCGCCGTAGAAAGTCGTATTACTCTCTGGGACGACGTGCTGACCTCGATGCAAGAGGTACGTCCGTGAACGCCGCCAACTACCAATCCTTTGCCGATGACTGGGAGCGTCGCGCAACCATCCGCACACGCCCCCGGCGGATGTTGGAAGACGACGACAAACTCATCTTCCCCCTGTGCCGCCAGCCTCTGGTATTGAGTGCGACCTTTCTCAAGCACTGCCCGCAATGGCGCGACTTCGTGCTGGTGCAAAGCTTTTACAAATTCATCAATGACGTGGTGATTTTCGAAACCGAGATCGTCGACAAAACCGCGCGCAGCATTGCTAAAGATCGCTTCTCCCTGCCCTTCCCGCTCGCCTGCCGTTACGACGCAATGACGGTCGTTGTCGACGAGGATTACCACGCGCTGGTCGCGCTGGATTTCCTGCAGCAAGCCGTGGCCATGACCGGGATTCAACCGCTCGATCTACCCGGGCAAATTGAATTGAGCCGCGCGCTGCCGGCAGCCCAGGCACAGGTACCGACATATTTGCACGATGCCGTTGAGCTGATCGGCGTCGCCATCGCTGAGAACACCGTCACCCAGGACGTTGCAGCGTTTTCCAAAGACGGCAGCGTCAAATCCTCTGTCCGCGGCCTGATGGCCGATCATCTGTTTGATGAAGGGCGGCATGCGCGGTTCTGGACACAGTTGGTGCGCCTCTACTGGCAGTCGGCAAGCCCGCAAGATCGCGACCACATCGCTCAAGCCCTGCCCGTGTTCCTGACGCACTACCTGACCAACGACCTACAGAAAGACTTCGATTTGCAACTGATCGACCACTTGGCGATCAGTGCCGACACTCGCGTGGCACTGCGCGACGAAATCCAGGCGCTGGACTTTCCCATCACCCACCAACATCCGCTGGTGGCCAATATCATGGGCTTTGTGCACCACAGCGGTGTACTGCAAACTCCCAGCGTGGCACGAGCTCTGAGCGACTACCTGCCCGTATCGAGGAGGTTGGCATGAGGCGCTTGCAGATCGAGTGGCGTGGTACCAGTAACGTGCTGGCGGCGCTCAGGCAGGAGCTGGAACAATATGGGCATGTGGCAGGAACAGGGTCTGTCGACCTGGTGATTGAAGACGGGAGTCAGCCGCTGCCGCCCTCGTCCGCCCGTGCGCCATGGTTAAGCTTGCGCGTGGGTATCGGCCCAGTCTTCGAACACGGGCTGCCCTCACTGCAGTTGCGCTGCTATGACCGTGAGCGGCGCCTGCTGGCGGTGCACAACGTTGCCCAGGAGCCCAGCGGCAATGGGCAGCGGTTGCGCCAGCAGGCAACGAATGCAGGGGTGGAGTGGGCTGCTTTGTTGGTCTGCGGTTTCTCAAGAGACCCCGCTTATTTCTCGGCAACGACCACTGCTAACGCCTGGCCTGAACAGGGCCTGCAAGGGCTGGATGCCTTGGCTTTCATGCACCGGTTCAACCACACGACGGCCCCTGCCTTACTGCAAGCGGCCCGGACGCCCATGATCGAACGGCTACAGGCCAGCCTCAATACCTTCGCGCATCGAACAGTGCTGAACATCGCCGGTCATGTGCTGACTTATCGGCAGCTCCAGCAACAAGCCATGGCAATCCAACAACGCCTGCTTCCCCTGCTGGAGGGTGTCGAGTCACCACGCGTGGTCGGCGTATGCCTGGAGAAATCCGCCGAGCTGTACGCCAGCATTCTTGCCGTGCTTGGCTGTGGCGCCGTGTATTTGCCGCTGGTTCCGGACCACCCGGAGCAACGCCAGCACTGCATGCTGACCAGCCTGAAGGCTTGCGTGCTGCTGGAGAATGGCAAGCACCCGTTGCGAGAGCGTTTCGTTTCACTTGATGTGAGCCAGGTGGCCGCGCACAGCGTCGACATGACGCAACCGCTGATGCGCCATCATCCCGGTGGCGACGAGCCCTGCGTGGCACTGTTCACCTCGGGTACCACGGGCCAGCCTAAAGGGGTACTGCTGAGCCAATACAACTTGGCGCATTTCACGGCCTGGCTCATCAATTGCGTGGCGTTGGATCAACACAGCCGCGTCCTGCAGTTTTCGCCGCTGGGCTTCGATTCGTCACTGATCGATATTTTCCCGGCCTTGATCTCCGGCGCCGAGTTAATTGTTCCCAGCCAAGACCAACGTCACGACCCTCAGCAACTGGTAGAGCTGATTCGCCAGCAACGCGTCACACATGGGTTTTTACCACCGGCGCTGCTCAGTATCCTGCCTTTGGATCAACCCTTGGGCATGACTCATCTGCTGACCGGAGGCGATTTCTGCGAGCCCTGCGTGATCGAACAACTGGCCGATCAATGCCAATTGCATAACCTCTATGGGCCGACCGAGACCACTGTGTTGGCGACCCATCGGGTGTTCCAGCGAGGTGACAGCCATCGCAATATCGGCCACCCCATTGCCAACAGCCAGGTGCTGATTCTCGACGAGAACCTGCAGCCTGTGGATGAACAGGTAATGGGGGACTTGTACATTGTCGGCCCAGGCGTAAGCCTCGGCTATTCGAATACACCGACGCGGGCCGACAGTCCGTTCGTGGCGCTGACACTGCCAAATGGCCAAGTGCTACGGGCTTACCGCAGCGGCGACTTGGCGAAATGGACGCAAGAGGGCATTGAACTCGGCGGCCGCCGGGATGAGCAAGTCAAGATCCGCGGGTTTCGAGTCCAGCCTCAGGATATTGAACAGTGCTTGCGCGATAGTCGCTTGTTTCGCCAAATGGCAGTAGTGATCGATGCGGCACACAGAGTAATTGGTTTTGCCGCCCAGCCAGAACCTGGCGCTACGCTGGCAAGCCTGAAGGAACATGCTCGCCAGTGGTTGCCCGCACACATGCAGCCCAGCGCTTGGAGCGAGCTGGCATGCATGCCCCATTCGGATAACGGCAAGATCGATCGCAAGGCTTTACTGGCCATACCAATACCTATACCCATCGGGATGAGTCGCTGCAGCGTACAAGACCCTTTGCAGGCCCAACTGGCTGACCTGTGGGGTGAGCTGCTGAGATTACCCGCTGGCGAACTCTCGATTGACGAGAGTTTTTTCAACCTCGGTGGCCACTCCATCCTGTTGTCGACCCTGTTGATACGCCTGCGCGAGCAGTTTGGCCGTAGCTTCTGCCTGAGCCCTTTTTTTGAGACGCCGACCATCCGCACTTTGGCCGCACTCATGGAGGGCGGTGCGCTGCCCGATACCCCGTCCAACCAGATGGAGCAAGATGCAACGCGAGCACTGGAGGTCGAGGTGCTGCCCCAGGCCCTTGCGGGAGATTTGCGCAAAGCCATCGTCACCGGAGCGAACAGCTTTGTCGGGGTGCATATCGTCCAGGCGCTTCTGGCTGGCGGAGCGCAGGACGTGGCGTGCCTGGTACGTGAGTTGCCCGGCCATTCGGCGGCGGCAAGGTTCGCCCAGGCGTTACGTGAATACCGCTTGGAACATCTGGACCTGAGCCGAGTGCGGGTATACGCCGCCGATATTCGTAAACCCCGCCTGGGCTTGGCCGACGACGTGTACGAGTACCTCGCCCGTCATTACGGCGTGGTGTTACATAACGCCGCGCAGGTCAATCATGTGATGGATTACGCCTCACTCGCCGAGGATAACGTCGAGCCGGTGCTGGAGTGCCTGCGTCTTTGCGAGACCCACTGCAAGAAGGTCCTCAATTTCATCTCGACGCTGTCAGCCTGCAGCAGCATGGATGCCGATGGGTACGTTCTTGAAACACCTGCCAGCCGCACACTGCCGCTCTACGTGAAAAATGGCTACAACCTCTCCAAGTGGGTAGCCGAGCGGTTATTAGGACGGGCAGTCGAACAAGGGGCATGGGTCAATATTCATCGCCCGGGGAATATCAGCTTCAACAGCCAGAACGGCGTCTGCCAGCCACAGAAAAACCGCTTGATGTTGATGCTCAAGGGGTCCCTGCAATTGGGGTTGGTCCCGCGACTGGACGCCAATTTCGATCTGATGCCGGTGGACTTCCTGGCTCGTTTCATCGCCTTCCACAGCGCTCACTTTGACCCTGGGCGAAATGTGTTCAACCTGCACAACCCGCTGCCCTTGAGTTGGGATCAGTACCTCGATGCATTCCGCGAGGCTGGGCACGTTTTTGACCGAGTCAGCGTTGAGCACTGGCAACGGGCATTGCGCAACGTAAGTCGCGATAACGCGCTGTTCGGGGTGCTCGGCTTTTATTTGGACGGACTGGGCGAAGACATCGGTGACACGTCGATGATCCGTTACGACAATGCCCGGTGGGGCTTGGAAAGAATGGGGATGTGCTATCCACCCAAGAGCCAGGCGCTGTTACGCAAAGGCTGCGACTATCTGCGCGCTATTAATTTCCTCTGAATAGCACCCTGGACGTAGGGCCACGCAATCGGAGCGAGGGGCCTCGCTCCGATGCGGTCAGGATCAGATCTTGAAACTATCGACCAATTGCTTCAGTCGGCTGGCCTGCTGGGACAGCGCATCGCAGTCCTTGAGCGTCTCGTTGAGGTTGGCCACACCTTGCTGGTTCAGCAGGTTGATCTGGTTGATATCGACGTTGAGGGTTTCAACCACTGCGGTCTGCTCTTCGGTGGCGGCCGCGACGGATTGGTTCATGCCATCAATCTCAACGATACGTTGCGTCACGCTGACCAGGCGTTCACCTGCCTGGTTGGCGACTTCAACACTTTCTTCGCTGGAAGCCTGGCTGGCGTTCATGGTGGTCACGGCTTCACGCGAACCCACTTGCAGCGAAGTGATCATCTTGTGGATTTCTTCTGCCGACTCCTGGGTACGGTGCGCCAAATTACGCACTTCATCAGCTACGACGGCAAAACCACGCCCTGCTTCGCCAGCACGAGCCGCTTCGATCGCCGCGTTGAGGGCGAGCAAGTTGGTTTGTTGGGAAATGCCTTTGATCACATCCAGGATGTGCCCGATGTTGTCGGTACTGGCGTTAAGGGTTTCGATCTGAGTGCAGGACAGGCTGATCTTTTGCGACAACTCAGACATCGCCTGGATGGTTTGTTCCACCACTTTACGACCATCGTCAGCTTGTTCGCTGGCACCACTGGCATGCTGGGACGCATCAGCGGCGTTGCGCGCGATTTCCTGGGTGGCGGCCCCTAGTTCGTTGATGGCTGCGGCCACGCTGTTGGTACGCGCGCTCTGTTCGTCAGAACCGATGATCGACGCATTGGATGAAGCCATCACACGCTGGGACAAATCGTGCACCTGGCGCGTTGCCGAAGACACTTCGGAAATCGACGCGTGAATTCGCTCGACGAACTGATTGAATGCGCTGCCGACCTCGCCGAACTCGTCTTTGCTGGTCACGTCCAGACGTCGGGTCAAATCACCTTCGCCTTGGGCAATGTCCTGCATGGCCACGCCCATGGTGGTCAGCGGGCGCAACAGGACTTGAATCAACAGGCTCAGGAGTACCGCAATAGCCACAACGGCAATCAACATCGCAATCAAGGCCGAAGTACGGAATTTGCCCAGCGGGGCATAGGCTTTTTCTTTGTCGATCGAGAGGCCGATGTACCAGTCAGCGCCAGGCAAGCCGCTGATAGGCGTGAAAGAGAGGATGCGATCCTGTCCGTTGAGTACGACGTCCTGATTGAGCTTCTCAATGCGCACGTTGGTGCCGGGATAGATGTCTTTCAGGTTTTTCATCACCTGGTCCTGGTCTGGACTGACGATGACCTGGCCATCGCCGCTGACCAGAAACGCATGGCCAATGCCACCGAAGTCTACCGAGTTGATGATCTTCACCAGTGTCTGCAGGCTCAGGTCACCACCGACAACACCCAACAACTCGCCGTTCTTTTTCACCGGCATGGCAATTGTCACGATCTGACCGCCCACAGCTGCCATATAAGGCGGAGTAAGCATGGTTTTGTCCGCCACTACTGCTTGCTTGTACCAAGGGCGCTGACGAGGGTCGTAGTCGTCAGGCATCTTCGCGTCAGGTCGCTGGGTGAATACCCCATTGGTTTGACCTACATAGGTGAACTGGAAATTGGTGGTGAATGCTGGCTGATCGACCAAACCTGGGAGGTCGGCGGTGCTGCCCTGGTGGGCAACGTTCTGCGCCAGGTTCTCGAGGACCAGGATGCGACCACTCAGCCAGTTCTGCACACTGCTGGCGGTGAGCTCGCCGGATTGCTGGATGGACGACGTCAGGTTTTGCCTGATGGTGCTGCGCTGCAGGTAGTCGTTGTAGAGGGTGAATAACGCGAAGGCTAAAACCACGACGCCTGACGCGGCCAACAGAATTTTATGACTGAACTTGAGATTCATTTCATCGACTTCTTTTGCCAAAGGGGGGTGAGCGTGCCGAGTGGAACATTCCATGTAACGGGATAGGCGGACTCTGCGGTCGCTCTATTTCGGTGCACGCATGGCTCGTCAGGCTTTCGGCCAAACCTCGACAAATCTTAGAAATTTGTGAGAAGCATCTTCTTTTAGCGTAGAAAACCGACAGGCGGTAGGGATAAAGCAGATTCGCGGTGATGAGCTGCCCCAAACGACAAAACCCCTGTCTGCGTTAGCAGACAGGGGTTTCGGAATTCAATCTTGACGATGACCTACTCTCACATGGGGAAACCCCACACTACCATCGGCGATGCATCGTTTCACTGCTGAGTTCGGGATGGGATCAGGTGGTTCCAATGCTCTATGGTCGTCAAGAAATTCTGTGTACCAGACCGTTGCGTTGGCAACGTGCCGGTGAAATTCATGAGCTTCTACATAAACAAAACCCCTGTCTGCGTTAGCAGACAGGGGTTTT
>NZ_JAOTNW010000041.1:0-13404 GCF_036346515.1 Pseudomonas sp. AM4(2022)
TGGCCGTTGCCGCAGGAATGGATATGTACACGGATAACATCGTCGGCTTTCAGGCCGCCATCGCAGGCAAGCCAGCTCCCACAGTTGAATCGTGGGGTGTCAGGTAGGCGGGCGTCGGCTGTCAGGCCGTCACGGGAGCAAGCCCCCTCCCACTGGTGTAACACCCAGCCCCGACTGACGGTTATTGTCAGAAATATCCCACAGGAGTACAAATGTACTCCATGACAAACCTGACCCCCCGCCGCACCGCCATCCTGACCTTCATTCGCGAGCGCATCGCGCAACAAGGTCAGCCTCCCAGCCTCGCCGAGATCGCCGAGGCGTTCGGCTTCGCCTCGCGCAGCGTCGCCCGCAAGCATGTGGTGGCGCTGACCGAAGCCGGCTTTATCGAGGTTAACCCCAACCAGGCCCGTGGCATCCGCCTGCTCAATCAACCTGCGCGTCCCGAGTGGCTGGATGTACCAGTGCTCGGCCGTGTGGCGGCCGGTCGGCCGATTGGCGCCGATGCTGAGGTGCACAGCCGCTTGCAACTGGACCCCGCCACTTTCGCCAAAACTCCCGATTACCTGCTGCGGGTGCAGGGCGATTCGATGATTGAAGATGGCATTCTCGATGGCGACCTGGTGGGCGTGCGCCGCAGTGCCGAAGCCCTGAACGGGCAGATTGTGGTGGCGCGCCTGGACGGCGACGTCACCATCAAGCGTTTCGAGCGCCACGGCGACAGTGTACGCCTGTTGCCGCGCAACCCGGCCTATCAACCTATCGTGGTCGGGCCCGGGCAGGACCTGGCCATCGAAGGCGTGTTCTGCGGCCTGGTGAGGCAAGGCTGATGGGCGCCGTGGTTGCCCTGGACTCGCTGTTCCGTGGCGGGCGAGTCTGGAAGGGCCGGCCCGCCGCGCCACCGGCCAGCGTACACCCCACGGGGCTGGCGGCGTTGGATGCGGTGCTGCCCAGTGGCGGCTGGCCGGAATCGGCCTTGAGTGAAATCCTGATGGCCCAGGACGGGGTGGGCGAGTTGCAACTGGTGCTGCCCACACTGGCACGCTTGTCGGCCCTGGGCGAGCGCATTGTGCTGGTGGCGCCGCCCTATACCCCCTATCCTCATGCGTGGCAGAACGCCGGGGTGGATGTGCGCCAGCTGTCCATTATCCAGGCCGAGGAGCGTGACGCGCTGTGGGCGGTGGAGCAATGCCTGCGTTCGGGCAGTTGCGGTGCGGTGTTGTGCTGGCCGCGCAAGGCCGATGATCGCGCTTTGCGGCGTTTGCAGGTGGCGGCGGAAACCGGGCAGACCCTGGCGTTTGCCTGGCGCTCCCTGAGCGAGGCGATCAATGCCTCGCCTGCCGCCCTGCGCCTGGCGGTCGAGGCCAGGCCCGCGCAAGTACGGGTGCTCAAGTGCCGTGGCGGGCTGGCCCATCCGGCGCCGATTGCCCTGGTGGGGCATTGAGGTTGCCATGCGTTGGGTGTGTATTGTCTTCCCGCAATTGGCGCTGGACGGGGCACAGCGTGTGCATCCCGAACCCGACCAGCCGCTGGCGCTGCTGGCCGGCACGCCGCAGCGGCGCGTGCTGCAAACCGTCAACGCCGCCGCCCGCGCCTTGGGCCTGCGCCCCGGTCAATCGTTGACGGCGGCCCATGCCCTGGTCAAGCAGTTTGCCTGTGTGGAATACGACCCGTTGGAGATCGAGCGCCTGCAGCAGTTTCTGGCCGCCTGGGCCTATCGTTTCAGCTCCCAGGTCAGCCTGTATTATCCGCGGGCCTTGTTGTTCGAGATCGAATCGAGCCTGGGCCTGTTCGGGCCCTGGCCGCACCTCGAGGCGCGTTTGCGCAAAGAGCTGACCGAGCTTGGCTTTCGCCATCGCATCGTCGCTGCGCCCAACCCGGCGGCGGCGCGGATATTGGCAAACGGCTACGACGGCCTGGCCGTGGCCGATGACCGCGCCCTGATGCAGGCCCTGGCATCGTTGCCTATCGACCGCGCGGGCCTTGAACCCCAGGCCGCCACTGCCTTGTCGCGCATGGGCCTGCGCAGCCTGGCCCAGGTGCAGGCCTTGCCCCGGCATACCCTGGCGCGACGCTTTGACGCCAGCCTGCTCAAGCACCTCGACGCCCTGAGCGGGCAGCGGCCATTGCCCCTGGATTTTTATCAACCGCCCGACCAGTTCGATGCACGCATCGAGTTGAATTTCGATGTGCAATCCCACCAGGCGCTGCTGTTCCCCTTGCGGCGCTTGACCGGCGACCTGTCCGCTTTCCTGTGCGGGCGTGACAGTGGCGTGCAGCGCTTTGACCTGCACCTGGAACACGCCCAGGCACAAGACAGCGTGATCAAGGTGGGCCTGCTCAGTGCCGAGCGCGAGCCTTCGATGTTGTTCGAACTGGCCCGTGGGCGTCTGGAGCAGGTACAGGTCACCGCGCCGGTGCGGGGTGTGCGTTTGGTGGCCGAGGACTTGCCGGTGTTCGTGCCGCAACGCCAGGACCTGTTCGACGACCGCCCGCAACAAACCCTACCGTGGGAACAATTGCGCGAGCGCCTGCGTGCACGCCTGGGGGATGAGGCGGTGCAGGGCCTGCGTTTTCAGGCCGACCATCGCCCCGAATGTGCCTGGCAGGCCACGACCGACCACCAGGCGTGCCCGACCTTGAACAAGGTCCGGCGCCCAGGCTGGTTGTTGCCGCAACCGACCTTGCTGGCCGAGCACGGCGTACAGATCCTGATGGGCCCGGAGCGCATCGAATCCGGCTGGTGGGATGGCGCCGATGTCCGCCGCGACTATTACCTGGTCCAGACCCGCGCCGGCCAGCAGGGTTGGGCCTATCGCACGGTGGGGCAAGGCGATGGGCTGTGGTTGCAAGGGTGGTTTGCATGAGCCTCCCCTCTGCTGGAGCGCACTTACTGTGGCGAGCAAGCTTGCTTGCGCTGGGGTGCGCAGCGCCCCCAATAAAAGCCGGAGACTGCTGCGCAGTCAGCGGGAGCAAGCTCCCTCGCCACAGCAAGCTCGCTCCTACAGGGGAGGGGTGACGTATGAATTATGCCGAGCTGCACTGCCTGTCTAATTTCAGCTTCCAGCGTGGCGCCTCCAGTGCGCTGGAACTTTTCGAGCGCGCCAAGCGCCAAGGCTACAGCGCCCTGGCGATCACCGATGAATGCACGCTGTCAGGCATCGTGCGCGCCTGGCAAGCCGCCAAAGCCGTGGACTTGCCGTTGATTATCGGCAGCGAAATGCACATCGAAAACGGCCCGAAACTGGTGCTGCTGGTGGAGAACCTGAGCGGTTACCAGCACCTTTGCCGGCTGATCACCCTGGCCCGGCGGCGGGCTGAAAAGGGCCGCTATCGCCTGCTACAGGAAGATTTCGAGCAACCGTTGTCCGGTCTTTTGGCGTTGTGGGTTGCGCAAGACAGCGACACCCAGGCCAGCCTCGACTGGCTGCGCCGCACCTTCGACCAGCGCCTGTGGCTGGCGGTGCATCTGCATTGCGGCCAGGACGATGCACGCCATCTGCAACAGCGTTTGCAACTGGCCCACAGCCTGCAAATCCCTGCCGTGGCCTGCGGCGATGTGCATATGCATGCGCGGGGTCGCCGTGCCCTGCAAGACACCATGACCGCCATCCGTCACCATGTGCCGGTGGCCGAAGCTGGCACGCGCCTGCACCCCAATGGCGAACGCCACCTGCGCAGCCTCGACGCGCTGGCGGCGCTGTATCCCCAGGCCTTACTGGATGAAACCCTCGCCATCGCGCGGCGCTGCACCTTCGACCTCGGCCAGCTGCGCTATCACTATCCACGCGAGCTGGTACCCGCGGGGCATGACGCCCAATCCTGGCTGCGCACCCTCACTGAAGAAGGCATCGCCCAGCGCTGGCCCGAAGGCATCGACGACAAGACCTTGCAGCAAATCCATCGTGAACTGCAGCTGATCAGCGAGCTGGGTTACGAAAGCTATTTCCTTACGGTACATGACATCGTGCGTTTCGCCCGCAGCCGTTCGATCCTGTGCCAGGGCCGTGGTTCGGCGGCTAACTCGGCGGTGTGTTTTGCCCTGGGCATCACCGAAATCAACCCGAGCCTGACCAACCTGCTGTTCGAGCGCTTCCTGTCCAAAGAGCGCAACGAGCCGCCGGACATCGACGTGGACTTTGAGCACGAACGCCGCGAAGAGGTGCTGCAATACGTGTTCCAGCGCTATGGCCGCACCCGTGCAGCCTTGACGGCGGTGGTCAGCAGTTACCACGCCACGGGCGCGGTACGTGATGTGGCCAAGGCCCTCGGGCTGCCGGCGGACCAGATTAACGCCTTGGCCGATTGCTGCGGGCGCTGGAGTGATGAGGCGCCGCCGTTGGAGCGCCTGCGTGAAAGCGGCTTCGACCCGGACAGCCCACTGCTGCGCCGTGTCTTGACATTGACCCAGCAACTGATCGGTTTTCCGCGGCACCTGTCCCAGCACCCTGGCGGCTTTGTGATCAGCGAATACCCGCTGGACACCCTGGTGCCGGTGGAAAATGCGGCCATGGCCGAGCGCACCATTATCCAGTGGGACAAAGACGACCTCGACGCCGTCGGCTTGCTCAAGGTGGACATCCTCGCCCTGGGCATGCTCAGCGCGATCCGCCGCTGTTTCGATTTGCTGCGCCGGCATCGCCACCGGGACTTGAGCCTGGCCACAATTCCCAAGGAAGACTCGGCCACCTACGCCATGATCAGCAAGGCCGACACCATCGGTGTGTTCCAGATCGAGTCGCGGGCGCAGATGTCGATGTTGCCCAGGCTCAAGCCGCAGACGTTTTATGACCTGGTGATCGAGGTTGCCATTGTGCGGCCTGGGCCGATCCAGGGCGGCATGGTGCATCCGTACTTGCGTCGGCGGAATAATGAAGAGCCCACGACCTATCCGTCGCCGCAATTGGAAGCCGTGCTGGAACGCACCCTGGGCATCCCGCTGTTCCAGGAACAGGTGATGCAAATCGCCATGGTCGCCGCTGACTATAGCCCCGGCGAGGCCGACCAGTTGCGCCGCTCCATGGCCGCCTGGAAACGCCACGGTGGCCTGGAGCCGCATCAGCAGCGCTTGCGCACCGGCATGCTGAAAAACGGCTACACCGAAGCCTTTGCCGCGCAGATTTTCGAGCAGATCAAGGGCTTTGGCAGCTATGGTTTCCCTGAGTCCCACGCCGCCAGTTTCGCCTTGCTGACCTACGCCAGTTGCTGGCTCAAATGCCATGAGCCGGCAGCCTTCGCCTGCGCCCTGATCAACAGCTGGCCCATGGGCTTCTACAGCCCGGACCAGATCCTGCAGGACGCTCGGCGCCATCGCTTGCAGATCCGCCCGGTGGATGTGCAGGCCAGTGACTGGGAGTGCAGCCTGGAGCCCATCGACGGCCAGCAACCGGCGATTCGTCTGGGCTTGCGCATGATCTCGGGGTTTCGCGAGGAAGACGGGCGGCGTATCGAAGCGGCGAGGCAGCAGCGGCTGTTCAACGACATCGCTGACCTGGACGCGCGCGCCGGCCTGGATACGCGTGCCCAGGCGCTGCTGGCGGATGCCGGGGCCTTGCGTGCCCTGGCCGGCAACCGCCATCAGGCGCGCTGGGACGTAGCCGGTGTGCATCAGCAACTGGGCTTGTTTGCCGGCCTGCCGAGCCCCGATGAAACGCGGGTGGCATTGCCCGAGCCCACGGTAGGCGAAGATTTGCACGCCGATTACGCCACCCTCGGCACCACCCTGGGGCCTCATCCCCTGGCGTTGTTGCGCGCCGAGTTACGCCGGCGCCGTTGCCGCAGTTCCCAGGAGTTGCTGGCGGTGGAACATGGGCGCAACGTGAGCATCGCCGGGCTGGTCACTGGCCGCCAGCGCCCAGGCACGGCGAGCGGCGTGACCTTTGTCACCCTGGAAGATGAGTTCGGCAACCTCAATGTGGTGGTCTGGCGCGACCTGGCCGAGCGTCAGCGCCAGGCGCTGGTGGGCTCGCGTTTGCTCAAGGTGGACGGCCGTTGGGAGGCGGTGGGTGAGGTGCGGCATTTGATCGCGGGACGCCTCACCGATTTGACGCCGTTGCTGGATGGAATGGTGGTGCGCAGCCGGGATTTTCATTGAGTTCCAGGGGTTTGTGCATTCCTCTGTGTTCAGGATGAAACCATCCACCGCTGGCGCGCTCCAAAACTTGCGACTGTCTTGTCCCTGCACAGAGCCCAATCATGCAATTTTTATCCAACCCCCATGGCTGTGAAGGCTGGGCCGGCGAAATGGCCCAGCGGATTCGCACATTTGACTGGTCAAGTACCGACCTTGGCCCTTTGGATCAGTGGTCCACGAGCCTGGCTTGCACCGTGCAAATGATGCTCGCCTCACCCGTGCCGATGGTGATGCTGTGGGGGCGGGCGGGGTACATGATCTACAACGACAGCTATTCGGTATTTGCCGGCGGGCGCCATCCCTATCTCTTGGGCACTCCGGTAGAACTGGGCTGGCCGGAAGTGGCCGAGTTCAATCGGCATGTGGTGGATACGTGCCTGGCGGGCGGCACCTTGTCATTCAATAACAAGGAGCTGGTGTTATCGCGTCACGGCCAACCGGAAAGCGTGTGGCTGGACCTCTATTACAGCCCCGTGGCCGGGGACAACCAACAGCCGGCCGGGGTGCTGGCGATTGTGGTGGAAACCACCGAACTGGTGAAGTCCGAGCGGGTGCGCCAGGAGCTCACCCATAATCTGGAGCAACGCGTCGCCGCTGAAGTGCAGGCGCGGTCAGCCGCAGAAGACCAGTTGCGCCAGTCACAGAAGCTGGAAGCGATTGGCGGCCTGACCGGTGGCGTGGCCCATGACTTCAATAACCTGCTGCAAGTGATCGCCGGCAACCTGCATTTGCTCGCCCGGCATGAGCCGGACAATTGTCAGGTGCAACGTCGCGTCACCGCGGCCATCGCCGCTGTGGAGCGGGGGGCCAAGCTGTCGTCGCAACTGCTGGCCTTTGCCCGTCGCCAGCCCTTGTCTCCGGCGGTGTATAACCCGCAGCGCATCTACGCCGGCCTGGGCGAGCTGTTGCAACGGGCGCTGGGGGAAACCATTCATATCGACGTGCAACTGCCCCAGGACTCCTGGTGCATCAATGTCGACCGCAACCAGCTGGAAAACGCGTTGCTCAACCTGGCGATCAACGCCCGCGATGCCATGCAGGGCGAGGGCGTAATTCGTATCACCGGGGAAAACGTCATCCTCCACCCGCAAGATTGCGTAGGTAAAAGCATCAAGCCCGGCGAGTACGTGCGCCTGGCCGTGGCCGACACCGGCGTGGGCATGTCCGAGGCGACCCTCAAGCGCGCATTCGAACCCTTCTTTACCACCAAGCGCGAAGGCCACGGCACCGGCCTGGGCCTGAGCATGGTGTTCGGTTTTGTGCGCCAAAGTGGCGGGCACGTGGACATGTGGAGCGAGGAGGGCAAGGGCTCGGTGGTACAGATGTATTTTCCCCACTGCCTGGAGCCTGAATGCTTCGACGACGACAGTGATGCGGACCCGCAAGGCAGCGGCCAGGAAACCATTCTGGTGGTCGAGGACAACGAAGGCGTGCGCCTGACGGTGGTCGAGTTGCTGCAGCAATCGGGCTATACCGTACTGACCGCCGAGGATGGCGACCGCGCGATGCAAGTGTTGCAGCGCGGCGTGTCGCCGGACCTGATCTTCACCGATGTGGTGATGCCCGGTCGGGTCAAGAGCACCGACCTGGCCACCTGGGCCCGCGCGCAGAACCCGCCGGTGCCGGTGCTGTTTACCTCTGGCCACACCCGCGACATTCTGTCTTCCAATCATCTGCTCAGCGCCGATATCCACCTGCTGAGCAAACCCTACAGCCCCGATGCCCTGACCCAACGTGTGCGCAGGGTGCTTGGCGCAAGACAAGGTTGCCCATGACATCACAGCGCAACATCCCACCGCTCACCGCCCGGCAAACGGGCTTCGTCAGGGTGCGTGGCGCCCGTGAACATAACTTGCGCAATGTCGATGTGGATATTCCCCGGGACGCCCTGGTGGTGTTTACCGGCGTGTCTGGCTCCGGCAAATCGTCCCTGGCGTTTTCCACGGTGTATGCCGAGGCCCAGCGCCGCTATTTCGAATCGGTGGCGCCCTATGCGCGGCGCTTGATCGACCAGGTCGGCGTGCCGGATGTAGACAGCATCGAAGGCTTGCCGCCTGCCGTGGCCCTGCAACAGCAACGCGGTACACCCAGTGCGCGCTCCTCGGTGGGCAGTGTCACCACCTTGTCGAGCTTGATCCGCATGCTCTATTCCCGCGCCGGCCGTTATCCGAAAGGGCAGGCCATGTTGTACGCCGAGGACTTCTCGCCGAACCTGCCCCAGGGCGCGTGCCCGCAATGCCACGGCCTGGGCCGCGTGTATGAAGTGACCGAAGCGCTGATGGTGCCCGATCCGTCCTTGACCATCCGCCAGCGCGCAGTGGCGTCCTGGCCGTTGGCGTGGCAGGGCCAGAACCTGCGCGACATCCTCGTGACCCTGGGCTATGACGTGGACATCCCGTGGCGCGAACTGCCGAAAAAGCAGCGCGACTGGATTCTGTTCACCGAAGAAACCCCCACCGTACCGGTGTACGCCGGCTTCACCCCGCAGCAGACCCGCGAGGCGTTGAAACGCAAGTTGGAGCCCAGTTACCAAGGCACCTTCAGCGGCGCCCGACGCTATATCCTGCACACCTTCGCCCACACCCAGAGCGCGCTGATGAAAAAGCGCGTGTCGCAGTTCATGCAAGGCAGTGCCTGCCCATTGTGCGAGGGCAAACGTCTGAACCAGGCGGCGTTGTCGGTGAAGTTTGCCGGGGTGGATATCGGTGAGCTGTCGCAATTGTCCCTGGCGCAATTGGCCGAGTTGCTGCGGCCGGTGGCTGCGGGGCAGGACAGGATGAAGCTGTCGGTGGAAAAACGCCTGGCAGCCCAACGCATCGCCCAGGACCTGCTCGAACGGGTCAATACTTTGATCGAGCTGGGCCTGGGCTACCTGTCCCTGGAGCGCAGCACGCCGACCTTGTCGTCCGGGGAGCTGCAGCGTCTGCGCCTGGCTACCCAATTGGGCTCGCAGTTGTTCGGCGTCATTTATGTGCTCGATGAGCCTTCGGCGGGACTGCACCCGGCGGATGGCGAAGCATTGTTCACGGCGCTTGATCGTTTGAAGGCCGCGGGCAATTCGCTGTTTGTGGTGGAACATGACCTGGAAACCATGCGCCGCGCCGACTGGCTGATCGACGTGGGCCCGGCTGCCGGCGAGCATGGCGGGCAAGTGTTGTACAGCGGGCCGCCCGCAGGGTTGGCGGATGTCGAGGCCTCGCAGACCCGTGAATACCTGTTTGCCCAACCTCGCCCGGCCAATGCGCCAAGCCGCGAGCCGGCCGGGTGGCTGAAGCTTACAGGCGTGACGCGAAATAACCTGAATAATTTGAACGTGGATTTCCCGCTGGGCTGTTTCACCGCGGTGACGGGGATTTCCGGCTCGGGCAAATCCAGCCTGGTCAGCCAGGCGCTGCTAGAACTGGTGGGCACGGGCCTGGGGCGTGTGCTGGAAAGCGACGACGAACCGAGCCTGGAAGATGCTGCACCGCAAGCCAGTGGCGGGCGCATCAGCGCCGGGCTGGAGCACATCCAGCGCCTGGTGCAGGTGGACCAGAAGCCCATCGGCCGCACGCCGCGTTCCAACCTGGCGACCTATACCGGGCTGTTCGACAACGTGCGCAAACTGTTCGCCGCCACGCCAGCGGCCAAGAAGCGCAATTACGATGCCGGGCAGTTCTCCTTCAATGTCGCCAAGGGCCGTTGTCCAAACTGTGAGGGTGAAGGTTTTGTCAGCGTTGAGTTGCTGTTCATGCCCAGCGTGTACGCGCCATGCCCGACCTGTCACGGCGCGCGCTATAACCCCGATACCCTGGCGATCAAATGGCAGGGCTTGAACATCGCCCAGGTGCTGGGGCTGACGGTGGAGCAGGCGGTGCAAGTGTTTGCCGAGCAGCCGGGCATCCTGCGTTCGTTGCTTGTGCTGCGCGATATCGGCCTGGGTTATCTGCGCCTGGGGCAGCCGGCTACCGAGCTGTCCGGCGGTGAAGCCCAACGCATCAAGCTCGCCACTGAACTGCAACGTAACGCCCGGGGCGCCACCTTGTATGTCTTGGACGAACCGACCACCGGCTTGCACCCCAAGGACGTCGATCGTTTGCTCAGCCAGTTGAATCACTTGGTGGAGGCGGGGCATACGGTGGTTGTGGTGGAGCATGAAATGCGCGTGGTGGCCCAGAGTGACTGGGTGATTGATATCGGCCCGGGGGCAGGGGACCTGGGCGGAACGGTGGTGGCGTGCGGCACGCCCCACAAGGTTGCCAAGAGCAAGCACAGCCGCACTGCACCTTATCTGGCCCAATCACTGATCTAACGGGTGCTGATGTCCAAAATGTGGGAGGGGCAAGCCCTGATGCCAGTCAGTTAAGCGCAGACTCCTGTGGGAGCGGGCTTGCTCGCGAAAGCGGCAGGTCAGTCAATATAATGTTTGCTGGGCCGACGTCTTCGCGAGCAAGCCCGCTCCCACATTAAGCCCAGTGTCAGTCAGTGAGGTTGTGCTGGATCTGCTCTTTGGCCAGCTTCACCACATTCTCCACGGTAAACCCGAACTTCTCCTGCAACTTGGCCAGCGGTGCCGAGGCGCCGAAGCTGTTCATCACCACTTTGGCGCCGGTCTGCCCGACGTAGCGGTCCCATCCCAAGGGCCCTGCCTGCTCCACCACTACACGGGCTTTAACCGCAGGCGGCAGGACGCTGTCGCGGTAGGCTTGGCCCTGGTCTTCGAACAGCTCCCAGCTGGGCATCGACACCACGCGAGCGCCAATGCCTTGGTCTTTGAGCTGCTCATAGGCGGCCACCGCCAGGCTGACTTCGCTGCCGGTGGCGATCAGGATGACCTCCGGTTGATCCGCGCCGGCCAACACATAGGCACCTTTGGCCGCGCCGGAAGCTGCGGCATAGTGGTTGCGGTCGAGGGTCGGCAATGCCTGGCGCGATAACACCATACAGCTGGGCCGATGGGTTTGTGCCAACGCCACCTTCCACAGCTCAAGGGTTTCATTCGCATCGCCTGGCCGTAGCGTCAACAGCCCCGGCGTGGCACGCAGTTGGGTCAGGTGTTCGATGGGCTGGTGGGTGGGCCCGTCTTCGCCTACGCCGATGGAGTCATGGGTAAACACGAAGATCACCGGCAACTCCATGATTGCTGCCAGGCGGATCGGCGGTTTCATGTAGTCGCTGAACACCAGGAAGGTCGAGGTGTACGGGCGCAGGTAGGACAGCGCCATGCCATTGGCAATCGCGCCCATGGCGTGTTCGCGGATACCGAAGTGCAAGTTGCGCCCGCTGTAGTCATCCGCGCTGAAACGCCCGGCACCGTCGAAGGTGAGGTTGGTCTTGGTCGAGGGCGACAAATCCGCCGAACCGCCCAGCAACCATGGAATCTGTTGGGCGAAGGCATTCAATACCTCGCCGCCCGAAGCACGGCTGGCGACGCCTTTGGCATCGGCGGCAAAGCTGGGCAGGTGCGCCTGCCATTGCTCGGGCATTTCCCCGGCGCGCATGCGTTGCAGCTCATCGGCCCGTTGCGGGTCGAGGGCGGCCAGGGTCTGGTTCCACTCGGCGTACAGCGGCTCGGCGCGTTCGTAAAGGGCATCGCGCAACAGTGTGCGAGCCTCTTCGGGCACGAGAAAGCTTGAATCCTGCGGCCAGCCATAGGCGGCCTTGGTCAGACGAATCTCGTCCTCTCCCAGTGGTTCGCCATGGGCCGCAGCGGTGTTGTGTTTGTGCGGTGAGCCGTAGCCGATCACGCTGTCCACCACGATCAAGGTGGGAGCGCCGGTGTTGGCCTTGAAGGTTTCCAACGCCACGCTCAAGGCCTGCAAGTCATTGGCGTCGGTGACATGCACAGTGTGCCAGCCATAAGCCTGGAAGCGTTGGATCACGTCTTCACTGAACGCCAGCTCAGTGTGGCCCTCGATGCTGATGGTGTTGTTGTCATAGATCCAGCACAGGTTATCGAGCTTCAAGTGCCCGGCCAGGGACGCGGCTTCGCTGCTGATGCCCTCCATCATGTCGCCGTCACCGCACAGGGTGTAAACGTCGTAGTCAAACAGCACCTGGCCGTCGCGGTTGAAGCGCTGGCCCAGCCATCGCTCGGCCATGGCCATGCCCACGCTGTTGGCGCAGCCCTGGCCCAACGGGCCGGTGGTAGTTTCCACGCCCGTGGTCATGCGGTACTCGGGATGGCCTGGGGTCTTGGAGCCGATCTGCCGGAACTGCTTGATATCGTCCAGGCTGACGGCCGGCTGGCCCGAGCGCTGGCCATGGGCATCGATCTCCACCACACCGGCCAGGTGCAACAGCGAATACAGCAGCATCGAGGCATGCCCTACCGACAGCACAAAACGGTCACGGTTGGGCCAGTCAGGATGCTCGGGGTGATAACGCAGGAAGCGACTCCACAACGTATAACCCACCGGCGCCAGGCCCATGGGCGTGCCAGGGTGACCCGAATTGGCCTTCTGCACGGCATCCATGGCCAGGGTGCGTAGGGTGTTGATGCATTGGGTGTCGGCAGCAGTGGCAACGTGATTCATAAAACCGTTCTCCCTGGGGTGGCGATCTACAGTGGAGGGCAGGGCGGGGTAAAGGTTTGATCCCATCGCGTGCGCCGCGACGAACGGGACGTTGTTGGCCTCAAACATGACAAGACCGGTTGGAATGGGCTAGCTTCAAGGGCGTAGACCATCGATCAATCTGTGGAGGTACGCCATGCCAGTGAAACACGACCTGTATCAGGACTTGGGGTTGAGCAAGGAAGTTGTTCACGAACGCAGGGCGCAGGACAAACGGTTGGATTCGTTGCTCACCCAATATGATGCTGCCGACGGGGAGGTGCTGGCGGCGGAAAAAGCCAGTGCCAGCGATGAGGATGTGGAAAAGCTGAAGAAGAAACGGCTATTGATCAAAGACGAAATTGTTGGGCGGCTGGGTTAAGCAATCCCTAGCCACACACTTGGAATGTGCACATTTGTTCAGAATTGTCTGGAGGACAAGTGCCGTTTCACTCCTTATGATGCGCCCCGTCCACTCGGCTCTGGGGCTTGTTGCGACGCAAGGATTGCGTTGTTGAGCCGGGTGGGCATCCTCAGAATTCATGCAACACCGGGCCGAATCGGTCGGCTGCAAATGCTGCCTGTGGGAGCTGGCTTGCCTGCGATGGCGGCCTCCCAGCCGACGCCTATCCACCTGACACCCCGCGATCCAACTGTGGGAGCGGGCTTGCTCGCGAAGGCGGCCTGACAGGCGACGCAGGTATACCGGGTGTATATCCATTCCTGCGGTAACGGCCG
>NZ_JAOTNW010000042.1:0-13016 GCF_036346515.1 Pseudomonas sp. AM4(2022)
GCGGCTCGCTTCGCATTGTGGTTACCAGGGGGGCAGCACATTCGACATCTCTGTCGATTGAACGGACACCATCGCAGGCAAGCCAGCTCCCACAGTTGGTTGGGTTGGCCTCAGGGTTTTGCCATCACCGCCATAAACAACGGTGAATCCATAAATCGTTGCAGCCAGGCCTGCAAACGCCGATACGGCGTGCTCGCAAACCACTCCCGATCCACATGGGCAAACTGGCGTACAAACGGCATCAGCGCCGCATCTGCCAGGCTCAGGTGATCGGCGAGCAGGTACTCACGGTCTGCCAACAATGTTTCCAGTTTCTGTAAGAACACTTCACCCTCGGCCCGATAATGCTCCATCGATTGCTCCGGGTAGCGTTCGGCGTACTTGTATCGATTCAAATGATGCTTGAACACCTGATCATTCTCGGCAATCAACGCCAGCACCCCAGGGTCACCTTGCAGCAGCCAATCATCGGGATCGTGCTGCGCCAGCGCCCACTCCATGATCTGCAGGCTTTCTTCGATCACGCGCCCTTCGATGTTCAACACCGGCACCGTGCCCTTGGGCGACAGCGCGAGCATCTCGGCTGGCTTGGCTTTCAAGCTGACTTCGACAATGCTCACCGCCACGCCGGAATAACGCAACGCCAGCCGCGCCCGCATTGCATAGGGGCAGCGCCGGAACGAATACAGCAGCGCTTCGCTCACTTGACCTCCAACGTGCTCAGGCCATTGCCCTGGCGCTGGACTTGGATCTGCACCGGGATGCGTTCATGCATTTCCTGTACGTGGGAGATCACCGCCACCTTGCGGCCCTGGGCCTGCAAACCGTCCAGGGCGTCCATCGCCAATTGCAACGACTCCGGATCAAGGCTACCAAAGCCTTCGTCGATAAACAGCGACTCGATCTTCAAGGTGCTCGACGCCATCGAGGCCAGCCCCAACGCCAGTGCCAATGACACCAGGAAGGTTTCGCCACCGGACAGCGAGTGTACCGAGCGCAGTTCATCGCCCATCTCTGTGTCCATCACCAACAGCCCGAGCATGCTGCCGCCGCGTTTGAGCCGATAGCGGCGTACCAGTTGGCGCAGTTGCACGTTGGCATGGTGTACCAGCAAGTCAAGGTTGTAGGCCTGGGCGATCTTGCGGAAGGTGTCGCCGGTGGCCGAGCCGATCAGCGCATTCAGGCGTGCCCAGCGCTGCCACTGCTCGTAAGCCTTGGCGATCTGTTCGGCCAGGGCCTGGTTGGCATTCTGGCGGCGCTGGTCTTCGGCCTGGCGTGCGCGCAGTTCGGCGCAGTGTTTCTCACCCTCAAGCAGCTGCTGGTCAAGCGTTGCCAGGGTGGCGTCCAACTGCTCGGCCTCCAGGTTGCCGTTGTGCAGGGCCTGGTGTTCGGCCAGGCGCTGTTCGCGCTCGTGCAGCAGAACCTTGGCTTGCTCGACGGCCTTTTCGCTGCTGTGCAGGTGCTGGCGCAACTGCGCGACCTGGGCTTCATCAAGGGCTAAGAGGCGCGCCAGGTCCTGGTCATCCAGTTCGGGGTGCAGGGCGCGCCATTCGCCGATGCGTGTCGCAAGGGCGTGCTGCTCCGCTTCCACTGCCTGCTGGCGTTGCTGCTGGGCCTTGAGGTCGGCGGCCAGCTGTACTTGGGCCGTGTGCACCGCGTGCAGTTCCTGGTTGGCGTCGGTCTCGCTTTGCCGGGACTGGGTGACGGCTTGCTCCAGCTGCTGTTGCCAGTGCCCGGCGCTGGGGTGGTCCCCTAGCAAGGCGCGGAGTTTTTCCTGGACGGCGTGTTGCTGGTCGGCCAGCTCTGCGACTTGCAGATTCAAGGCGTCGAGTTGCTGCTGGCGATGCTGTTGGTGGGTGTGTTGTTTCTCGATGGCCTGTTGGCGCTCCTGCTGCTCGGCCTGCTCATCGCGTTGATGGCCTAACTGCTCAAGGCGCTGGCTGACCTGCTGGTCGAGCTGCATGAAGGTCGCCGCAGGCGCGCTGCGCAAACCCTCCAGCGTCTCGGCGGGCAACAGGCTGGCGAAGGCGCCGAGTTCCGCCTCCAGGCGTTCGCGGTCGCCGGCCAGTTGCCTTTGTTGGTCCACGAACAATTGCCGGGCTTGCTGGCTGGATTCTTGGGCCGCTTGCAATTGTTGCTGCAAGCGCCCGGCGTTCTGTTGCAGGTTGAGCAGGGCGCCCTGGCGTTGTTCGTCCTGGCTGATGCTTTGGCTCAATTGGGCCAATTGCTGGGCCAGCCAAGGGCTGCGCTTGGCGGCGTCCTGGGCGAACAGCGAAGCAGACAGTGGGTGGGCTTGCAGGCTCGGTGCCAACCCCTGCTGCTGCGTGGCCAACTGTTCCTGTTGTTGCAGAAACTCTTTTTGCTGAGCGATCAGGCCGCCCACTTCACCGCGCAGTTCGGTGAGTTTTTCCTTGAGGCTGTCGACGACTTTCTGCGCTGCCGCCTCTTCACTTTCATCATGGCGGCCCAGGCTTTGCAGCAGAGCCTCGGGCTGGTGGTAGGGGTGTTCGTGGCTACCGCACACCGGGCAGGGTTGGTCATCCTGCAACTGCTCGCGTAATTCCTCGACGCTTGCACTGCGGGCCAGGCGTTGGCGTTCCAGCAGTTGCTTGGTCACCGCCAGGGTTTGTTCGGCAACGGTGAGTTCGGCCTTGGTTTGCAGGCCGATCTGGTTCAGTTGTTCGCGTTTTTGCGCGGCCTCGGCGAGTTTTTGCGTCAGCGCACCCGCCTGTTGGTCCAGCTGTTGCTGGCTGTCCCACAAGCGGGCCAGGTCTTCGAAGGCGCGCTGTTGCTTGCGGTTGTCTTGCAGCAGGCTGGCCAGCAATTGGATTTGTTCGGCCACCGCATGCGGTTCGGCACCGGCCTCGTGGTAGAGCAAATCCAGGGCTTCGCGCTGTAGGGTGAACTGTTCGGCCGCGGCGCTCGCGCGCTGTTCGAGTTGCCCCAGCTCGGCCTGGCCTTGGTTGAGGCGATTGCCGATCAGCACCAGTTGTTGCAGGCGGTCACGGTAGGCGTTCCAGGCATCGCTCAGCGGGGCGAGGGCGGCGCTGTGCTCAAGTTCGGTGGCCAGGCGTTGCAGACGCTCGGTGACTTGGGCCTGCGTGTGTTGCAAACCGTCGAGCAGGGCCTGGCCTTCGGTACAGGCGCTTTCGTGCTGGTGTTTTTCCTCGTTGCGCTTGGCCAGTTCGCGGCTCACGTGGGCGAGGGTGTTTTGCTCTTCGATAGCCTGGCGCAGCAGGGGCGCGGCGTCGGCCTGGTGTTTCAGGGCCTCGGCCAGTGCTGCCTGGGCGGCCACTTGCTGGTGTTGCGCCTGTTCCTGACGGGTGTGCAGGGCGGTTTGTTGCTCGAGGTGCTGCGCAATTTGTGCCGCCAGCGGCGTCAGCAAGGTGCCGAGCTCTGCCTGGCGCAGGAAGTGATGGCGTTGCGGTGCCAACTGCTCCAGAAGGTTCAGGTCCTGGCGTTGCTGGCCTTGGCTGGCCCAGGTCTGTTCGTCGCGTTGCAGTTGCTCCACTGCGTGTCGATGGCGCTCCTGCCATTCACGCAGCTCCTTGAGCCAGGTGTGCTGCAACTCCAGCTGCTTGAGCTGAGCTTGTTGGGTCTTGAGCTGCTGCTGGGCTTGGGCCAACTGTTGATCCAGCTCGGCGCGGGCTTCGGGGGCCAGGGGCACCACGCCGGTGGCTTGGTCCTGCAGCTGTTTGTGCGCATCCTTGGCCTCTTTGGCTTTATCGAACGCGCGGCGGCCGAGCTGGGTGTAGAGCGCGGTGTCGGTGAGCTTCTCCAGCAGCTCACTGCGCTCATTGTCATTGGCCTTGAGGAAGGCGCTGAACTCGCTTTGCGCCAGTAGCACCGCACGGGTGAACTGTTCGAAGTTCAGGCCCAGGGCCAATTCCAGCTGGGTCTTGTATTCGGTTTTCTGGCTGGCCAGCAGTTGGTCGCTGTCCAGGTCGATCAGGCTTTGCCGGCTGTTCTGCAACTTGCCGCTGGCCTTGTCACGGGCGCGGTTGGCCTCCCAGCGCGCACGGTAGCGACGGCCACTGACACCGACAAAATCCACCTCGGCATAGCCGCCACCTGTGCCGCGTCGAATCAGAGTGCGCGGGTCGCCGATGGAAATATCCGTGTCGGCGTCCGGCATCTTGGCCTGGCCGGTGTCACCCAGGCGCGGCACCGCGCCAAACAGCGCAAGGCACAACGCATCGAGCAGGGTACTTTTACCCGCGCCAGTCGGCCCGGTGATGGCGAACAGGCCCGCACTGGCCAGCGGCTCGGCGGTAAAGTCGATTTCGAACGGGCCCGCCAGAGAGGCGAGGTTTTTCAAGCGGATGGCGAGAATTTTCATGGCTGTTCGCCCTCCTGTTGCACTTCCTGGAGCAGCACGGCGAAGTCCTTCAAGGTCTGTTCATCCACTTCACTGCCGTAGCTGTCCTGCCAGGCGCGGCTGAACAACTCCTGGGGCGTGAGCTGGTCGAGTTCGATCAGTTGCGCATCGTCTGCCTCTGCGCTGCCGCGTGTGCCGGCATATTCGGTGGCGATACGCACCAGGCGCACGGCCTTGCCTTGCAACGCGGTTTCGATCTGTTGGCGCAGGTCCGGTTGCGGCTCGTCCAGGCGCACGCGCACTTCCAGCCAAGGGTGGCGCTGGGTTTCGGCAAGCAAGTCGATGTCGGGCAGCTCACCGAGTTGCTTGAGGATATCGGCCAGAGGCGCGGCTTCCAGGCGTTGCAGGTTGACGGAGCGGGGAATCAGGATCGGTTCGCAGCCCACCAGCCTTTCGCCCTGGAACGTCACGTCGAGAATCTGGTGTTTGTAGCCGATTTCGGAGAACGACAAGGGTATTGGCGAGCCGCTGTAACGAATGCGCTCCTCGCCATTGACCTTTTGCGGCTTGTGCAAATGGCCGAGGGCAACATAAGCAACGCTTCGGTCGAACAGTGTGGCGGGCAGCGCCTCGGCATTGCCGATGATCAAGCTGCGTTCGGAGTCTTCGGATACCGATCCACCGGCCATGTGTGCATGGCTGATGGCTATCAACGCCTGGCCTTTGTTGCGCTTGGCATTGGCGGCCGCGATCAGCCATTCATGCACTTGGCCGATGCCGCGCAGGTAATCATCGCCCAGCTGTGCGCCGGTGACTTCCGCCGGGCGCAGGAAGGGCAGTGCCAGGCACCAGGCGGCGATCTTGCCTTTGGCATTGGGCAGCGGGATCAGCAGGCGGTCGGCATCCAGTTGCCCGTCATCCAGCCACAGCACCCGGCCCAGGGCATGGGTGCGCAGGCGGCGCATCAGCGGGGCCGGCAGTTCGATGCGCGAACCGGAGTCATGGTTGCCGGCAATCATCACAATGGTCAGTGTCGGCTGTTGTTCGTGGGCGCTGATGATGAAGTCATACAAGCGCTCCTGGGCCTTGAGCGGCGGGTTGACCGTGTCGAAGATATCGCCGGCGATCAACAGCACATCCGGGCGCTGGGCCTTGAGTTGGCCCAGCAGCCATTCAAGGAAACAGGCGTGTTCGAAGTCGCGTTCCTGGCCGTGCAGGTTTTGCCCAAGGTGCCAGTCGGAGGTATGAAACAGACGCAAGGCGAACTCCGTGGAGAAGATGAAAAGGAGGGGAGTTTACCTGTAAAAGTGCACGCAGACTCATGGCCGACACGATCAGCGGAGTATGAGCTAGCCCTGATGGCTGATTGTAGGAGCGAGGGGGACGCCTAGTTCTTGCTCGCGAAAAACGTCAACGATAACGCGGGCTTCCTGGATAAACGCGGCGCCTGTGAGTTTTTCGCGAGCAAGCTCGCTCCTACAGGGGTTATGGGGCGTTAGTGGGGTTGGGTTGCAGGCAATCCAGCGCACGGTCGGCGAGGGTGCGGGCCATCTCGATCAGGCGATGCAGATCAACTGTGGGAGCTGGCTTGCCTGCGATGGCGGAGTATCAGCTAGCATATCTGCCGACTGTTACACCGCCATCGCGGGCAAGCCCGCTCCCACGGGGTTTTGTGGTGTTGGTTGAGGCTAGGTTACTTGGGGTAGAGCGGCGGCAAGCTGGTGGTGTCGGTCGCCGGGTCTTGCTCGCGTTCGGCCACGGGGATGGCTTTGATCGCACGCCACAGGTCATCACCCAACCAGTATTGGCCGCTTTCGCTGTACAACGCGCCATTCAAACCATCCAGGGCATCTGACAACGGCACAAACCGTGCGGCCATGTCGGCCAGGGTTTCGGGTTGTTGCCGCGCCCAGGCGTCGAGGGCCTGGCGGGTGGCGTGGGGGTCGTTGGCCTGGGTGGCGCGCTTGAGGTCGTCGAGCAGGGTGCGTGGGCTGGGGCCGGTCTGGGCGGCGCGTTGTACCGCCGGTTGCCGGCGTGCGCGCCACCACAGGCCAAAGCCCAGCAGGGTGGTGCAGGCCAGTATCAGTGTGCTCAGTTGCCACAGCCACAGGCGGTCATCGTCGGGGGCGGTGATGATGGTCGGTGTCGTGGGGGTGTCTACCACCAGGCTGGGGTTCACCGCCACTTGCACGGTGCGCGCCGGCAGGCTGGTGCGCTCCAGATGATCTTCGTGGGTGTTCCACCACACCACTTCCACCGCGGGCAACTCCAACTCGCCAGCGCGGGTCGGCACCAGGGCTTCGCGGTCTTCACGGCTGCCGGTCAGGCCGCGATCGCTGGTGCGATTAGCCATCACCGGTTGGTCGGGATAGCGGCGCAGGCCGTTGACCTCGGTGCCGGGCAGCGCCGGCAGCTGTGCGCTGGACAGGCCTTCGGCCTCCACGGTAAGGCTGCGGGTCAGGGAGTCGCCGACCTGCACGTGGTCGGGCGTGGGGTTCCAGCCTTCGTTCAAGGTGAGGCTGCGCGCGGGTAGCCAGGGGGAGTCGGCGGGGTAGGCGTCCGGTTTGGGTTTGACCGTCAAGGGCAGGGGCGCAGAGCTGACGTGAATCATCTTGCCCGGCTTGGTGCCCTGCAGGGTGTTTTCCTGGGGGGGGCGCGATTCCACCAGGGTGGCGCTGAAGGTCTGCGCCGAAATCACCACGGCGCCACTGTGTTGCGGGTAGAGGGCGTAGCGGGTTTCGATCACGCCATGGCGGATGCTGTTGATGACCTTTTCATAGGTGCGTGATTCGCCCAGTTGTTCGACACGTGCATCCGGTATCTGCAAGGGCGTGAGGCTGCTGTCGTCATACAGCGACACCGAGTGGTACACGCGCACGGTCAACAGTGCCTGGGCCTGCACGTACACGCTGGTCTGGTCGAGGTTGGCTTCGATGAACACCGGGGCCAGTTCGGCGCTGGTGTTCTGGCTGGCGCTTTCCACCACTTGCAGGGTGATCGGCTGGGTCTTGAGTGCGCCCACCTGCAGCGGCGGGATAACCACGTTGCCGTTCACCTTGGGCAGCAGGGTGATGATCCAGCGGGTGGTGGCGTGGTTGTCGCCGTCCAGCGTGGTGAGCTGGTTGATCTGGCGGGTGCCGCTGACTTCGAACTGCGCGTCCAGGGGCGACAGGTCGGGTTTGCCAAACTGGGTCACATCACTGGATTGCACCGTCAGCTCCACCGTTTCCCCGGAGTTGAGGCGGCTGCGGTCTACGCTGGCGACCAGGTCCGCCGCCTGGGCGTGGCCTGCCGACAACGCGAGCAGGAGCAAAAGGGTGGTGCGGCGGCTCATCGAGTGGTGTCCTGATGTTGTTGCTGTTCGTACCAGAATTTGCGGCGCAACAGCTCGCCGGGGTTGTCCGGGATCTCCTGCAACCATTGCTCCAGCGCTTGGCGGCGCTCGCCTTCCAGGCGCGTGTCGGCAGGGCGCAGTGGCGGCGTGGTGGTTTGCTCGTCACCCAGTTCGCTGCCTGGTACTTCATTGCCACCGGCCTGTGGCGGGGCGTTGGCCTGGGTTTCACCCGTGCCGGCTTCGCCCTGGCCGTGGGACGACTGCTCGCCACCCTGGGCCGTTTGTGCGCTGGCGCCCGGTTGCGCAGTTTGGCCGGGTTGGGCGGTTTCGTCATCTTCGTTTTTTGCAGGCGGGTCCGGCTCGGGCTGCGCTTGCTCCTGCATCAGGGTTTCAACCAAGGCTTTGTTTTTCAGCGCCGGTTGCAAATCGGGCTGGGCTTCCAGGGCTTGTTCATACGCATCGATGGCCGCTTCAAGTTCACCGGCCTTGGCCAGGGCATTGCCACGGTTGTAGTGGGAATAGGCGTCGCTGCCTTGGGCAAACCGCTTGATGGCCTCGGCGTAATTGCCGGCTTCATACAGCGCCACGCCTTGCCATTGCGGGTCCTGGAAGTGCTCGGCCGCTTCGGCCGGGCGTTTGTGCTTGAGCAGGTACTGACCTTGTTGGTCGGGGCGCAGCCACAGGTCCTGCAGCCCGAAGGCGTAGCTGGGTTGCGGCGCGCCCATCAGCAATAAGGGCAGGCAGAACAGCCAGCCGCGACGCCCGGCGCACGCTGCCAGCAGCAACAACGGCAAGAGCAGCCAGTAACCCTGGTCGGCCCAGCTGTCCAGGCGCAACCGTTGGCCGTCGTCGCGCAGGGTTTGGGCGCTGTCGAGCATGCCGAGTTGACGCAGGTCCTTGTCATCCAGGCGCGCCGCGCGGTAGCGGCCGCCCATTTCGCTGGCGAATGCCTTGAGGGTCGGGCTGTCGAGACGCGGCACCAGGATCGCGCCCTGGTCGTCCTTGAGGAATTCGCCGCTCTCCTGAGTCACCGGCGTGCCTTCGCGACTGCCGATGCCGAGGATCGACAACGTCGGAGCCTGGGCACTTTGCAGTTGCAGGCGGATGCCTTGGCGCTCTTGTTTGGACAGTGAGGAACCAATCAGCAGCAGGCGCCCCTGGCCAAGACCGCCTTGCTCGAGCAGCCCCAGGGCTTTTTCCACGGCCAGATCAGCACGATGGCCGGGCTCGGGCATGATCGACGGGCGCAGGGCTTCCAACAGGTTGCGGCTGGTGGCCAGGTCATCGGACAGCGGCACCAAGGTATGGGCGCTGCCGGCGTACACGATAATGGCTGTTTGCGCATCGGTGCGCGCTTGCAGCAAGTCATACAGCTTGCGCCGCGCCTGTTCCAGGCGGTTGGGCGGGCTGTCGGTGGCGAGCATTTGCGGGGTCAGTTCCAGCAACACCACCAAGGGGTCGGAAGGTTTCTGGCTGGCTTGTTCAACCCGTTGCCAACTGGGGCCCAGCAACGCCAGCACGGCCAACAGCCAGGCGATGCCAAGCACCACCCACGGCGATTTACTCTCGCGGCCATTGCCACCACTGAGCAACTCGGCATGGAACGCCGGCGGCAGGATCACCTGCCAGCGCCCGGCGCGCTTTTGCCGATGCCATAGCTGCCACAGCAACCAGCCAAGCAGGGGCAGCAGCAATAGCCACCAGGGGCGCAACCAGTGCGGCCACAGCGCAATCATCGACGCCTCCGCAAACGCAGGCGCTGCAAACGCTGGCGCCATTCAGGGTGCTGCTGCAAAAAGATGCCCTTGCTCGACAGTCTGTTGAAGCCTCGCTGCAAAGCGTTGTTCGGCCAGCGTTCTTGAATCACCAGCAACAGGCTCAACACCAACGCCAAGGCCAATGGGCCGCTGTACAGCGCCTGGGCCGGGCGGGCCTGGGTGGGTTGTTGCTCCACGGGCTCAAGGGTGTCGAGGGTGTCCTTGATCTTCAGCAGTTCCTCGCCGTCTCGGGCGCGGAAATACTGGCCGCCGGTGGCCTCGGCCAGTGCCTTGAGCGCCGGTTCGTCGAGGTCCAGGCTCGGGTTCACGCCAAGGATGCCCAGGGAGCCGGTTTGCTCGGGGTCGGCGCCGATGCCGATGGGGTAGATTTTCACGCCTTCCTCGGCCGCCAGGCGCGCAGCGGTCAACGGGTCGATCTGCCCGGCGTTGTTGGCGCCGTCAGTGATCAGGATTAACACGCGGCTTTGCGCCGGGCGCTGGCGCAGACGCTTGAGGGCCAGGCCGATGGCGTCGCCGATGGCGGTGTTCTTGCCGGCAATGCCGATGCGCGCTTCATCCAGCCAGGTGCGCACGGTGCGCCGATCAAAGGTCAGGGGCGCTTGCAGGTAGGCTTGGCTGCCGAACAGGATCAGGCCCACGCGGTCACCTTCACGCTCCTCCAGAAAGTCTCCCAGCAGGTGTTTGACCAGGGCCAGGCGGCTGACATCCTCGTCCTGCCAATGCATATCGGGAAAATCCATGGAGCCGGAGACATCCACCGCCACCAGCAAATCCCGGCCGCTGGCAGCAATCGGCAAAGGTTCGCCCAGCCATTGCGGGCGAGCGGCGGCGGTCAACAGCAGCAACCACAGCACCACGAAGGGGGCTTGCTGGCGCCAGCCGGGCAGATTGACGCGGGCACGGCGGCGGGCCAAGCCTTCGAGGTCGCTGAGGTAGCTGACTTTGAGCGCCGGTTCGCCGCTGTCGGCCACGGGCAGCACCAGGCGCATGACCCAGGGCAGTGGCAACAGGGCGAAGATCCACGGCCAGGCGAACTCAAACATGTTTGCGAATCCAGGTGTCGACGGCTTGGGTGAGGCCGGCGATGGCTTTGTCGTCGAGCTTGCATTCGGGTTTGTAGGCGCCTTCCACCAACACCATCCAGCGCGTCAGGCCGGCGGCGGGGCAGCGGTTGTCCAGGAAGGCCAGCCATTTGCGCCCGTTGAGGGTATGGCTCTGGCTATAAGGGTAGTCGTTACGGCACAGGCGCTTAAGCAGGCCGTTGAGTTGCTGCAACCAGGCGCCCGCAGGCGCACCGTCGTAGGGCTTGGGCATCAACGCCAGCTCGGCCAGGGCGGCGATACGCAACGGGTCCAGCGGTTGTTCGGCACGGGCCACGGGGCGGCGGGCGGGCAGGAAACGGCGCAGCCACCACAAGCCCCAACCGAGCAGTGGGATCACCAGCAGCAACAGCCACCAGCCCGGCGCAGGTGGCCAGAAGCCAATGGCGGGCGGGGCGATCAGGGGGTGCAGTTGGTCCAGGCTGCTCATGGTTTTTTAACCGGGCGTTGCGGGTTGAGGTATTCGCGCAGTTGCTCGACCATTTCACTCTGGGTGCTCAAGGGCATCAACAGCAGCCGCAGTTTCTGCGCGAGCAGTTCCCAACGGGCGATACGCGCTTCGGCCTGGGCCTTGTAGGCCTGGCGCAGGTCGATGTTCAGTGTGTCCAGTTCCAGTTGCGCGCCTCTTTGCGCGAAACGCAGCAGCCCGGCGGCGGGCAGGGCGTGGTCCAACGGGTCGGAGATCGGTAATAACAGCAGGTCGCAATGGCGCGCCAGCAGGCTCAGCTGTTGCTCGGCGCCTTCGGTGAGGGCGCGCTCATCGCAGATCACCACCACCAGGCTGCCCGGGCGCAGCACCTCGCGGCCACGGCGCAAGGCCATGCCCAGGGCGTCGGCTTCCGGCTGACGCTCGGTGTTCAGGCTCTGGTTGACCCGCACCAGCCGGTTAAGCAGTTGCAACAGGCTTTGCTTGCTGCGCCGTGGCTTGATCTCGTAGTGCTCGTTGTCGCCGAACACCAGCCCGCCCACCCGGTCGTTATGGCCCAGGGCGGCCCAACCGATCAGGCTGGCGGCCTGGGCGGCGAGCACCGACTTGAACATTTGCCCCGAGCCGAAAAACAGCCGGCAACTTTGCTCGACCATGATGAAAATCGGCCGTTCGCGCTCTTCGTGGAACAGCTTGGTGTGCGGCTCCTGGGTACGCGCCGTCACGCGCCAGTCGATGGTGCGCACGTCGTCGCCAGCCTGGTACACGCGCACCTGGTCGAAATCGACACCACGCCCGCGCAGCTTGGAGTGGTGCAGGCCAACCAGCGGGCTACGTTGACCAGGCGTGGAAAACAACTGCACCTCACGCACGCGGTGGCGCATCTCAATCAACTCACTGAGGGTTACGCGAATGCCATCGCTTGCGTTCATCGACTTCAAGCGACGGCAACGACGTCGAGAATGCGTTGCACCACGCGGTCCTGGTCGACACCGGCGGCTTCAGCCTCGAACGACAGGATGATGCGGTGACGCAGCACGTCGAACAGCACCGCCTGGATATCTTCCGGGCTCACAAAATCGCGGCCGGCCAGCCAGGCATGGGCACGGGCGCAACGGTCCAGGGCGATGGAACCACGGGGGCTGGCGCCGTAGGCGATCCACTCGGCCATTTCCGGGTCGAACTTGGCAGGGGTGCGCGTGGCCATCACCAGTTGCACCAGGTATTCCTCCACGGCATCGGCCATGTACAGGCCGAGGATTTCCTTGCGCGCTGCAAAGATGGCCTGCTGGCTGACCCGGCGCTCGGGCTTGGTTTCGCCATTCAATGCTTCGCCACGGGCTTGCTGCAGGATGCGGCGCTCGACGGCGGCGTCCGGGAAGCCGATCTTGACGTGCATCAGGAACCGGTCGAGCTGGGCTTCGGGCAACGGGTAGGTGCCTTCCTGCTCGATGGGATTTTGCGTGGCCATCACCAGGAACAGCGGCGACAGCTCGTAAGTGCTGCGGCCCACGCTGACCTGGCGCTCGGCCATGGCTTCGAGCAAGGCCGACTGCACCTTGGCCGGGGCACGGTTGATTTCGTCTGCGAGCACCAGGTTATGGAAGATCGGCCCCTGCTGGAATACGAAGCTGCCGGTTTCCGGGCGATAGATCTCGGTGCCTGTGATATCGGCGGGCAACAGGTCGGGGGTGAACTGGATACGATGGAACTGCGCTTCGATCCCTTCGGCCAACTCCTTGATCGCCTTGGTCTTGGCCAGCCCCGGTGCGCCTTCGACCAGCATATGGCCGTCAGCGAGCAGGGCGATCAGCAGGCGATCGATGAGTTTTTCCTGGCCGAGAATCTGCGTAGAAAGAAAGGTTCGCAGCGCAAGCAGCGCTTCACGATGTTCCATCGATGACGGTTCCTGGAAAAGATGAGCCTGGGTGTTGTGACAGAACACCGGGCCTGGGCGTTTACTTTAATGCATCGCGGGGTGCGGCGACTAACGGCTTGATGGGTATTTTTAGCAAAACGCATGGGATAGTAAGCGTCTGGGCAGGTAAAGCACGGTCAC
>NZ_JAOTNW010000043.1:0-11239 GCF_036346515.1 Pseudomonas sp. AM4(2022)
TGCCCAAATGTGGGAGCTGTCGAGCCCCGGCGAGGCTGCGAAGGCGGCGGCACAGGCAACCTCTTCATCGCCTGCCCCACCGCTATCGCAGCCTCGCTAAAGCTCGACAGCTCCCACAGGGGATCGGCGGTGTATGTGAAATATCGCTTTGCAGGACCATCGCGCCAAGCACAAGTCTCGACAGCAACACCGCCCAAATGTGGGAGCTGTCGAGCCCCGGCGAGGCTGCGAAGGCGGCGGCACAGCCAACCTCTTCCTCGCCTGAACCACCGCTTTCGCAGCCTCGCTAAAGCTCGACAGCTCCCACAGGAGGATGAGGGGGGCTGACTAACCCGGGCTGATCGACTTCCACGCGGCTTCAGCCAGCAGTTCGCGGTATTCAAATGGACTCTTTTTGACCTTCGCCGACAACCACGCACGCGAGTAACTTTCCGCCGCGCCAATGATCAGCGAAGGGATCAGCTCGGCAGGCAAGTGACTGAAATGCTCCTTGCGCCCTTCCCCGCTCATCCATTCCTTCAACTGTTGGTTGCGCTGTTTGTTGCGTGCAAGCAGCTCGTCCTTGAACGGGCCGCTGGAGACGGCAAAGCGGCTTTGGAACACGAACCGTGCCCAATCCGGCTGTGCGGTCACCCATTCAACGTAGCTATACACCAGCCCGACGACGCCTGCGTGGGCGGTGTCCGCCGCTTGCAGATAGTGGTCACGCAGGCTGGCCTGGTCCTCCAGCGCCGCAAAGAACAGCGCAGCGACCAGCCCCTCTTTATTGCCGAAGTGGTGATAGATAGCGCCCACGCTGGTGTCGCAGCGCGCGCGAATGGTTTCGATAGAAGTCGCCTCGATGCCCACCTCGTTAAAACACGCCAGTGCTTCGCGCAGGATGATGCGCTTGAGGTCGCTGCGCCTGCCAGGGAAGGTGCGTTCGATGAGATCGATGGAGTGCATGGGGGAACGCCAAATCAAAACAGTTTATAGGCTGAGCAACCGCTAGAGAAAGCTCGGCTTGACAGGCATGGATTTTACAGAATATTGTTCCGTAACAGAATAATACTCTGTAATTCGACCTTGAGGATATTCGTATGAGCCAAGCACTGAGCATGTTCAATAGCGTAGGCCCCGCCGCATTCAGCAACCTGGCGTGCCAGATGGCGCCCTACTTCAGCACCATCACTCCCCAGATCACGGAACTGAAGCCCAACCATGCGGTGGTTACCGTGCCGTTTCGCAAGGAAATCACCAACCACCTGGCTTCGGTGCATGCCATTGCGTTGTGCAACGCCGCCGAACTCGCGGGCGGCATGATGACCGACGCGTCGATCCCCGCGGGCGCACGCTGGATTCCCAAGGGCATGACTGTGGAATACCTGGCCAAGGCGAAAACCGATATCCGCGCCGTGGCCGATGGCAGCGCGATCGATTGGCAGACCGCAGGGGACAAGATCGTGCCGGTCGAGGTCTTCGATGCGGGTGGCGTCAAGGTCTTCACCGCCCACATCACCATGAATGTGAAACTCGCTTAGGCACTCGGTCGTTCAGCCCCCCACCGCCGCGCAGGCAGGCCAGCTAACTCACCCGGTGAAATGCACAGCCTGCCGTTACCCTACCGACTCCAAGGCCCGCGGCTTCACCACATCAAGAATGACCGTAAACCGCTGCTGCTCACGAAACACCTCAATCTGCCAGCCCAGCTTTGCGCATAACTCGCGCATCAACTGCAGCCCAAGACCATAGCCAAAATCATCCGACTCCTGCTGCGGCCCCGTCTCCCTGATGTGATTGGCGATCATCAGCCGGGGGTATTTGAAGCTGATTTCTACGGTGCCTTCTTCCGCGTATTGCAGCGCATTGCGCAGGAAGTTGCCGATCACGATGCGGCAGGCGGTAGGAGGCAATCGGCAAGGTCCGTCCTGGATGTCGATGCTCAACTCGATATCCCGGTTACCGATCAGGTAGCGGTGTTTTTCAATCAGGTCGCCCACCAGTTCGCTCAGGTCAACGTCTTCTTCCGGCAGCGGCTCTGGACGTTCGCGGCTCATCCACAGCAATGTCTCGGCGATCAGCTGCATGTTCAGCACCGAGCGTTCTATGCGCTGCAATGAGGGTGGCAGCACACCGCCCGACTGCAGGGCCAACAATTCGATAGTGGCCTTGAGCACCGCCAGCGGCGTGCGCAGTTCATGGCTGGTGTAGCGCAACAGGCGGCCTTCGCGCTGGCTGGCGGCCTGCACCTGCTCAACACTTTTGGCCAGGGCGTCAGCCAGCAGATTGAACTCCTTGAAGTTGAACCCCGGCCGCTCGCTGGCCAGGGCGTCAGGATTGTTCAAGGTACTGGACCATTGGATCAGGCGTCCCAGCGGACGCACCAACCACCACACCAACAGCGCGATGATGATCAGCGCCGGCACGAATACTGCCAGGCTGATGAGCTGGACGCTTTCCAGTACCTGGTCAAAGTAGGCGTCGGACAATGGCGTCTCGACCTCCCCCCCTACTTCCTTATCGTGGTCGATGTCATACATGTAGAGGGTTTTGCCGTCGCCCAGAGGCTGTTCGAGGATTATATGAAACGGCGCGTCGTCATCATCGGAGTAGAGATCGCCGAAGATATTCACCGCGCCGAAAGACAGGTTGGGCGGTGCATTCAGCAACTCGCGCACATCCTGCGGCAACGCCTCCTTGCCGATGACGCTGGTATAGAAGTAATTGTGCGGCGTCGGCGTGGCCGGATTTTGCTTGTAGTGCCTGACAAAATATTGGGCCTCCTCCTCCATCATCGCGCTGGCGGTATAGAACAGTCCGCGCACGGTGAATTCAGGCAGCAGCTTGCTGTAGATCACCAGCACCACGGCAATCAGTAACAGGAAGCTGCCGCTGATCACCCACTTCAAGCTCAGGCCATTACGCATGGGGTTTTACCTGAATGCCGACACCCGCCAGGGTGTGGATCAATGGCCGGCCAAACGGTTTGTCTACCGCCTTGCGCAACCGATGCATGTGCACTTTGAGCGTATTGCTGTCGGGCGGCTCATCGCCCCAGATTTTGCTTTCCAAACGCTCCCTGGGAACAGGCTCGGGACTGGCACGCATCAAGTGCTCCAGCAAGGCCCAGCAGATGGGTGACAGGTGCAGCTCCTGCCCTGCCCGGCTGACTTTGCGGGTGCTCAGCTCCATGACCAGGTCATCCACTTGCAGGCGGCTGGTTTGGCCGCTGCGCCGCAGGCTCAAGGCGCGAATCCGCGCCACCAGCTCGGCAAGCTCGAACGGCTTGACCAGATAATCGTCGGCTCCCGCAGCAAAACTGGCGAGCTTGTCCGGCAACGCATCCAGCGAGGTCAGCATCAGGATGGGGGTCTGGATGCCTTGCTGCCGCAACCGTGCGCACACCTGCTGGCCGTCCAGGCGCGGCAGCATGATGTCCAGCAGAATGACGTCGTAATGCTGGTTGAGTGCCAGGTTCAGCCCGGCCTGGCCATGGCTGGCGTGATCGCAGACGATGCCGCTGATCTCCAGGTACTCGATGACGGTGGTGGCCAGGTCCAGGTTGTCCTCGACCAGCAGCAGATGAATATGCACGGAAAAACCCCTCGGGCAGGCAGTACGCAGCGGTGTGAAGGATAGCGGAAGTCGGGCGGTTTCCCGTGATGTTTACCTGACGTTAACCCCGTGCGGCTTAGGCTAAGGCTCTTCTTATCCAGAGCTCGTCACCGTCATGAACCTGTATTCGATGATCAAAGGGGTGCTGTTAGCCGTGATTTTCCTCGCGCTGATGGTGGGCATCCTTCCACAGCAAACTCAGTTGGTACGCATGGGAGGCAATGGCTGGTTTCTGGTTGGCCAGAATGTTGAGCAGACAGGGTCGTGTGATGTCGCCCGTGCGTCGTGATGAGATAGGCGCCAGTTATGCCAGCCAGTTGGTCGCCTGCGTGGTGCTGGTTATTGGTGTGGCCGTTTCGATGGGTATCTATATCGCACGCTTGAATGCGCAACTGGATGAACAACGCGACCTGTCCTCGGTCTATCTGCCCGACTGCCCTGACGGGCGCGGTGGTTTTATGGTCTATCCCGATGACAGGCGCAGCGGTGATCAGTGCTACAACGCCGGTGAGGATGAGTTGATGGATGTCGATGAGCTGCAGCGGCTATCAGGCTCGAACCTTGCGCAATGGTTCGACTACATCCTGCCTGCGGTTCAAACTCCGAGCAGGCTTTAGATACCTCGCATACTGCACGTAATGCCGTTCAGTTACCTCTGTAGGAGCGAGCTTGCTCGCGAAAAACGTCAACGATAACGCGTGCTTCCTGAATGAACGCGGCGCCTGTGCGTTTTTCGCGAGCAAGCTCGCTCCTACAAAGTCTTGACTGAACGGCACGGGCCTATTACTTGCGCAGCGCAGTAGCCAGCCGCCGCATGGCTGTTTCGATTTCATGGGCTGTCAAGGATGAATACCCCAATAGCCAACCTTGTTTCTTCTCCTCGCCGGCATACAGCCGACTGAGGCCGGGCAACTGCACGCCTGCGCTGGCAGCTTGGCGGATGGTGGTTTCCTCCGACCAGCCATCAGCCAAAAGGCAGGGCATCTGCAGCCCGCCATGGGGGCACAAGGCTGTGGCAATTCCCTTCATGTGTTTGCCGATGGCGGTGAGCATGACGGCACGGCGTGCGGCGTACAGTTTGCGCATGGCCCGGACATGGCCGTGATAGTGACCGTCCTCCATGAAGCGCGCCAGTGTCAGTTGAAGGATCTGTGGCGTGTGGCCGTCCATGATGCTTCGCGCGTAGGTGAAGGCGTTGACCAGCTCGGCAGGCAGCACCATGTAGCCCATCCGCAATCCAGGGTAGAGCGTTTTGCTGAAGGTACCGAGGTAGATCGTGCGCTGGTACGGGTCCAGGCCCTGAACGCAGGCAATCGGCGGTCCGTCGTAGTGGAACTCGCTGTCATAGTCGTCTTCGATGATCCACTTGCCCTGCTCGGCTGCCCAGTTGATCAGCTCCAACCGGCGCTCCAGCGCTAACGTGGCGCCGGTGGGGTATTGATGCGAAGGCGTGACATAGACGCAATTGGCACCGCTGCGGTCTGCCCGCCGCAGGTCGGTGCGTATGCCCGCGGCATCGACGTCAATGGGCACCACCTGGGTCTCGGCCGCTTCAAAAGCCTTCTTGGCACCGTAGTAACCGGGGTTTTCCAGGAGGATGGGCTTGCCGGCGTCCACTAATAGTTGGGCACACAGGTACAGGGCCTGGCGAGTGCTGCTCAATACCAGAACCTGGCTAGGCGAGCATTTGGCGCCGCGTTCGAGGTTCAAGTAGGTGGCGATCGCCTTGCGCAAAGGCTCGGCACCTTGCGGGTCGCCATGCAACAGGACGTTACCCCGGTAGTCCTTCATGGCCTGGCGTTGCAGGCGTTCCCATATATCGACAGGAAAGGTACGGGTTTCCGGCAGCCCTGTGGCAAAGGCCTTGACCGCCTGTTGATCAGTCACGCCACCGGTGTCGAACATCATCCGGCCGCGCCGGCTCAAGCCCGACCCTGGCGCTGCATCGCTGCGCTGGGTGTCTTGCCTTTTCATGCGCCGGCGCGCAGCCCCGCGTAACTCTGTGCCCACAGCCTCCGATACATAGCTGCCCGAGCCTTCGCGCCGCACAATGAAGCCATCCCGGTGCAAATGCACATAGGCGTTCTCGACCGTGTCGCGGGCAACGCCGAGCGTCTTGGCCAGCACCCGGGTCGCCGGCAGCTTCAGGCCTGCATCGAGGGCGCCCTCCAGAATCAATGCACGCAGAGCGCGCTGGATGCGCTGATGCAGATCCAGCCGCTGAAACTCGGCATCGTTGAGCCGGATTTTCAGTGTTTCGAGCTCGAAGGTTTGCGCCATGCGGTCTGCTCTACATGAATAAATTGGCTGGAAGGAGCAGGCCAGTTTATCCGTAGACTCTGCGCATCGCCATTTGCAAGGAGCACCGTAACGCCATGCCTTCGTCAACATCCCACTCATCAGTTCGCCTCAGCGACTTCATCCCCCCGATTATGGCCGGCCTGATCTCGGTCATCGTCAACTATGGCGGCACCTTCATTCTGGTGTTCCAGGCCGCGAAGGTCGCCGGGCTGAGCCCTGCGTTGACGGCTTCCTGGGTGTGGTCGGTATCGATCGGCGTGGGGGTTACCGGGCTGTTTCTCAGTTGGGTTTCCCGCACCCCCATCATCACCGCCTGGTCGACACCGGCGGCAGCCTTTCTGGTGGTGGCCCTGTCCACTACCCCTTATGCCGAGGCGGTGGGCGCCTACATGATCTCGGCCGTAGCCTTCGTGCTGCTGGGCTTATCCGGCTATTTCGAAAAAGTCATCCGGCTGATCCCGCCAGGCGTGGCCGCCGGGTTGCTCGCCGGTATTCTGTTGCAGTTCGGCATCGGTGCTTTCGGCGGCATGAGCCTTGACCCGATGCTGGTCGGCTTGCTGATTGTTGCCTACCTCGTGCTCAAACGCCTGACCGCACGCTACGCGGTTGTGGGTATTCTGGCGTTGGGACTGGCCTTCTTGCTGGCTCAGGGACGGGTTGACTTGTCGGGCCTGGAACTGCAACTGGCGGCGCCCATATTCACCCGGCCTGAGTTTTCGCTCAACGCCTTGCTCAGCGTCGCGCTGCCGCTGTTTCTGATCACCCTGACCGGCCAGTACATGCCCGGCATGCTGGTGCTGCGCAACGATGGGTTCAACACCAGTGCCAACCCGATCGTGACCATCACCGGGTTGGGCTCCTTGCTTATGGCGCCCTTTGGTTCGCACGCGTTCAATATCGCGGCGATCACCGCCGCCATCTGCACCGGCAAGCAAGCCCACGAAGAGCCCTCCAAGCGCTGGATCGCCGGGATTGCCGCAGGCGTCTTTTACATCCTCGTCGGGGTCTTCGGCGTGACCCTCGCCGCGCTGTTCATGGCCTTTCCGGCCACCTTCATCACCACCCTGGCCGGGCTCGCCCTGCTCGGCACTATCGGCGGCAGCCTGGCCGGCGCCATGGCCGATGCCAACTCCCGTGAGGCTTCGCTGATTACCTTTTTGGCAGCGGCCGCCAACATCACGTTGTTCGGGATTGGCGGGGCGTTTTGGGGGCTGCTGATTGGGTTGGCGGCGTACGTCGTGCTTAATGGGCGGTTGCCGCGTCGGGGGCTTGATGCTCGTGAGAACTCTGCTAACTGAGGCTCCGCGACCTGGGCTCAAACGCAGCCCGCCTACCACTCAAACGCTTCGATATGACATTCGGTCATGTCTATGCATGCCTTCCGACAAAGCATACAGAACATGGCTACGTAAACAGACACCCGTTGCGCACGGAAATCCGCAGGCAATTTCTGCAAGATCAAGCTCCAACTGATCGGAGGGAAAATGGCGTGTCCACGATATAGATCGTCACAGCCGATCGTCCATTTCATCGCTTTTCATGCATACAAAATATGCATAATGAAAACATTCATGGTTCAATTCGATAACGCCAAAAACATCGCTAACCAGCGCAAGCATAAAGGCGTAAGCCTAGCTGATGCCGAACCGGTGTTTTACGACGAGGCAGCCCTGACCATGCAAGATCACGATCACGGAGAAGAACGCTGGGTGATCATGGGCACCGACGCAAACGGACGCGTGTTGGTAGTGGCCTACACCTACCGCGATCCCAATTTCGTACACATCATCAGCGCCCGGCTTGCATCCAAAAATGAACGGCGCCAGTACCTTGAGGTTTGAGCCATGAAAGACGAATACGACTTCAGTAACGCCAAGCGCGGCGCCATCGCCAGCAACAAAGGCAAAACCCGTATCACGATCATGCTGGACGATGCTGTGATCGAAGCCGCCCGTGAACGTGCGCAGAGTGCAGGCACCGGCTATCAGACCGTAATCAACAATCTACTGCGGCAGGCATTGGTATCCCAGGACACCCATAACCTAGCGCCAGCATCGAAGAAACAAGCCAAAACCTTGCAAGTCCTCAACAACGGCATCAGCGTCTCAGAGATCGAAGCGTTGGAACAGCAGTTGATAGCGCTCGCTGGAGAATTGAATCGAATGCTTGTTAATCCGCTGCCTGCCAAATCAAAAAGCAAACCTGTCTAAATCGAAGCGCTAGAGTTGGCTTCTTGCGAATCGCGCCATGCAGGCCAAATCCTAGGCAAAAAAAGCCTGTATCTCTGCAGCCCGCCTCCCGAGCAAGAGTCTCTCCCAGGTATCCTAGCTGAGTAAGACGCTACCAAGGCGGCTAGGAAAAAATTCCGTTTTGTGGAAGTCGTTTCTATCAGGTCGATGTAATTCATAGGAAATGAACGCCATGTACTTCAAGTTCATCACTCTGCTCGCACTCGCATTGCTCACTGGCTGCACGACAATCCCCTACGAAAAACCGCAAGACCAGTTGAACATCCAGAAAGACTTGTTATTAAAGCCTGAGGAAATCGTCACAATGACCCAGGTGAATTGGTGCGCCTACGCCTATGGAGAAGTGACGCCTTGCCACCCTCAGGAAGCGCTGGGGGTTCAGACTCGCACGAAATTGATATTGGCCAGTTACGACAAGCCCCACTACAAAACAATGGTTGAAGTACAAGCCAGCGACGTCATGTGCGCGCACTTACAAACGCCGGTAGATACCGCTCCAAATCTGATTTTGTTCACCCAAGACTACGCCGTGCAAATTTGGCCAGTAGAGCCGAGTTTTAAACCGGATATCGCGAAGAAAAAACTCATCGTGGAAACCATGCTCCAACCAGGAAAGCGAACCTTGGTGGGCACTGAAAAGGATTATGTGAAGGACACGGGGCGAGGGAGAGCGGGAATGACGATGACCTCTATCGTAAACCTGGTTAATCCTTGTTCGCTTTGAACTGTAAGATAACCGTCCGGCCCACTCACCGTAAGCGTCTGCCGAACACATCTTGCACTCGCCCGTCTTGGTGCGAAGTCAGCATATGAGCCAAGGTTAGCGCGCGGTGAACCAGTTGGGGTGTAGCACAGGAAAATCTTCCTTCAGCCAATCCACAAATGCATCGACCTGAGGCGCAAGATGCGTTCTGCTTGGATAAAGCACGGAAACCAGGCGAGGCTTTGGACGAAATGCCTTGAGCACTTCAACCAGTTCTCCGCTTGCGAGGAATGTCTCAACCGCAATTCCAGGCGCTTGAACAATGCCGAAGCCTGCAACACCGCATTGAACGTAGGCATTCGACTCATTCACGGTGATTCCACCCCGAGGCGTATGTGGACGATCTTCGCCGTCTACCGAGAAGTGCCAAGGCAGCGGTCTGTTATTTTGACCGGAAAGGAAGCTGACACATTGGTGGTCTACTAGATCTTGTAGGGTTATGGGTGCACCGCAGGCTTGGAGATAACCTGCAGACGCACAGGTCACCATGGTGGCGGTGCCAATTTCTCTAGCCACCATGCTTGAATCCGGAAGTTCACCCATTCGCAATACACAGTCGATGCCCTCGGCTACGAGATCTACCGTACGGTCGGTAACGCCTAGCACAAGCTCGATTTCGGGAAATGCCTCGGTAAACCTCCTAAGGCTTTCCATGAAGCTGTGCTGGGAAAATGCAGTAGGGATGTCAATTCGAAGCCGCCCTCGCAACGTCGATCCACTACGGTCGAACATGGAAGTGGTTTCTGCGATGGTTGCCAAAATCTCTTTGACGCGTTCGTAAAACCGCTCTCCCTCAGCAGTCAGTTTTACTTTACGCGTAGTGCGCTGGAACAGACGGACACCCAGCGAGGCTTCCAGATCCTGAATGGTGCGTGTGACGTGCGGTCGCCCGGCCTGCATTGCCTCAGCGACTTTGGTGAAGCTCCCCAACTCCGCTAGCTTGGCGAATACTTGCATCGACTGTAGAAGCTCCATAAGTCTCTTCTCGGGAAGCGAGTTAACTGGATGATTGTTGCTTATCAGGATAACAATCCTGTTGCTTTCTGCACATTTATCCAGGGCCGTGAAACCTCAACAATGTCCTCAGCGTAAAGGAGGAGCTTTGCTCCCCTGCACATTCAAAATTGTTGGAGACAGAAAATGAAAGCGTGGCTTCTGAAAGATTTCGGCTTGGATAATCTCGTGCAGGGCGAAACGGAAACCCCCGTGCCCCAAGCGGGTGAGCTGCTGGTTAAAGTAGGCGCTGTATCACTCAATTTCCGGGACAAGGCCATCGTTGACGGCATCTATGAACCTCACAGGGTGCCCAAGCCGCTGATCCCCGTCAGCGATGCGGCGGGGACTGTCGTGGCAGTAGGTGAAGGTGTCAGCCGCTTTGCTATCGGAGATCGGGTCAACTCACACCTCTACTCACGTTGGTTGGACGGCATGCCTGGGCCAGATGAACCCGACTACTGCTTCGGCTCGCCATTGCCTGGTGGTCTGGCGCAATACATGATCATCCATGAAGACAGCGCAGTACGTGCCCCCGACAACATGTCTGATGAGGAAGCAGCGACCCTTCCAATTGCTGCTCTGACGGCGTGGTATGCGCTCGTCGATTATGGCCAGATCGAGGCCGGCCAAACCGTCTTGGTTCAGGGATCTGGAGGTGTTTCTGTTTTTGCAGCACAAATTGCTACCGCTTTGGGAGCCAAGGTTATCGTTACCTCCAGCCGTGATGAAAATCTGGAGGCTGTAAAAAAATTGGGCGCTGTTGCGGGTATAAATTATCGCACTACCCTTGAGTGGGCAGAGGAAGTTCTGAAGCTCACTGACGGCAAGGGAGTGGATCTCCTGCTGGATGTGGCAGGCGGTGACGGCATCAATCAATCGATTGCTGCAACAAAGGCAGGTGGACGTATCGCACAGATCGGCTTTCTGACAGGCCAAACCTCTACCTTGAACCTGATGCCTATGATTTTCCGGCAAACAACGATTCGCGGCATAGCCGTTGCTCCACGCTCGTCATTTGACCGAATGAACGAATTCTTGAATGAGCACAAGATTCGCCCGGTAATCGACCGCGTGTATCCATTCGATCAAGCACGCGAAGCGTACGAACATTTGGCCAGAGGCGCCTTTGGTAAGGTAGTAATCAAAATCGCATAGGACCAAGCCGCTTCAAAATCACTCGCCCGCTGCGACGACAGGCGCGTGAGCACGTCCTTCAAATAAGCATACGGATCATGCCCATTGATGGCGCCATACGAAGCGCGCTAAGCGTCTGGATTGCTGGGTCAAATCCCAAGCAAAAAAAAGCCTGCATCTCTGCAGGCTTTTATCTATCTGG
>NZ_JAOTNW010000044.1:0-9643 GCF_036346515.1 Pseudomonas sp. AM4(2022)
CTTGCCTGCGATAGCGGTGGTTCAGTTGCAGATTAATTGACTGACCCGCCGCCATCGCGGGCAAGCCCGCTCCCACAGGGGATTGATGCCGGGCGCTGATTGCGTGGGCAATACCCAACCAATGTGGGAGCTGGCTTGCCTGCGATAGCGGTGGTTCAGTTGCAGATTAATTGACTGACCCGCCGCCTTCGCGGGCAAGCCAGCTCCCACATTGGATGTGTATTGCGCTGCAACTATTCGCCTTGCTTGAACATTTGCATGGCACGCTGACGGATCTGTTCCTCGCTCAGGTCTTCCTGGTGAGTCGCCAGGAACCACAGGTGCCCGAACGGATCCTTGACACTCGCCGAGCGATCCCCATAGAACTGATCCTGCGGCGTGGACACTACGCTGGCGCCGGCATCAACCGCCTGTTTGAATTGTTCGTCCACGTCATTCACATACAGGTGCAGGCCGACACTGGGGTGTGCGTCAGGATTGCGCAGGGCTGTTTCGTCGCAGGGCGTGCCTAGCATGATCACCGCTTCGCCAATACGCAGCTCCGCATGGCCGACCCTGCCGTCAGGCATGTCCAGGCGCATGAACACTGAGGCGCCAAAGGCCTTCTTGTAGAACTCGATCGCCTTTGCGGCCTCGTTGATGCCCAGATAGGGGGTAATGCCGTGATAACCCTCGGGAATAGGTTTAACGCTCATAACGTTCTCCTTTGATTGTGGTTATGGGGTTACAGCCTTTTCACTATAGGTCACGTTGCATTGCGCAGCTGGCGTTACCGATCAGAATCAGGCGTGGGCTCCAGCAGCTGCGCACCGGGGCCACGCTCACCCAGCTCGTCATCGTGATTGCGCAACGGGCACGCCTCCATCGACAGGCACCCGCACCCGATGCAACCATTGAGCTTGTCGCGCAGCAGCATCAGCTTGTTGATGCGCTCATCCAGATCTTCACGCCATATCGCCGACAGCCGTTCCCAGTCGTGAGCGTTCGGTGTGCGCCCATCGGGCAGGGCCCGCAATGCCTCGCCAATGGTCGCCAGCGGAATGCCCAGGCGTTGGGCGATTTTGATCAGCACCACCCGGCGCAGTACATCCCGTGGATATCGCCGTTGATTGCCGGCATTGCGATTGCTCTTGATCAGCCCTTTGGATTCGTAGAAGTGCAGCGCGGTGACCGCCACGCCGCTGCGAGCGGCCAACTGACCGACGCTGAGTTCGTTGCTGAGCATGTAAGGCTCCCAAACAGTGCTTGACCTCGACTTAACTAGAGGTTTTACCCTGCGTGGCATCGAATCGCAAGATTCTGCCTACAAAGAGAGGGGAGTGTTCATGCAGGTATCAGAGAAGAGTCGCAGCTTCACTCAACTGATCGAATTTCACATCGAGCCCCGTCAGCAATCCGCCCTGGTGGCCGCCTTGACCACCCAGAGCGAGCGTCTGGCCGTGCGCCATGGCGGCTTCTTGAGTGCCAGCGTACAGGTCAGCGATGACGGGCGCAGGGTGCTCAATTATTTGCAATGGCAATCGCGGGAAGAGGGTGAGGCCGCCTTCAAGTGTTTTGAGCAGGGCGGCGAAGATTTCTGGACGCTGATCCGCGCTCACGGGGCCACGGCCGTGACCTTTGGTGCATTCCAGGTACTGCGCAGTTTTGAGCGCAGTCAGGACGATGCCTTGCACTGCCGACTAAATGGATAGATGCAGCATCCGTTCGCCTTGCACATTTTCCCCGGGCCTGCGCTTGTTGACCGCCAGTTCGCCGATCTTGATCAGGCGAGCGCGAGCGACGTTGCGGCTCAGTCCCAGCAGATTGGCGGTGTGCACCTGGTTGCAGTGGCTGAAGTGATAGGCCGCGCGAAATAAAGCGTCCTCGACCTTTTCATGCAGGGCGCCGGACTGTTCCTCGAAGAGCTTTTGAAACGCCCGCGCCAGCAGGGCTTGCGCACTGGTATCGGTGTCGCTGTCGTTCTGGCGTTCGATGCGCAGGTTCGACAGGCGCAGGTCGTCGGGTTCGATCACAGCGTTGCGGCAGATCAGCAGGGTGTGATGAATCACGTTTTCCAGCTCACGGATATTGCCCGGCCAGCTGTAGCGCTTGAGCTTGTGCTCGGCCTCGTGGCTCACGCTGATCGGGCCATAGCCCAGGCGCTGGCTGTAGGTTTGGATGAAGTGCCGGGTCAGCGGCAGGATATCGTCGGTACGTTCGCGCAGCGGGCTCAGTTCCAGGCTGACTACATTGAGGCGGTAGTAAAGGTCTTCACGGAAATGCCCGGCGTTGATGGCCTTTTCCAGTTGTACATTGGTGGCGGCCAGGACTCGCACATCGATTGCAATGCTTTTGCGCGAACCCAGGCGCACCACCTCACGCTCCTGTAGCACCCGCAGCAGCTTGACCTGGATGGCCATCGGCAAATCGCCGATCTCATCCAGAAACAAGGTGCCGCCGTCAGCCTCTTCGAACCAGCCGGCCTTGGCGCTGAGGGCACCGGTAAAGGCGCCTTTCTCATGGCCGAACAACTCGGCTTCCACTAGCGCTTGCGAAAAGGCCCCGCAGTTCACCGCCACGAAGGGCTGGTTTCGCCGCGTACTGAGGTGGTGGATATGCCGCGCAACAAGTTCTTTGCCGGTGCCGGTTTCGCCGATGATCAGCACGCTGGCTTCGCTGGGGGCCACTTGCTGGATATGGTCGAGCAGGGCCTGGGACTTTGGGTCTTCGAAGACCTGGGCTGTGGCGCGGATCGAGGTCGCGAGGGCAGGCGAGGGCGGCAGGGTGAACAGCTGCATGGTGACCTCTCAGGGGGAGTTTGGGCTTTGTTGAAGGGCTGTTGCCTGGTGGACAGTGGGCTGCGCGCAAGGTCTTTATAGAGGTATCGTCTTAATTCGTAAATGAAGGTGTTTCTATATTTATAGAACTTAAATGAATATCAAGGCGTTCCCCCCGCGGACGCCGATACGCGTGATAGCGACTATCACGGACGATGATTTTTCAGCGGGAAGGGCCGGGAGTAGCCTGTGTTCATTGACTCGAAACCTCCTTCGCAGGGCTATCGCCATGAACCGTTTCCTCGCTGTTTCCTTTTTACTTGTCACCTCTGTCCTTGCGGGTTGTGCGACCCAGCCTTCCCCGGAGTTGCTTCCCTATACGGCGGAGGAAACCAAGCAGTTGGCCCTGGAGGCCCTGGGCCGTCGTGGCTTGTCGTTTGACGACTACCAACGCCAGCGCGCCGCATTGCTTGGCCAGCCACAAAAGCCCTTCGGTTTTGATCGCCAAGGTGAAATGAACGCCGAGCGCAGCGTGGTCCTGCATGGTCGGCCCAGTTGAGCGCGCTTCGTGCAGCAAAAGGCCCGAGGTTTCCCACAAGGAACCTCGGGCTTTTTGTTTGCCATGGGGCTACTTCAGCCTGTTAAGCTCATTCCAGGAGCGTTCCTACGCACATTTAAATAAAGTTACCTTCTTTAATGGCATTCGATCGGTTAAACCTGACGACCTCTGTTCTGGTCGATGCCCCCCGAGACGCTGCTCTTGGGAATACGCTCTGCGAGTTTTTACCTCATGAATAAACGTCCGCTGTATTTCGACTACGCCGCCACCACGCCGGTGGATGAGCGAGTTATCCAGGTGATGGTCGAGTGTCTGGGTTTCAACGCCCACTTCGGCAACCCTGCGTCCAGTTCCCATGCATTCGGCCAAGCGGCCCGGCAGAAGGTTGAACAGGCGCGTCGCCAGGTGGCCGAGTTGGTGGTGGCCGAGCCCGAGCAGATAGTCTGGACCTCCGGTGCCACGGAATCCAACAACCTTGCGCTCAAGGGCGTAGCCCAGGCCCGTGGTGTGGCGGGTGGGCATATCATCACCAGCCAGATCGAACACAAGGCCACGCTAGACACCGCGCGGCAATTGCAGGAAGCCGGAGTGGCAGTGACTTACCTGGTACCGGATGCAGACGGCTTGATCAGCGTCGAAGCGGTCAGCGAAGCCTTGCGCGAGGATACCTTTCTTGTCTCGCTGATGCTGGTCAACAACGAACTGGGCACCCTCAACGATATTCCGGCCATTGGCGCGCGGGTGCGTGAGCACGGCGCGTTGTTCCATGTGGACGCGGCGCAAGGGGCAGGCAAAGTGGCTATCGACCTGGCCCGGTGGCCGGTGGACTTGATGTCGTTCTCTGCTCACAAGCTGTATGGGCCCAAGGGTATCGGCGCGTTATATGTCGGGCCTCGGGCGCAGCAGAAGGTATTGGCGCAGATTCACGGGGGGGGCCACGAAGGCGGTTTGCGCTCCGGCACCCTGGCGACTCATCAGATTGCCGGCATGGGCACGGCGTTTGCTCTGGCTGCGGCGTCTTTCGCGGATGAGAAGGCCACGATTGTCGCGCTGCGTCAGCGCTTGCTGGATCAGTTGGCGTCGGTGACCGGCTTGCGTCTTAATGGCAGCCCAACCCAGCGTATTCCGCACACACTGAGCCTTACCTTCAGCGAAGGCGAATTCAATTCAGCCGCATTGAGTGCAGGCATTGCCTTTTCCGCGACTTCAGCGTGCAATTCGGCCAGCAATGCGCCGTCTCATGTGCTCCTGGCCTTGGGGCATGACGCTCGCAGTGCTGCTCGCACTATTCGCTTGAGCCTGGGTAGGTTTACCACCGAAGAGGATATCGACCAGGCCGTGCAGTTGATCAAGGCCGCATTGGCGAGTGCGCCAGCGTTCTGGGCGGTCTGATTTATCATCGCAATACATAACAATTATTAGTGGTTAGCAGGAGACACAATGAGTACGCAGCCTTTGACCCATGGAACGGTTCCCCAGCGCCTGGCGCGCACCCGTGAACTGATGCGCCGCGAAGGCATTCATGCCTTGCTGGTGCCATCGGCGGACCCGCATTTGTCCGAATATTTGCCGGGTTACTGGCAAGGGCGCCAGTGGTTGTCCGGTTTTCATGGTTCGGTGGGCACCCTGATCGTCACGGCGGAGTTTGCCGGGGTCTGGGCGGATAGCCGTTATTGGGAACAGGCGACCAAGGAGCTCAAGGGCAGCGGTATCGAGTTGGTGAAGCTGCAACCGGGTCAGCCTGGACCGCTGGAGTGGCTGGCCGAGCAAACCCCTGAGGGTGGCGTGGTGGCGGTGGACGGTGCGGTCATGGCCGTGGCCTCGGCACGTACCCTGGGTGGCAAGTTGGCCGAGCGTGGCGCGCGCCTGCGTACCGATATCGATGTGCTCGATGAAGTCTGGCAAGACCGACCGGCGTTGCCGAACCAGCCGATCTATCAGCATCTGCCACCCCAGGCCACCGTCAGTCGTGGCGAGAAACTGGCCGCCTTGCGCGCCAGTTTGAAAGACAAGGGCGCCGATTGGCATTTCATTGCGACGCTGGATGATATCGCCTGGCTATTCAACCTGCGCGGCGCAGATGTGTCGTTCAATCCGGTGTTTGTGTCCTTTGCCTTGATCAATCAGCAACAAGCCACTTTGTTTGTGGCGTTGGGCAAGGTCGATGCGCAACTGCGGGCGGTGCTTGAGCAGGATGGCGTGACCCTGCGTGATTACAGCGAGGTGGCGCAAGCGTTGCGAGCGGTACCGGCGGGCGCAAGCTTGCAAGTAGACCCCGCCCGCGTCACCGCCGGCTTGCTGGAAAACCTCGACGCGGGCGTCAAGCTGGTTGAAAGCCTCAACCCCACCACACTGGCCAAATCCCGCAAGAGCCTGGCGGACGCGGAGCATATCCGCCAAGCCATGGAGCAGGATGGTGCGGCGCTGTGCGAATTCTTTGCCTGGCTCGACAGTGCCCTGGGCCGCGAGCGCATTACCGAACTGACGATCGACGAACACCTGACCGCTGCGCGTACCCGCCGCCCAGGCTATGTATCGCTGAGTTTCAATACCATTGCCGCCTTCAACGCCAACGGCGCTATGCCGCATTACCACGCCACCGAAGAAGAGCATGCGCTGATCGAAGGTGATGGCTTGCTGTTGATCGACTCTGGCGGCCAGTACCTGGGCGGAACCACGGACATCACGCGGATGGTGCCTATCGGTACACCGAGTGAGGAGCAGAAACGCGATTGCACGCGGGTGCTCAAGGGCGTGATTGCTCTGTCCCGTGCGCAGTTCCCCAAGGGCATTCTTTCACCGTTGCTGGATGCCATTGCCCGTGCACCGATCTGGGCAGAAGGCGTGGACTACGGTCACGGCACAGGCCACGGCGTAGGTTATTTCCTCAACGTGCATGAGGGGCCGCAGGTCATTGCCTATCAGGCTGCTGCGGCGCCACAAACGGCGATGCGGCCAGGGATGATTACTTCAATTGAGCCGGGTACTTATCGCCCTGGCCGTTGGGGCGTGCGCATTGAGAACCTGGTGTTGAACCGTGACGCGGGCAAGACCGAGTTTGGCGAATTCCTCAAGTTCGAAACCCTTACCCTGTGCCCGATTGATACCCGCTGCCTGGAGCCGTCGTTGCTGACGGCGGATGAGCGTGAGTGGTTCAACGCGTATCACGCCCAGGTGCGTGAGCGTTTGAGCCCGCTGCTCAATGGTGCAGCGCTTGAGTGGTTGCAGGTGCGCACTGCGGCGATTTGATCGGTTGCAGCCAAGGCATTGCCGGCTGCAATCGATATCTAGCTGAGCGCTTCACGCACAAAGTCCAGACGGTCCTGGCCGAAGAACAGCTGGTTTCCTACAAAGAAACTGGGAGCGCCGAACACGCCGCGCTTAATGGCTTGTTCGGTTTTGTCCTTGAGCGCGTCCTTGACGGCTGCATCATTGGAAAGGGCCAGTACCTGCTCGGGATCGAACCCCTGTTCGGTGAGCACATTGGCTACCACCTCTGGGTCGCCCAGGTGACGGCCTTCCACCCAGAGTGCACGGAACAGGCAGTCGATGAAGTCGAGGAAGCGCTCAGGCTGGTGGATTTGAATGCCGGTGACGGCGCGCATCAGCACCAAGGTATTGATGGGAAAGTGCGGGTTGAACCTGAGCGGCACGTTGTAGCGTTTGGCGTAACGCGCCAGGTCATCGAGCATGTAGCGACCCTTGGCGGGCACCATGATCGGCGAGGCATTGCCCGTGGCCTTGAATACACCGCCCAACAGCATCGGTTGATACACCACCTGTGCGCCGGTTTTGGCGCACAGCGCCGGCAACTGGGTATAGGCCAGGTAAGTGGCGGGGCTGCCGAGATCAAAGAAGAACTCCAGGGTTTTACTCATGGTCTGTACTCACTGCTTATTGTTATAGAGGGAGTCACCAGGTTTCGTTCCAGGGGCGCAGATCCAGTTCGAACGTCCAGGCGTCCCGTGGCTGGCGATGCAGGAACCAGTAGTTGTCGGCAATATGGTCAGGGCTGAGGAGGGCGTCCTGATCCTTGAGGGCGTATTTTTGCGGGAAGTTCTCGCGGATGAAGTCGGTATCGATGGCACCGTCCACCACCACATGGGCGACATGGATGTTCATCGGGCCTAACTCCCGCGCCATGCTTTGTGCCAAGGCGCGTATCCCATGCTTGGCGCCAGCGAAGGCGGCAAACCCCGCGCTTCCGCGCAAGCCGGCGGTGGCTCCGGTGAACAGGATAGTGCCGCGGTTACGCGTGACCATGCGCTTGGCGACTTCCCGTGCGTTCAGGAAGCCGGAGAAGCACGCCATCTCCCAGATCTTGAAGTACTTGCGTGCGGTTTCTTCCAGAATGCTGCAAGGCACATTGGCGCCGATGTTGAAGACGAACGCTTCAATAGGTCCCAGCTCGGTTTCGATTTGCTCGACCAGTGCGATCACGTCCTCTTCTTTACGTGCATCACAGGCAAAACCATGGGCTTCACCGCCCGCCAACTGAATGCTGTCTACCAGGGGCTGCAGTTTGTCGGCGCTGCGACGGGTGACGCAGGCGATGTAACCTTCGCGGGCAAAGCGTTTGGCTATGGCGCCGCCGGTCGCGTCACCGGCACCCACTACTAATACGATTTTCTTGTTGTGCGGCATGGGAACTCCATTGGCTCGATGGTCGAGCAGGAGTTTAGCCTTCGTGCCGCAACCGGCCGGAATTTAAGATGAGCAGTCAGGAAAGACTGCTCGGGCAGCTATTTGCAGATGACGATCATACTGCGGCTGGTATAGCCAGCTGGGTTGAGGCCGAAAGGATAGTCCCCAGGCTCTTCGGAGTTATCGCCGGATTTGGCTATCACCCGGTAGCCCTTGGCACCGCATGAGTTGGCTGCACTGGTGTAGCACTGGTCCCAGGAGGAGGACAGGCCTGAGCAGTTGATATGCAGCCCTTTTTTTCCCCGTTTCACTTCTGTTTTTGTGGTTGCAGCACAGCCAGCGATGCCCACAACCAGCAACAGTATCAAAATTCGTTTCATTCCCATCCTTAATAGCCGCCCTGCAAAAGAACAGAGCCGCTTTACTCGCTCTCGAGCGAAGCGTTCATGCTGTCCGTGTCGAAATTCTCCATGAATGACATTCGGTTACGGCCTAAACATGGCCTAAATGAGCGGCAAATACCAGCGCTGGCTTTAAAGATGATCAGTCGGCGGGCACCAGTGGTTTGGATTCGTTGCGCATCGTCAACGTGGCACCCACAGAAGCCAGGATAATGCAGGTGATGGCCAACCATTGGGCGAGAGAAAGATGCTCGTGCAGGAAGAGCAGGCCGGAGAGGGCACCGAACGCCGGTTCGATACTCATCAGCGTACCGAACGTGCGGGCGGGCAGGCGAGTCAGCGCGACCATCTCCAAGGTGTAGGGCAAGGCGGTGGACAGAATCGCGACGCCAATGGCGATAGGGATCAGGGCGGGAGTCAGCAGTGCGGCGCCCGCATGCACGATGCCGATCGGTGCGACGAACAGGGCAGCAATCATCACGCCGAGTGCGGCGGTCTGAACACCATTGTCGTTCCCAGCCTTTTGGCCGAACAAAATATAGAGGGCCCAGCATCCGCCTGCGCCCAGTGCGTAAGCCGCGCCGACCCAGTCGATACCGCTGCTGGCCTCGCCCATCGGAATTAACAGCAGCAGGCCGATGATCGCCAGGGCAATCCACAGGAAGTCGACAGCTCTGCGCGAGGCATAGATAGCGACGGCAAGCGGGCCTGTGAATTCGAGTGCTACTGCAATCCCCAGCGGTACGGTACGAAGGGACATATAGAAGAGGAAGTTCATGCCGCCCAGCGCCATCCCGTAAATGATCACCGTGCGCAAGGACTTGGCCGTCAGCGTGGCGCGCCATGGGCGTAATAGCACCAGCATGATCACACTGGCGAAAATCAAACGCAGAGCAGTGGTGCCTTGTGCGCCGACAATAGGAAACATGCTTTTGGCCAATGACGCACCGGATTGGATGGACGCCATGGCGATCAATAGCAGGCCGATCGGAAACAATGCGGATGCCAAGCTGCGAGGAGGGGGGGTCATTGCGGGAGTTCTTCCGAAGTCATGATCGATAAATACGTGGCGCTATGATGCTTAACTGTCAGCAAATGAGCAATATATTGCTCAAGTACTGACTCGTAGCTATCTATATAGTGGAAATGTCGGGCTTTTGAGGTTTTTGATAGAAAAACCGAATAATGGGGTTGACGGCAGGTTCTGGAGGCCTATAATTCGCCCCACTTCCGGCGCAGTCGAAACGGAAAACTCCTTGGTAAACAATGAGTTACGAAGTTTA
>NZ_JAOTNW010000045.1:0-5302 GCF_036346515.1 Pseudomonas sp. AM4(2022)
TCAAAAGCAAGAGCGGCTCGCTTCGCATCGTGGTTACCGTTGGCTGCTACAACCTCCAACGTTGTGTAGATCCCTCCCACCTCGGCCCGCGCTCATCAGCAGAGTTCCCAAGCGTCTCACCACCCCTCTTTCAACATCCGCAGCTCCAGATGCTGCAACAACATGATCGTCTTGCCATCCACAATCTCCCCGCTCTGCACCATCGCCAGTGCCTGCTCAAAGCCCAGTTCCAGCACCTCGATATCCTCGCCCTCTTCTTCCAGGCCTCCGCCCGCTCCCACTCGGTCGCCTGGCTGGTATTCACCGATAAAAAAGTGAATCCGCTCCGTCACCGATCCCGGGCTCATGAACGCCGCGTAGATTCTCTCCACATGCCCCACGCGATAGCCGGTCTCTTCCTCGGCCTCCAGGCGGATGCGTTCTTCGGCGCTGGCGTTATCGAGCAAACCGGCCGCCGCTTCAATCAGGTAGCCAGGGTAATCGTTGACGAACGTGGGCATGCGGAACTGGCGAATCAGCAACACCGTGCGTTGCTCGCGGTTGTACAACAGGATGGTCGCACCGTTGCCCCGGTCATACACCTCGCGGGTCTGGGCTTGCCAACTGCCGTCGCGACGGCGCAGGTCGAAGCTGTATTTCTTCAGCAGGTACCAGTTGTCCGAGAGGGTTTCTTCGGCGGTGATGCGCACGGGGCTATCGTTCATGGTCGGGCCTTGGTAGGTGGAAACAGTTCAGGTGGTGGCCTGGCTGGACGGCTGTTTGATATGCGACCACGCGGCGGCAACTTCTTCAGCGCTGCCTGCTTTGATCCGGGCAAGATTGCGTGGGTAATCCACGCCAGGATTTTCGCTGAAACGCGTGGCGGTGAATTGGCCATTGCTGGCGCGCAGGATATAGCCGGTATCGGTGCACTGCTGAGAAGCCAGGAACAACACGCCCGGCGTCACCCAATCCGGCTTGAGTTCGTCCGGCTCTTCGGTCACGCCCCACATGCGCGTCTTGGCCACCGGCGAGATCGCGTTGACGAGCACCCCGGCCTCAACGCCTTCGTGACTCAAGGCGTTCATGATCCCCACTTGCGCCATCTTGCCAGCGCTGTAGGCCACCAGCCCGGTCTGCTCGTATTGCGCATACATGGCGCGGTCGGAGGTGGTGAGGATGATGCGCGGCGCACAAGAGCGCAGCAGATGCGGCCAGGCATGTTTGCACAACCACAGCGGTGCGTAGAGGTTGATGTCCATGGCCCGCTGCAGGAACGCGGCATCGAGTTCTGCGATGGGCTGGTAGCCCACCCAGCCGGCGTTGTGAATCAAAATATCGAGTTGGCCGAAGGTTTCGAGGGTATAGCTGATCAGTTGGCGACACCCCTCGTCCGTGGACAAGTCACCGCCATGGCCCGCTACCGTCAACCCTTCGGCACGCAACGCCTCGGCGGCCTGTTGCACCACCGACGCATCGGTGCCGGCGCCCACGTTGTCGGCGCCAATATCACTGATGACGACACGGGCACCAGCCTGCGCCAATGCTCGTGCATAACTGAGCCCCAAGCCACGCGCACCTCCGGTGACGATTGCGGTTTTACCTGTGAAATCCATGTGTTTTTCCTCCTGTTCAGCCCCTCACCCTAACAACCCGCACGAGGATTGTTCAATGCTGTAACACTTTCATCGGTCACGGCCGTCGCATTAATGCCTACCCGCCCAGGCCATCTGGTAAAACCCGTGCTTCACCTTTGTTCTGGAACCTTCATGTCTTCTGCTTCCATACCTCGCCGGGGCCTGCGCTGGTTTGTCTGGCTGTGCATGGCCGTGTTGATTGTCGGCCTGCCGGTCGGCTGCGCCGTGTTGCAACACAAGGAGCGCGAACTTGTGTTTCGCATCGAGCCGGGAACCGCCGGCTGGTACACCGGCCTGCCCAAGGCGGTGCAGGAATTTGAACTCAAGCCCGCCAGTTTCAAAGCAGGGCAGAACATTCATGGCTGGTGGTACCCGGCAGCCAACAAAGACGCACCCGCCATCCTCTACCTGCACGGGGTACGCTGGAACCTCACGGGCCAATTGTTTCGCATCGAGCAATTGCACGCCCTGGGCTTTTCGGTCCTGGCCATCGACTATCGCGGCTTTGGCCAAAGCCAGGGCGACCTGCCCTCGGAAGCCACGGTGTACGAGGACGCTCGCATTGCCTGGGAGCGCTTCCAGACCCTGCAACCAGACCCCGGCAAACGCCTGATCTACGGGCACTCCCTGGGTGGCGCGGTCGCCATCGACCTCGCTGCCGAGTTGGGCAAGCAGGTGCCATTGCCGGTGCGTGGGCTGGTGATCGAGTCCACGTTCACCTCCCTGGCGGATGTCGCCACGGCCGTTGCCAACACCTCATTGCCGGTACGCTGGTTGCTGTCGCAGAAGTTCGATTCTATCGACAAGATTGCCGACATCCACATGCCGCTGCTGGTGGTCCACGGCCTCGACGACCGCTACGTACCACCGCGCTTCAGCCAGCAGTTGTTTGAAGCCGCCCAGCAACCCAAACACTTGTTGCTGGTGCCCGGTGCCAGCCATAACAACAGCATGAACCTCGCCGGGCGCAGTTATGGCCAGGCGCTGGAAAACCTGATGCGCACGAAGATGCCCGCCCAGGTGGTGACACACTCCACAGGCCGCGATAACGCCTCATAAATACGCTTTTCGGCACTGGGTTCGCGCTTGGCTGTCAAGCGCAAACCCTGGCCATGTTGGCCCGAAATACAAGTTGATCAAATAATGATCTTCGCTGAAATCGCCAACGCTGCCGGGCCTTCACAAAGTTATCCACAGAGATACCCACGGTTTTCGTGGACAACTCTTTTTATATTTTTACGTTTTTTTTGCTTAAGCCGTGCTTCCAGGAAAGGTACCGGGCAACAGGATTTCGCGATTCACCTCGCGTATATCTTTATAGCCACACAGTGCCATCGACACGTCCAGTTCGCGGGCGATGATATCGAGGGCCTTGGTCACGCCCGCCTCGCCCATCGCCCCCAACCCATACAAGTGCGGGCGGCCAATCATGGTGCCCTTGGCGCCCAGCGCCATGGCCTTGAGCACGTCCTGGCCGGAACGAATCCCGCCGTCGAGCCACACTTCAATGCGGTTGCCCACGGCCTCGACAATCGCCGGCAATTGGCTGATGCTCGACGGCGCGCCATCGAGCTGGCGGCCACCGTGGTTACTCACCACCAACGCATCGGCACCGCAATCGGCCGCCAAGCGTGCATCCTCCACATCGAGAATGCCCTTGATGATCAGCTTGCCGCCCCAGCACCGCTTGATCCACGCCACATCGTCCCAGCTCAGGCGCGGGTCAAATTGCTGGGCGGTCCACGACGACAGCGAACTCATGTCGGCCACGCCCTTCACATGTCCGACGATATTGCCGAAACCACGCCGCTGGGTACCCAGCATGCCCATCACCCAGCGCGGCTTGGTCATCATGTTGAGAATGTTCGGCAGGGTCAGCTTGGGCGGCGCGGACAGGCCGTTGATCAAGTCCTTATGGCGCTGCCCCAGAATCTGCAAATCCAGGGTCAGCACCAATGCATCCACCCCGGCAGCCTTGGCGCGCTCGATCAACTGCTCGATAAAACTGCGGTCGCGCATCACATACAACTGGAACCAGAACGGCTGGCCGACATGCTCGGCGATGTCTTCCAGCGAACAGATACTCATGGTCGACAAGGTATAGCGCAGCCCGAACGCGGCAGCGGCACGGGCAGTGAGGATTTCGCCATCGGCATGTTGCATGCCTGCCAGGCCAGTCGGCGCCAGCGCCACAGGCATGGCCATGTCCTGGCCGATCATGCTGGCGCGGATCGAACGCTCATCAATATTGCGCGCCACCCGTTGGCGAAACTTGATACGCGCAAAATCAGTTTCGTTGGCGCGGTAGGTGCTCTCAGTCCAGGAGCCGGAATCGGCGTAGTCGTAGAACATGCGGGGGACACGTTTTCGCGCCAGCTTGCGTAAGTCTTCGATGGTTGTGATCAACGGCATCGGGTCACCTCTCCCTGAACTGAACACAGAGAGTAACCGGCAGGAGCGTGGGCAACCAGCCGTTGCGTTTAGATAGACTGACGATTAATCTCGCACAAACCCGCAATAAAGCGCACAAACATGCAAAAAACTCATCAAGCCATCGACCTGCCTTCCCTGCGCAAACAAAAGATCTTGTTGTTGCTGGAACGCGACGGCAAGGTCACCGCATCTGAATTGGTCGAGCATTTCGCCGTGTCCCAGGACACCATCCGCCGCGACCTCGGCGAACTCGCCGCCGCCGGCCTGTTGCAACGCGTACACGGCGGCGCCCTGCCCCGGCCCAAGGACACCGGCAAGGATTTCTTTACCCGTGTCGGCGAGACCAACGAGGTCAAGCGCCACCTCGCCCGCGTGGCGGCGGAGCGGGTTGAAGACGGCCAGATCGTGCTGTTCGATTCCGGCTCCACCACCTTGCAAATCGCTCAGTGCTTGCCCCATGCACTGCACCTGACCGTGGTCACACCATCCCCCATGATCGCCATCGCCCTGGCCGACCATCCGCATATAAAAGTGATCCTGGCCGGTGGCCAACTCAATCCCGCCACGCTCTCCACCGGCGGCCATGAAGCCGTGCGCCTGATCCAGAGCGTCAAGGCCGACCTGTTGTTCACCGGAGTGTGTGCATTGCACCCGCAAATAGGCATCACCTCGCTGCATTTTGGTGAAGTGGCCGTCAAGCAAGCCTTGCTCGACAGCGCGTCCCACGTCATCGCCGTGACCACCTCAGACAAGCTCGGCGCGGTGGAACCCTTTGTGGTGGCGCCGTGCAGCCGTATTCATACGTTGATTACCGAGTGGGACGCGCCGGATGTGCAGGCGTATGAACAGTTGGGGTTGCAGGTGCAGCGGGTGGACGTGCAGTGATGCAAACCCTGTGTAGGAGCGAGCTTGCTCGCGAAAAACGTTAACGATAACGCGGGTTTCCTGAATGAACGCGGCACCTGAGAGTTTTTCGCGAGCAAGCTCGCTCCTACAAAAAGGGCAAGCCGGCCATCTGGAGACGGTAACCACGATGCGAAGCGAGCCGCTCTTGATCTTGATCTGCTTTTGATCTCAGGCGCCCCGTTAAACCACGCTGGCCGGAATTCGACAGTGATTTGGGGGGCAAACCGGCAGGGATGCCGGTTTAGCCGCCCCGCGCCATGGATGGCGCGTGGCGGCGGCCCCCCAAATCACTGGCGGATTACGGGCACACCGAGCCTGGGCGAGGTGCCGAGTGGTGGGGCAAGAGC
>NZ_JAOTNW010000046.1:0-5026 GCF_036346515.1 Pseudomonas sp. AM4(2022)
AGCCCTGTCGAAGGTCGACGCCAACCTGCAAGCCCGGGAATACGTCGCCCCGCAAAGCGAGCTGGAACAGCAGATCGCCGCGATCTGGGCCGAGGTGCTGAACGTTGAACGGGTGGGCATGCACGACAACTTCTTCGAACTGGGCGGGCATTCCCTGCTGGCCACCCAGGTGGTGGTGCGCCTGCGCGAGCAGTTGCACGCTGAATTCGACGTCAAATCGATCTTTACCACCCCGACGCTGGCTGATTTCAGCGCCCATGTGGCGGCCCAGCAGACAAATAATTCGCCGGTGCAGGACGCATTGGCTAAATCCTTGGAGGCCCTCAAACGTCTATCAGCAGAAGATTTGGATAAATTGATTTCCTGAGGGGCGTGGCGTGCAAGCATTAATCGAGTCGGTAGGTTCACTTTCGGCGCAACAAAAGAAAGCGTTGGCGGTTATGCTCAAACAGCAAGGTATCAACCTGTTTGAGATCGCCCCGGTTTTCAAGCGCCAGGAAGGTGAGCCCCTTCGGCTCTCTTATGCTCAGGAGCGGCAGTGGTTCTTGTGGCAGTTGGAGCCGCAGAGTCCGGCTTACCACCTGCCGCGCGCCTTGCGCTTGAAAGGTCGCCTGGACCGGGCCGCCTTGCAGCGCAGCTTCGATAGCCTTATAGCCCGCCACGAAAGCCTGCGTACTTACTTGCATCAGGATGTCGACCAAGTGCTGCAGGTGGTCAGGCCCGAGTTGTCGCTTGAAATCGCCTTTGAAAGCGCTAATGCCGCGCAGCTTGAACGGCTGGTGCAAGCAGAAATCGTCAAGCCCTTCGATCTGCTACAAGGCCCGCTGTTGCGGGTCAAGTTGTTGCAATTGGCACCCGATGAGCACGTGTTGGTGTTGGTACTGCACCACATCGTCTCCGATGGCTGGTCGATGCAAGTGATGGTCGACGAGTTGGTGCAGTCGTACGTCGCGTACAGCCAAGGCCATGATTTACGCCTGCCGGATTTGTCGATCCAATACCCGGACTATGCCTTGTGGCAGCGCAGCTGGATGGAGGCCGGCGAAAAAGAGCGTCAGCTGGGCTATTGGTGCGCGCAGTTGGGCGGTGAGCAACCGGTGCTGGAACTCCCGCTGGATCACCCGCGCCCGGCCGTGCAGAGCTACCGCGGTGACCGGCTCGATATCGGCCTGGACGCGGCATTGGTCACCGGACTCAAGACGTTGGCCCAGCGCGAAGGCGTGACGCTGTTCATGTTGTTGCTGGCGTCCTTCCAGACCTTGTTGTATCGCTACAGCGGGCAGTCGGATATCCGTGTCGGTGTGCCGATTGCCAACCGCAATCGCGCGGAAACCGAGCGGCTGATCGGCTTTTTCGTCAATACCCAGGTGCTCAAGGCGGACATCGACGGGCAAATGACCTTCAGCCAGTTACTGGCCCAGGTCAAGCAACGTGCATTGGAGGCCCAAAGTCATCAGGACCTGCCGTTCGAACAGTTGGTGGAGGCCTTGCAGCCCGAGCGTAGCCTGAGCCATAACCCGTTGTTCCAGGTGATGTTCAATCACCAGACCGAAGGCCGCGGGCCACGTGGCGAGCAGCAGTTGCCAGGCCTGGGCGTGGAGGCTCTGGAGTGGGGCAGCCAGAGTGCGCAGTTCGACCTGAGCCTGGATACCCAGGAATCTCCGGAAGGGATCTGGGCCTCGCTAAGCTATGCGACCGACCTGTTCGAGGCTGCGACGGTGCGGCGTATGGCCGAGCACTGGCAAATGTTGTTGCGGGCGGTGGTGGGGCGCGTTGGCAATCGTATTGCACAGCTCGGGATGCTGGTTGATGACGAGCAACGCAGGCTATTGCAAGACTGGAACCGCAGCGCCGCGGCGTTTGAAGACGTCGTGGGCGTGCACGGCTTGTTCCAGGCCCAGGTCCGGCAACGGCCTGATGCGATTGCCCTGTGCCTGGACAATCAGTCCATCAGCTATGCCGAGCTGAATCGTCAGGCCAACCGTCTGGCCCATCACCTGATTGACCAGGGCATTGGCCCGGAAGTGCTGGTGGGCGTAGCGGTCGAGCGTTCGTTCGACATGGTGGTCAGCCTGTTGGCGGTACTCAAGGCCGGCGGCGCCTATGTGCCGCTTGACCCGCAGTACCCGCGTGAGCGGTTGTTGCATATGCTTGAAGACAGTGGCGTGCGCCTGGTGCTGACCCAAGCCCATGTGGCGATGCCATTGCCTGAAGGCATGGCGACGGTCGATCTGGCAGATGCACGCCTGGCGCTGTGCCCTGAAAACGATCCGCAGGTGGCCGTTACCGCTAAAAACCTGGCCTACGTGATCTACACCTCGGGCTCCACTGGCAAGCCCAAGGGCGTGGCTATCAACCATGCGGCGCTGACCGAATTCTCCAGTATTGCCGCCGGTTACTCGCAGTTGACCGCCGAAGACCGCGTGCTTCAATTCGCTACCCTGAACTTCGATGGGTTTGTCGAGCAGTTGTACCCGGCGCTGACCCATGGCGCCACGGTTGTCCTGCGCGGCCCCGAGCTGTGGGACAGCGCGCGGCTATACGACGAAATTATTGCCCAAGGCATCACCCTGGCCGACTTGCCAACCGCCTATTGGAACCTGTTTCTGCTCGACTGCCTGGCAGCTGGCCCTCGCCCCTACGGTGCATTGCGTCAAATTCATATTGGCGGCGAAGCCATGCCGCTAGATGGCCCAGCGCAATGGTTGAAAGCCGGTCTTGGCCATGTGCGTTTGCTCAATACTTACGGTCCGACCGAAGCCACGGTGGTATCGAGCGTGCTGGATTGCACGTCCGGTACTGAAACCATCGGCGCCACCGCCAGCCCGATTGGCCGCTCGCTGCCGGGCCGCGCCCTGTATGTGCTGGACCGCGACTTGAACCTGGCGCCGTTGGGCGCCGTGGGCGAGCTGTATATCGGTAGCAGCTGTGGCTTGGCGCGTTCCTATCTGAAACGCGCAGTGCTGACAGCCGAGCGTTTTGTGCCGGACCCTTTCGGTGAACCCGGCGAGCGTCTTTACCGCACCGCAGACTTGGCGCGCTACCGCGCCGACGGCGTGATCGAGTACGTCGGCCGGGTTGACCATCAGGTGAAAATTCGCGGCTTTCGCATTGAACTGGGGGAAATCGAAGCGCTGCTACTGGCCCAGGCGGGTGTGCGTGAAACCTTGGTACTGGCTGTCGATAACCAGCTTGTGGCCTATCTGGTAGCCGAACAGCACGATGCCGAGGCACTCAAGCCGATCCTGCGTGAACAGCTGCCGGACTACATGATGCCTGCGCACCTGATTTTCCTTGAGCGCATGCCGCTGAACCCGAATGGCAAGTTGGATCGCCAGGCACTGCCGAAACCGGATGCCAGTCATTCACAACAGGTGTGGGTTGCCCCGGTCACGGAACTGGAGCAACAGGTTGCCGCCGTCTGGGCAGACATTCTTGGGGCTGAACGGGTAGGGCTGGCCGATCACTTCTTCGAAATGGGCGGACACTCGCTTTTGGCAATGCAGGTGGTCTCGCGCCTGCGTCATGTATTGGGCCGTGAAGTTCCACTGAAACTGGTTTTCGAGCAACCGCGTCTGGAAGGTTTCGCCACCGCTCTGCAAGCCTTGGAGGAGCGTGAGGACGAGCAGGCACCACCGTTGCTCGCGGTCGGTCGCGAACAACCGCTACCACTCTCTTACGCGCAGGAGCGCCAGTGGTTTCTCTGGCAACTGGACCCCTCCAGTGCCGCGTACCATATCCCCAGTGCATTGCGACTCAAGGGCGCTTTGGATATTTCGGCACTGCAACGCAGTTTCGATGCCTTGGTGGCCCGTCACGAAAGCCTGCGCACCTGTGTGCAGGAGCAACCGAACGGAGCGCTGCAGGTGATTCGGCCTGACGCTGCTTTGCCGATCAGGCTGGACCAGGTCGCAGAGGCTGATCTGCAGGAGCAGGTCGAAGCCGAGATCGCCCGTCCATTTGATTTGCAGCAAGGGCCGTTGCTGCGTGTGACCTTGCTGCGCCTGGCCGAGGACGATCATGTGCTGGTGCTGGTGCAGCATCACATCGTGTCCGATGGCTGGTCGATGCAGGTGATGGTCGAAGAACTGGTGAAGTTGTATGCCGCGTTCAGCCAAGGCCAGGCGCCGCAACTGCCGGATATGCCGATCCAGTATGCCGACTATGCCGTGTGGCAGCGTGCTTGGATGGAGGCCGGCGAAAAGGCCCGACAGCTGGATTACTGGCGTGACCTGCTCGGCGGTGAGCAGCCGGTGTTGGAACTGCCGTTCGATCATCAGCGTCCGGCGCAACAGAGCCATCGCGGTGCGCGGCTGGATGTGCCGCTGCCAACCGCCCTGGCCGCCGAACTCAAGGCCTTGGCCCAGGCACAGGGCGTGACCCTGTTCATGCTGCTGCTGGCGTCGTTCCAGATTTTGTTGCACCGTTACAGCGGCCAGCAGGATATTCGCGTCGGTGTGCCGATCGCTAACCGCAATCGTATCGAGACCGAACGGCTGATCGGCTTCTTCGTCAACACCCAGGTGCTCAAGGCCGAGATCGATGAGCAAACTACCGTTGCCCAGTTGCTGGCCCAGGTCAAACAGCGCGCGCTGGATGCCCAGTCGCACCAGGAACTGCCCTTCGAACAACTGGTAGAGGCCTTGCAGCCCGAGCGTAGCTTGAGCCTCAATCCATTGTTCCAGGTGATGTTTAATCACCAGGCCGAAGGGCGTCCAGGTGATGAGCCACAGTCACTGGCCCATTTGCGCATCGAAGGACTGGCGTGGGACCGGCGTACCGCACATTTCGATCTGGACCTGGATGTTCAGGAGGGAGCGGACGGGCTCTGGGCGTCACTGGGGTATGCCACCGATCTGTTCGAGGCTTCTACCATCGAGCGCATGGCTGGCCACTGGCAGAACCTGTTGCAGGCAATGGTTACCGACCAACAGCAACCCATCAGCCAATTGAGTCTGCTGGGCCAGGCTGAGCAACAACATATCCTGCAGCTATGGAACCAGACCGACGCCGGCTTCTCGGCCGA
>NZ_JAOTNW010000047.1:0-4440 GCF_036346515.1 Pseudomonas sp. AM4(2022)
GGGGCGGCTAACCCGGCGTCCTGCCGGGTTACCCACGAATTCAAGCCTGCGTTCGGCCAGCGTGGTTTGACGGGGCGCCTGAGATCAAAAGCAGATCAAGATCAAGAGCGGCTCGCTTCGCATCGTGGTTACCTATGGCTATCGCAGGCAAGCCAGCTCTCACAATTTGACTGTATTTACAGATTAAGGGTCAGGCTAACCGTGAAGTTGCGCGGCTCGCCCGGGTTGACCCAATAGTTGCTGTAGGACCGCTCGTAGTACTTTTCATTGAACAGGTTGTTGAGGTTCAGCCCCACCGTCACGTTCTGCGTGGCCTTGTAATGGGCCAGCAAATCTACGGTGTGGTAGGCGGGCAGTTCGAAGCCTGTGCCGGCTTCGCCTGAGCGGTCACCTACATAGGTGAACGCTGCGCCCAGGTCTGAGCCACGCAACGCGCCGTCCTGGAACTCATACACGCCCAACACACTGCCACTGCGCTTGGCCACGCCGAGAATGCGGCTGCCCGTGGGGATGGTTTTGTCGCCCTTGGTCACTTCGGCGTCGATGTAGGCCAAGGCGCCGATCACGCGGACTGCGTCGGTCACTTGCCCGGTTACTTGCAGGTCGAAGCCCTGGCTGCGGGCCTTGCCCATGGCGCGGTTGAGGTTGGTCGCCGGGTCCAGGGTCAGCACGTTTTCCTTTTCGATATGAAAGGCCGCCAGGGTGGCGCTGAGGCGGTCGTCAAACAGCTCGCTCTTGATTCCCACCTCATAACCCACGCCTTCTTCGGGCTTGAAGGACTTGCCACCGGCATCCAGGCCGCTATTGGGCTTGAACGAGGTGGAGGCGTTAGCAAAAACGCCGACTTCTGGCGTGAGCTGGTAGAGCAGGCCGGCACGTTGAGTGAAGGCGTCGTGGGTTTGACGGCCCTTTGCGTGGTTGCGGGTGAAGTCGTCGGTGCTTTGTTCGAAGTGTTCGAAGCGCGCACCGATCATGCCGCGCAGGCGGTCGGTGAAGATGATCTGGTCTTGCAGGTTCAGTGCGTGGCTTTTGGTCTGTTCGAAGAAGTCGGTGCCGGAGCGTTTGCCGTTGGGTTTGGGCTGGCCATACACCGGCTTGTAGATGTCGATGGGATAGTCGCCAGCGATCGCCGTCACGCGCTCTTTCTTGCGGTAATCCTCGTATTCGGTACCGATCAACAGTTCATGTTGCCAACTGCCTATATCGAACACCCCGCGCAGTTCCAGCTGGGTGATGCTGTCATGCCAGCCCGTGGAGCGCTCCCGGTAGCGGCGATTGACGCTGTGGCCGTCTGCGTTCAACGCCCGGCTTTCCGAAGCATCGCCCCACAGGCTGCCTTGCTTGTAGTGGCTGGCCAGACGCAGTTTCCAGGCGTCATTGAGGTGGTGTTCCAACGCTGCCTGAATGCGGTTGTTGTGGTTGCGGATATTGCCGTCGTTGGGCTCGCCGAGGAAAGTGGAATGGGACATGCCGGTGTTGGCGACGATGCCTCGGTCGAAGGTGGAACTGTGGCGCACGAACTCACTTTCCACCAGCAGGGTGGTGTCCGGGTCCAACTGCCAACTGAAGGAGGGCGCGACGAACACGCGCTTGGCGTCGACGTGATCGCGAAAACTGTGCTTGTCTTCAACGGCCAGGTTCACTCGCGTCAGCACGCGCCCCTCGCTGTCCAGCGGCGTATTTACATCCAGCGCGGTGCGGTAGCGGTCCCAACTGCCGGCGCTGGTCTGCAATGTGGTGAAGGGTTCGGGCTGGGGCTTCTTGGTGACGATATTCACCGTGCCACCGGGATCGCCGCGCCCATAGAGGCTGGCGGCGGGGCCCTTGAGCACTTCGATGCGCTCGATATTCGCTGCGTCCGGGGGGCTGGGGTAACCGCGGTTAGCGCTGAAACCGTCCTGGTAGAACTCGGATGTGGTGAAGCCGCGCACACTGTATTCGTAGAGGGTCAGGCCACCGAAGTTGTTTTGCTTGGATACGCCGCCAGCGAATTCCAGGGCGCGTTCCACGCTGGTACTGCCCAGGTCTTTGAGTACCGTGGCCGGAATCACGCTGATCGATTGCGGGATGTCGCGCAGAGCCGTGTCGGTCTTGGTCGCACTGGCAGAGCGGGTGGCACGGTAGCCGTCGACCGGACCGGTGGCGGACTCATAGGCGTCGGAGGTGACGCTGATGGTGTCCAGTTCCAGAGTGTTTTCTTCGGCGTAAGCAGGGTCGAGCAGCAAACCCAGGGCCAGGCCGGCCAAGGGCACAAACTTTCGAGACGGCATGATAGAGCGTTCCAATAGCGATATTGAAACAATATAACATGCCTAATGAGAATGAATCGCTAAGAAATGTAGCCTTACAAGCGCCCGCGAACGGGCGCTTGGGTCGCGACGGTTATTGCTCTTCTTTCACGGGCGCGGTCGCCGGTGGTGGGCGCAGGCCGATTTCCGCCGACAGTTTGATCTCCTTGCCGTTGCGCATCACCAGGATCGCCACCTTGTCGGTCGGCTTGATCCGCGCCACCTGGTTCATCGACTTGCGGCCATCACCCGCCGGGGCGCCGTCGATGCTGAGGATCACATCGCCCAGTTGCAGGCCGGCTTTCTGCGCCGGGCCGTCGCGGAAGATCCCCGCTACCACGATGCCTGGACGCCCGGTCAGGCCGAATGACTCGGCCAGTTCCTTGGTCAAGGGCTGTACTTCAATGCCCAGCCAGCCGCGAATCACCTGGCCGTGCTCGATGATCGACTTCATCACTTCCATCGCCAGCTTCACCGGGATCGCAAAGCCAATGCCCTGTGAACCGCCGGACTTGGAAAAAATCGCGGTGTTGATGCCGGTCAGGTTGCCATTGGCGTCCACCAGCGCACCGCCGGAGTTGCCGGGGTTGATCGCCGCGTCGGTCTGGATGAAATCTTCGTAGCTGTTAAGGCCCAGCTGGTTACGCCCGGTGGCGCTGATGATGCCCATGGTCACCGTTTGCCCCACCCCGAACGGGTTGCCGATGGCCAGCGCCACATCGCCCACGCGCAAACCGTCGGAGCGGCCGAGAGTGATGGCCGGCAGGTTCTTCAAATCAATCTTGAGTACCGCGAGGTCTGTTTCCGGGTCGCTGCCCACCACGCGGGCCAGGGTTTCGCGGCCGTCACGCAGGGCCACCACGATCTGGTCGGCGCCGGTGGTCACGTGGTTATTGGTGAGGATGTAGCCTTCAGGGCTCATGATCACGCCGGAGCCGAGGCTGGATTCCATGCGGCGCTGCTTGGGGCCGTTGTCACCGAAATAGCGGCGAAATTGCGGGTCTTCAAACAACGGGTGCGCGGGCTTGTTGATGACCTTGGTGGTGTACAGGTTGACCACCGCAGGCGCGGCGATGACCACGGCATCGGCATAGGTCACTGGACCCTGCACCACCGTGTTGGTCTGCGGCGCCTGTTGCAGGTTCACATCCAGTGTGGGCAGGCCCACCCACTGGGGATAACGCTGGATAATCAGCATCGCGATCAGCACGCCAGCCAACAATGGCCATCCAAAAAAACGCAGTGCCTTGAGCATCAAGTAAGTCCTGACAGGTTGCAGGGGGCGGGAGAGCGCCCATAATGTCGCGCATTATACGAGGCTGTGACGCCTGCGAACGGGATATTTAGGAGTCTTTTATGGCCGTGCCCCTTACTACCCTCGTCGAGGAAGCCGACCGCTACCTCGGCAGCGCCAAAATTGCCGATTACTGCCCCAATGGCCTGCAGGTCGAGGGCCGGCCCCAAGTGATACGCATCGTCAGCGGCGTGACCGCCAGCCAAGCCCTGCTGGACGCCGCCGTCGAAGCCAAGGCCGACCTGGTGCTGGTGCACCACGGTTACTTCTGGAAGGGCGAAAACCCATGCATCACCGGCATGAAGCAGCGCCGCCTTAAAACCCTGCTCAAGCATGACATCAGCCTGCTGGCCTACCACTTGCCCCTGGACCTGCACGCCGATGTCGGCAACAACGTGCAACTGGCTCGCCACCTGGACATCACCGTCGAAGGCCCCCTGGACCCCGGCAACCCAAAAATCGTCGGCCTGGTCGGCTCCCTGGCCGAGCCCTTGTCACCCCGTGACTTCGCCCGCCGCGTGCAGGAGGTGATGGGCCGCGAACCGCTGCTGATCGAAGGCAGCGAGATGATTCGCCGCGTCGGCTGGTGTACCGGTGGCGGCCAGGGCTACATCGACCAGGCGATTGCCGCCGGTGTCGATTTGTACCTGAGCGGTGAAGCATCCGAACAGACCTTCCACAGCGCCCGGGAAAACAACATCAGCTTCATCGCCGCCGGCCATCACGCCACCGAACGCTACGGCGTGCAGGCGTTAGGCGACTACCTGGCGCGACGCTTTGCCCTGGAGCATCTGTTCATCGACTGCCCCAATCCGATCTAAAGCACAGCACTGAACACTGTGGGAGCTGGCTTGCCTG
>NZ_JAOTNW010000048.1:0-3841 GCF_036346515.1 Pseudomonas sp. AM4(2022)
TAACCGTCGCCTGTCGCAGATCGGCTTGAAGGAAGAGTACCCAGGCACCACCAACCCGTTCCCGTGGATGAGCGAGATCATGGACTTGAAGAAAGAGAAAAACTTCTTCGAAACCCGAGTGATCGAGTACCAGACCGGCGGCGCGCTGAGCTGGGATTGATCCGGACTAAGCACTAAAGGAAGCCCTGGCATGTTCAGGGCTTTTTTTCGTCGGTAAAAAAGGAATTTGCCATTTCTTGAAGTACATCACCTCGAGCACCTGGCCCGGAAGGGTTCGGATCGCACCCCCAATGCTGTAGCCTTGTGCCCCAATTGCCATCAGCGTTGTCACAGGTCAAGTGCTCGGGAAGCTCTAACCGAAGAGCTTTACGCCAAGATCGGAAGATTGGCACGGGAGCAGACTCCTGCTGTCACAGCTGATGCCCGCTTAAAAACTATTAGATAGGACCGAGGCCAACCCGTGAACCCAGACATGCTCGAAGCCGGCCCCGCAGACGCCAAAGTACTTTCCGTCTTTGACTTCGACGGCACCCTCACCCACCACGACAGTTTCGTGCCCTTCCTCAAGTTTGCCTTTGGCACCGGTGAGTTTTATGGCCGGATGGTCAAGCTGGCGGTGCCGGGGCTGCGGTTTTTGGTGCGGCAGATCAGCCGGGATGAGTTGAAGGCGCAGTTGATTCGCACCTTTATGACCGGGGTGGAGAAGGCTTGGGTTGAGCAGCAAGCGCAGGAATATTGCCAGGCGCGCTGGAGCAAGCTGATGCGACCGAGCGGGTTGCAGTCGGTGGCGGATGAGGTGAAATCCGGGGCGGTGGTGACGCTGTGTTCGGCGTCGCCGGCGTTGGTATTGCAGCCGTTTGCCGATCGGCTTGGCATCCGCTTGATCGGTACTGAGCTTGAGGTGGTGGATGGGGTGCTGACCGGCAAACTCACCGGGAATAATTGCCGTTGTGAGAACAAGGTGCTGCGGCTTGAGGCGGTGTATGGGGACCTGGGGGAGTATCGGCTCAGGGCCTGGGGCGATACGCGTGGGGATCGGGAGTTGCTGGCGGCGGCGCAGGATGCGCATTTTCGGCACTTTCATGCGAAGAAGAAAAAGCGCGCTCGGTTGCAGCGGTGATGCGGGTGGGTGGGGTTGGCGGGTGAACCGAGGCGATCCCATCGCAGCCTCGCTGGGGCTCGACAGCTCCCACATTTGAGCTTTGTTGAGGCTTAGGCCTGCGTCTTCAGGTCTACACCCAGTGCTGTTGCGAAGGCTTTTACCATCGGGCTTCTCGGCGCGTTGTGGCGCAGGATCAGGTTGAAGGCGGTGCTCAGGTGAACCTGCTCTGGGCACAGTGCGCGCAGGCGCCCTTCCCTTACCAGTGGCGTGGCGTAGTGTTCTGGCAGAAAGCCCAGGAAGCGGCCGGTGAGTATCAGGATGGCAACGGCTTCCACTTGTGAAGCCGAGGCGGACTGGCTGTCGTGGTTGACGAAGTTGGCTTTGTCGCGATGGATCGCATACCGATGGTTCACCACCTCGTATTGGCGAAGGGTGTCGGGGGTGATGTCGCTTGCAGTGAACAGCGGATGCCCTACGGCGCAGTAGGCGTGGGCCTTTTCTTCGTAGAGCAGGAAGTAGTCGAATTCTTCACGGCGTTGGTACACCGGGACGATGCCGGCTACCAGGCGCCCCTCCACTACGCCGCGCTCAACTTCGTCCAATTGCGAGGCGTGTAGGCGCAATCTTATTTTTGGCGATTGGCGATGTAAGTTGCCCAGGGCGGTAATCAGTGGGGAATTAACGTCGGAGACGGTGTTATCGATAACGCCCACACTCAGGTCGCCGATGAGTTCATTCTGCGCCGAACTAAGCTTGTCGCGAAAACTGTCCACCGAGGTAAATAATTCGATGGATGCCTGATACACCAACTTGCCTTCTTCGGTCAGCCCGAACCCTTCGCGGCCCCGTGTGCACAGGCGCATGCCGATGCGAATCTCGAGGTCGGAGATCTGTTTACTGATGGCCGCCAGGCCCACGTTCAGCTCGTTTTGCGCAGCACTGAAGCCACCGGCTTCGACCACGGCCATAAATACCCGCAATAATTTAAAGTCCAGCCCGCTCAGTTGCAGCGGCGCTCGTGTGCCGGGTTTTGGCGGCAGGTTTCCAGAAGTGGAAAGTGGGGTTTCCATAATGCGCGTTGACCTCGAGTGCCATATTCAACAGGCTTGAACCCAATCCTTGAACATAGCCAGGCGGCGATAATGAACATAAACATGCGCCCTTGGCAACCTTGAATACGGCGCGTCAGATGCCGGTTCTACACCGATAAACTTGTGTTGAAACTGCCTCCGACTCTTCTAAAAACAAGCGTGAGGAATACCCATGTCCCAGCCCACCGACCGCCTTTGGGGCGCTCGTTTCAAGACCGGTCCGTCTGCGGCGTTGGCCGCCTTGTCGCGTTGCCCTGAGCGTTATTTTCGCCTCACGCCCTACGACCTGGCCGGCTCCCGCGCCCATGCCCGTGAGTTGCAGCGCGCCGGTTTGCTGGATGAGTCGGAAACCCTGCGCACCCTCGAAGCCCTGGACCGTATCGGTGAGGATTTCGCCGCCGATCGCCTGCATCCCACCCTGGATGACGAGGACGTGCACACCTTTATCGAACGCGTATTGACCGAGCGCCTCGGTGCCCTGGGCGGCAAGTTGCGCGCCGGACGCTCGCGCAATGACCAGACGGCCAATGATCTGCGCCTGTTCCTGCGCGACCATGCGCGCACCATCGCCACTGAAGTGTTGGGCCTGCAGCAGGCGTTGGTTGAACAGGCCGAGCAACATGTGGAAAGCATCTGCCCGGGCTTCACCCATTTGCAGCAGGCGCAACCCATTGTGTTCGCCCATCACTTGCTGGCTCACGCGCAGTCGATGCTGCGCGATGTGCAGCGCCTGGTGGATTGGGATGCGCGTACGGCGCTGTCGCCATTGGGCGCGGCCGCCATGGCAGGTTCGGCGATAGCGCGTCAGCCGGAGCACTCGGCCAAGGAAATGGGCTACACCGGGCCATGCGAAAACTCCATCGACGCTGTCGCCAGCCGTGACCATGTGGCGGAGTTCCTGTTTGTGGCGGGCATGCTCGGGGTGAACATTTCGCGATTGTCGGAGGAGTTTTGCCTGTGGTCGTCGCGCCAGTTTCGCTGGGTGGTACTGGACGATGCCTACGCCACCGGCAGTTCGATCATGCCGCAGAAAAAGAACCCGGACATTGCCGAACTGGCGCGGGGCAAGGCCGGGCGTTTGATCGGCAACCTGACCGGGCTGATGTCGACGCTCAAGTCGTTGCCGCTGTCGTACAACCGAGATTTGAGTGAAGACAAGCACAGCGTGTTGGACAGTGTGGACACCTTGCTGCTGGTGTTGCCGGCGATGGCCGGGATGGTGGCGACCATGAAGGTGCAGGTCGACGAGCTGCGGCGTCAGGCGCCGATGGGTTTTACCTTGGCGACGGAGGTGGCGGATTGGTTGGCAACGCGTGGCGTGCCATTCAAGGAGGCCCATGAGATTACCGGCGCGTTGGTACAGGCCTGTGAGAAACATGAAATTGAGTTGTGGGAAGCCTCACCGGCGATGTTGGCGGAGGTGGATGGGCGGCTCACCCCGGACGTGCGTGATTGCCTGACCCTGGAGGCGGCGATTGCGGCGCGCAGTGGGTGGGGTGGGACGGCGCCGGAGCGGGTGAAGGAGCAGATTGGGCGGTTGAAGACTGCTTTGGCTGAACAGCAGAAGTGGGCTGAGAGTTATCAGGGGTTTCGGATTTAAGCCTTGGTAGGTGTGGTGAGCTCACCGGCGCTTTCGCAGGCAAGCCAC
>NZ_JAOTNW010000049.1:0-3292 GCF_036346515.1 Pseudomonas sp. AM4(2022)
ATGACAGTTCAGCTCGGCATAGCTCAAGCGCTGCTCGGCAAACACCAGCGCCGCAGCGTCTGGCGTGCGCGCCACCTGCTCTTCAATCAGGTGATGCACGCAGTGTTGCAACGGGTAGTCCCGTGCTGTGGCGTTCCAATCGTGGATCACCTGTTGACGCTCAGCCGCATCGAGCATCGCCAGGTCGCCCAAACGCTGCTGGCCACCCTCGAGCATGGCGCGCAACAGGTTGATCAGATGGCGGCCATAGGTGTGCACCGTACCTGCACCGAAGTGTGCACGCGCAAAGCTGAACTGCACCGACAGCGTATCACCAACGTCCACCAGCACGGTCAACGGGAAGCTGGTTTGCTCACGGGAGTCCGGCAGGCCAAAACGGATACCGCTGCCCCCACTCTGCTCCAGGGCCTTGGACACCGGGTAGTTCTCGAACACCAGGATGTTGTCGAACAAGGCTTCACCGCCTTGCCCGGCCCAGCGCTGGATATCGTACAGCCCGGTGTGTTCATGCTCGCGCAGGGCCAGGTTCTGCGCCTGCACCGCCTGCAACCAGTCGGCTACGCTTTGCTGACCATCCACTGCGCAGATCACCGGCAGGGTATTGATAAACAGGCCGATCTGCTGCTCTACACCCACAAGATCCGCCGGGCGTCCGGCCACGGTGGCACCAAAGGACACCACCGACTGCCCGCTATGGCGCTGCAACAGCACCAGCCATGCCGCCTGGATCAGGGTGTTGAGCGTGACCTTGTTGCTGCGTGCGAAGGCCTCGAGACGTTCGGTCAGCGGGCGATCCAGGCTCAGTTGATGTTCGCCATGCCCGCCTGCCGTCATCGGCTGGCTGCTGCCCAGGCGAGTCGGTGACTGCAGTGCGCTCAACTGCTCACGCCAGAAGGTTTCGGTCGCACCGGCATCACGCTGCTGCAACCAACCGATGTAGTCGCGATAACGCCCGGCCGCCTCCGGCACAGCCACGCCGGCGTAGCGCTGCAGCACTTCACCGAACAGCCGCGAATTGCTCCAGCCGTCCATCAGGATATGGTGGTGGGTGTAGATCAGCTCATGGCGTTGCTCGTCGATACGCACCAGCACCATGCGCACCAGGGGTGCCTTGGCTAGGTCAAAGCCCTGGCAACGCTGGGCTTCCTGCAGGTTTTTCAACGCCAGTTCACGCTCCGGCATCGCACGCCAATCGAGGTGTTCGATCGGCAACCGGGCCTCGCGGTACACCACCTGGCACGGCCATTCCAGCTGGCCTTCCCAGAAGAACCCACTGCGCAACACGTCATGGGCGCGCACGGTGGCATCCCACGCCTGCTGGAATCGCGCCACATCCAGGCCCTCGGCGGTCACGCGGATCTGGTTGATGTAGTCGCCGGCGGCCTGTTCATACAGGGTGTGGAACAGCATGCCCTGCTGCATGGGTGACAAGGTGTAGATGTCTTCAATGGCGTCGGCAGCCAGCGGCAAGGACTCCAGTTGCTGTTGGTTCAAGCGCGACAACGGGAAATCGGAAGCGGTCACGCCACGGTTGCCGGGGGTGCAGCAATGCTCCACTAACGCCGTCAGTTCGCGGGTAAAGGCTTGGCTCAAGGCGTCGATTTGCGAGGCCTCAAACATCAGCGGGCTGAAGGTCCAGCCCATGTGCAGTTCACCGCCGAACACCTGGCCGTTGAGCGTCAACCAGTTGCCCAGCGGCGCCTCGGGGCTCTGCTCGGCACCCGCGCTTTCTCGCGCTGGCACGAACAAACCGTCTGGCTGATCAAAGCTGCCGTCGATCTGGCCCAGGTAGTTGAAGGTGATGCGTGGCACCGGCAACTCACTGAACGCCTGGCGCGTGGCGTCGTCGCCGAGGTAGCGTAGCGCGCCGAAACCCAGGCCTTTGTCTGGCACGGCGCGCAGTTGTTCCTTGATTTGCTTGATCGAAGTGGCAAGGGATTCGGTCGGGGTCAGGCGCACCGGAAACAGGCTGGTGAACCAGCCCAGGGTACGGGTCAGGTCGATGTCGTCGAACACGTCTTCGCGGCCATGGCCTTCCAGCTGGATCAGACTCGAAGCCTGCCCCGTCCACAGGCAGATAACCCGCGCCAGGGCCGTCAGTAGTAGGTCGTTGATCTGGGTGCGATAGGCCGTGGGCGCCTGTTGCAGCAATTGCCGAGTGTGTTCGGCGTCCAGTTGGCTGACCACGGTCTGCGCCAGGCGCCCGGGACGTGCGCCGTTTGGATCCCGGCACGGCAAGTCGGTCGGCACGCCCTGGAGCTGTTGCAGCCAGAAGTGTTTTTCCGGCTCCACGGCTTCGCTGCGGGCATGGGCCCGCAAGCGCTCAGCCCAGACCTTGAACGACGTGGTCTTGGCCGGCAACTGTTGCTGGCGATACAAGCTTTGCAGGTCTTCGAGGAACACCCGCCAGGACACGCCGTCCACCACCAGGTGGTGCATCACGAGCAGCAGGCGCTGGGAACCGTCAGCCATCTCGGCGAGTACCGCGCGCAGCAACGGGCCTTGCTGCAGGTCGAGGCTACGCTGGGCGCGCTCGCACAGGGTTTGCAGTTCGGCAGCGTCCTGCACGTTCGCCTGCCACAGCAGGGTTGCAGGTTGCGCATCATGCCGTGCGGTCCAGGCCCCGGCCTGCTGGCTGAAGCTCAGGCGCAGCACATCGTGGTGCTGGGTGAGTGCTTGCAGCGCCGCTTCCAAAGGCTCGGCCTCAAGGGGCTGGCGTGGCGTCAGCAGCAAGGACTGGTTCCAGTGGTGACGGTCCGGCAGGTCCATCTCGAAGAACAATTGCTGGAACGGCAGCAACGGCGTCTCGCCCTGCACCGGGCCTTGATCGATCACCTGCGCTGTCTGCAACTGCGCCACGCGGGCCAGGCTGCGCACCGTTTGGTGCTGGAACAATGCCTTGGCAGTGAAATGGATACCGGCGGCACGGGCGCGGCTGACCACTTGAATGGAGATGATCGAATCACCGCCACGCTCGAAGAAGTTGTCGTTCAAACCCACTTGCTCGACGCCCAGCACCTCGGCCCAGATTGCGGCGATTTGCTGCTCCAGGCCACTCTGCGGCGCTTCGTAGTGGTGGGTGGCTTGAGGCTTGGGCAGGGCCTTGCGGTCCAGTTTACCGTTGGGGCTCAGCGGCATCTGTTCCAGCAGCATCCACTGCGCCGGCACCATGTAGTCTGGCAGATGCTGGGCCAGGTGGGCACTCAACACATCGCGCCAGTCATCACCGGCGTTGTGCAGCACCAGGTAGCCCACCAGGTATTTGCCCTCGACCGCCAGCACGGCGGCTTCC
>NZ_JAOTNW010000050.1:0-3234 GCF_036346515.1 Pseudomonas sp. AM4(2022)
AATTCGAATTTTCGGCGAATGTCGTCTTCACAGTATAACCAGATTGCTTGGGGTTATATGGTCAAGTGAAGAAGCGCATACGGTGGATGCCTTGGCAGTCAGAGGCGATGAAAGACGTGGTAGCCTGCGAAAAGCTTCGGGGAGTCGGCAAACAGACTTTGATCCGGAGATGTCTGAATGGGGGAACCCAGCCATCATAAGATGGTTATCTTGTACTGAATACATAGGTGCAAGAGGCGAACCAGGGGAACTGAAACATCTAAGTACCCTGAGGAAAAGAAATCAACCGAGATTCCCTTAGTAGTGGCGAGCGAACGGGGACTAGCCCTTAAGTGGCTTTGAGATTAGCGGAACGCTCTGGAAAGTGCGGCCATAGTGGGTGATAGCCCTGTACGCGAAAATCTCTTAGTCATGAAATCGAGTAGGACGGAGCACGAGAAACTTTGTCTGAATATGGGGGGACCATCCTCCAAGGCTAAATACTACTGACTGACCGATAGTGAACTAGTACCGTGAGGGAAAGGCGAAAAGAACCCCGGAGAGGGGAGTGAAATAGATCCTGAAACCGTATGCGTACAAGCAGTGGGAGCCCACTTTGTTGGGTGACTGCGTACCTTTTGTATAATGGGTCAGCGACTTATTTTCAGTGGCGAGCTTAACCGAATAGGGGAGGCGTAGCGAAAGCGAGTCTTAATAGGGCGTCTAGTCGCTGGGAATAGACCCGAAACCGGGCGATCTATCCATGGGCAGGTTGAAGGTTGGGTAACACTAACTGGAGGACCGAACCGACTACCGTTGAAAAGTTAGCGGATGACCTGTGGATCGGAGTGAAAGGCTAATCAAGCTCGGAGATAGCTGGTTCTCCTCGAAAGCTATTTAGGTAGCGCCTCATGTATCACTGTAGGGGGTAGAGCACTGTTTCGGCTAGGGGGTCATCCCGACTTACCAAACCGATGCAAACTCCGAATACCTACAAGTGCCGAGCATGGGAGACACACGGCGGGTGCTAACGTCCGTCGTGAAAAGGGAAACAACCCAGACCGTCAGCTAAGGTCCCAAAGTTATGGTTAAGTGGGAAACGATGTGGGAAGGCTTAGACAGCTAGGAGGTTGGCTTAGAAGCAGCCACCCTTTAAAGAAAGCGTAATAGCTCACTAGTCGAGTCGGCCTGCGCGGAAGATGTAACGGGGCTCAAACCATACACCGAAGCTACGGGTATCACGTAAGTGATGCGGTAGAGGAGCGTTCTGTAAGCCTGTGAAGGTGAGTTGAGAAGCTTGCTGGAGGTATCAGAAGTGCGAATGCTGACATGAGTAACGATAATGGGTGTGAAAAACACCCACGCCGAAAGACCAAGGTTTCCTGCGCAACGTTAATCGACGCAGGGTTAGTCGGTCCCTAAGGCGAGGCTGAAAAGCGTAGTCGATGGAAAACAGGTTAATATTCCTGTACTTCTGGTTATTGCGATGGAGGGACGGAGAAGGCTAGGCCAGCTTGGCGTTGGTTGTCCAAGTTTAAGGTGGTAGGCTGGAATCTTAGGTAAATCCGGGATTCTAAGGCCGAGAGCTGATGACGAGTTACCTTTTAGGTAACGAAGTGGTTGATGCCATGCTTCCAAGAAAAGCTTCTAAGCTTCAGGTAACCAGGAACCGTACCCCAAACCGACACAGGTGGTTGGGTAGAGAATACCAAGGCGCTTGAGAGAACTCGGGTGAAGGAACTAGGCAAAATGGCACCGTAACTTCGGGAGAAGGTGCGCCGGTGAGGGTGAAGGACTTGCTCCGTAAGCTCATGCCGGTCGAAGATACCAGGCCGCTGCGACTGTTTATTAAAAACACAGCACTCTGCAAACACGAAAGTGGACGTATAGGGTGTGACGCCTGCCCGGTGCCGGAAGGTTAATTGATGGGGTTAGCTAACGCGAAGCTCTTGATCGAAGCCCCGGTAAACGGCGGCCGTAACTATAACGGTCCTAAGGTAGCGAAATTCCTTGTCGGGTAAGTTCCGACCTGCACGAATGGCGTAACGATGGCGGCGCTGTCTCCACCCGAGACTCAGTGAAATTGAAATCGCTGTGAAGATGCAGTGTATCCGCGGCTAGACGGAAAGACCCCGTGAACCTTTACTATAGCTTTGCACTGGACTTTGAATTTGCTTGTGTAGGATAGGTGGGAGGCTTTGAAGCGTGGACGCCAGTCTGCGTGGAGCCAACCTTGAAATACCACCCTGGCAACTTTGAGGTTCTAACTCAGGTCCGTTATCCGGATCGAGGACAGTGTATGGTGGGTAGTTTGACTGGGGCGGTCTCCTCCTAAAGAGTAACGGAGGAGTACGAAGGTGCGCTCAGACCGGTCGGAAATCGGTCGTAGAGTATAAAGGCAAAAGCGCGCTTGACTGCGAGACAGACACGTCGAGCAGGTACGAAAGTAGGTCTTAGTGATCCGGTGGTTCTGTATGGAAGGGCCATCGCTCAACGGATAAAAGGTACTCCGGGGATAACAGGCTGATACCGCCCAAGAGTTCATATCGACGGCGGTGTTTGGCACCTCGATGTCGGCTCATCACATCCTGGGGCTGAAGCCGGTCCCAAGGGTATGGCTGTTCGCCATTTAAAGTGGTACGCGAGCTGGGTTTAGAACGTCGTGAGACAGTTCGGTCCCTATCTGCCGTGGACGTTTGAGATTTGAGAGGGGCTGCTCCTAGTACGAGAGGACCGGAGTGGACGAACCTCTGGTGTTCCGGTTGTCACGCCAGTGGCATTGCCGGGTAGCTATGTTCGGAATAGATAACCGCTGAAAGCATCTAAGCGGGAAACTAGCCTCAAGATGAGATCTCACTGGAACCTTGAGTTCCCTGAAGGGCCGTCGAAGACTACGACGTTGATAGGTTGGGTGTGTAAGCGCTGTGAGGCGTTGAGCTAACCAATACTAATTGCCCGTGAGGCTTGACCATATAACACCCAAGCAATTTGACTACTCGAAAGAGCATCAGATTGCGGTGTGTGAAGACGAAGATGAACCGAAAGTTCGACGCTCACAAAACACCGACAGCTGTCACATACCCAATTTGCTGAAGCGAGGCTATCTGGCCACGACTCAGTACCCGAATTTCTTGACGACCATAGAGCATTGGAACCACCTGATCCCATCCCGAACTCAGCAGTGAAACGATGCATCGCCGATGGTAGTGTGGGGTTTCCCCATGTGAGAGTAGGTCATCGTCAAGATTAAATTCC
>NZ_JAOTNW010000051.1:0-2428 GCF_036346515.1 Pseudomonas sp. AM4(2022)
GTATGCGTCCGGCCAACACACCTTCCTGACCCCGACGCCAAAGGCGATGGTGTCCACCTGATTTAAGTGGACACCATTTCTAGCCTTTATAAGCGGGTCTTTCATGCAGCCACAACGCCGTTCTTACTCCAAATCCTTCAAGGCCCAGGTCATTCAAGAGTGTTCCCAGCCCGGGGCCTCGATTGCCAGCGTTGCGCTGAGCCACAGCCTCAACGCGAACCTCGTCCATAAATGGATTCGAGTGCAAACGCAGAAAGCCATGGCGCTGCAACCTGCTTTCATTCCGCTGCCCTTGCAGTTAGCCGGAGCAAATTCGCAAGCCACGTCATCGACTATCTGCCTCGAAATCCCACACCCGCGCGGCACCGTGAAAGTGAACTGGCCGACCGAAAGCGCCGCTGCCTGTGCCACCTTTCTGCGAGATCTGTTGCGATGATCCGCATCGACGCCATCTGGCTCGCCACTGAGCCCATGGACATGCGCGCCGGTACCGAGACCGCGCTAGCCAGAGTGATCGCGGTCTTCGGTGCGGCGAAGCCGCACTGCGCTTATTTGTTTGCCAATCGCCGGGCCAATCGCATGAAAGTGCTGGTACACGATGGGATTGGTATTTGGTTGGCCGCACGTCGCTTGAACCAGGGCAAGTTTCACTGGCCAAGCCTTCGACAAAGCAGCGAAATGCAGTTGGATACCGAACAACTTCAGGCCTTAGTGCTCGGACTACCTTGGCAACGTGTTGGAGCCGGCGGTGCAATCACGCTGCTTTAAAAACTGTAATTAGCGTCTTGGCTGGCTGTCGCAAGTGGCCTGCTTTGGTAAAATCCACGGCATGACGTCCTCACCCAATCTCGATCAAATGACTCCCGACCAGCTACGTGCATTCGCTGCGCAGTTGCTGTCGCAAGTCGAGACCCTGGGCAAGACGGTTGAAACCATGGGCAAGACAGTTGACACCATGGGCAAGAAGATCAACCGCGATCAAACGGTGATCGAGAAACTGACCCACGAAATCGCGCAACTCAAGCGTTTGAAGTTTGCCAAGCGTAGCGAGCAGATGAATCCTGAGCAGGCCAGTCTGCTCGATGACCTGATCGATACCGATATCGCGGCGATTGAGGCCGAGCTTCAAGCCTTGCAAATAGCGCCAGCGACGACCGAGAAAAAGCAAAAGCCCAAGCGCACGGCATTGCCGGCGGAATTCCCACGCACGTTGATCCATCATGAACCGGACAACACTCGCTGCCCTTGTGGCTGCGCACTCAAGCGTATCGGTGAAGACGTCAGCGAAAAGCTGGACTACACACCCGGCGTGTTCACCGTCGAACGCCATGTTCGTGGCAAGTGGGTTTGCGATGACTGCGAAACGCTGATCCAAGCGCCCGTACCGGCGCAGGTCATCGACAAAGGTATCCCAACGGCAGGCTTACTTGCCCACGTCATGATCGCGAAGTTCGCTGACCATTTGCCGCTCTACCGCCAGGAATCGATTTTCGGTCGCGCCGGCTTGGCGATTCCACGCTCCACTTTGGCTCAATGGGTTGGAATGACGGGTGTGCAATTACAGCCCCTGGTCGATGCCCTGCGTGACGTAGTGATGGGACAGCAAGTCATCCACGCGGATGAAACACCGGTACAGATGCTTGCTCCAGGTTCGAAGAAAACCCACCGGTCTTATGTTTGGGCTTACGCCACGAGCCAGTTCTGCGAAACAGCCGCTGTCGTCTACGACTTCAGCCCCAGCCGCGCCGGTGAGCATGCTCGCAACTTCCTGCAAGGCTGGAAAGGTAAGTTGGTCTGCGACGACTTTGGCGGTTACAAGGCCAGCTTCGAACTCGGCGTGACCGAGATCGGCTGCATGGCCCATGCCCGACGCAAGTTTTTCGAATTGCACGCGACCAACAAAAGCCAGATCGCCGAGCAGGCCCTGCGCTACATCCAGTTGCTGTACGAAATCGAGAGCGAAGTGCGTGATCTGGAACCGGATTTACGGTGCCGAATACGACAAGAAAAAGCCGCTCCGGTGATGGATAGATTGCATGTCTGGATGATCGCCCAGCGTGATCTTGTGCCCGAAGGTTCGGCCATCAGCAGAGCACTCGATTACAGTCTCAAACGCTGGGCAGCGCTGTCGCGCTACCTCGATGATGGGGCCGTCCCCATTGATAATAACTGGGCGGAGAACCAGATCCGGCCGTGGGCTCTTGGACGCAAAAACTGGCTCTTCGCTGGGTCGCTACGTAGCGGAAAACGGGCGGCAGCGATCATGAGTTTGATCCAGTCTGCGCGGCTGAATGGTCATGACCCGTACGCCTATCTAAAGGATGTTCTCACGCGTTTACCGACGCAGCGGGCGAGTGAAATCGAGCTGCTGCTTCCGCATAAGTGGCAGCCGGTTTAATCACGCAAGATGTGATGCCCGGACGCATAC
>NZ_JAOTNW010000052.1:0-2422 GCF_036346515.1 Pseudomonas sp. AM4(2022)
ATTCGGCAAACCGGGTAGCCGCGTGTATCGCAGCGGCGACTTGACCCGTGGTCGCCCGGATGGCGTGGTGGACTACCTCGGTCGCGTTGACCATCAGGTAAAAATTCGCGGTTTCCGGATCGAATTGGGCGAAATCGAAGCGCGCTTGCGTGAACAGGACAACGTCGGTGAAACCGTCGTAGTCGCCCAGGACGGCCCGACTGGCAAACAACTGGTGGCCTATGTGGTTCCGGCAGATGCCAACCTGGCCGATCAGGCCGAGTTGCGCGACAGCCTGCGCCGCGCCCTGAAAACCCGCCTGCCGGACTACATGGTGCCCACGCACTTCATGTTCCTCGCCCAGATGCCGCTGACGCCCAACGGCAAACTCGACCGCAAGGGCTTGCCCGAGCCGGACGCCAGCCTGTTGCAACAAACCTATGTGGCCCCCGAAACCGAGCTTGAACAGCAGGTCGCCGCGATCTGGGCTGACGTGCTGCGCCTGCCGCAAGTGGGCCTTAACGACAACTTCTTTGAAGTGGGCGGCCATTCCCTGCTGGCGATCCAGATCACCTCGCGGGTCCAGGCCGAACTGGGGCTGGAAGTGCCACTGGTGGAAGTATTCCAGACCGAAACGCTGCGCGCCTATGTCCAGGCCGCCGCGACCTTCCGCGCCGGCAGCGCGGAAGACTTTGATGATCTTCGTGACTTTTTGAGCGAACTAGAGGCGATTTGAACCATGCTTTCCAACCCTAATATCGATCTGGTTTCGCGCTTTCTTCGCCTGCCTCTGGAACAGCGCCAGCAGTTTTACCAGCGCCTGCAAAACCGGGGCATGAGCTTCGCCCAGCTACCGATTGCCTCGATTCGCGAGGACGGCCAGAAGTTGCCGCTGTCCTACGCCCAGGAGCGCCAGTGGTTTCTCTGGCAGCTGGACCCGGACAGCGATGCCTATCACGTCCCCGGCGCCCTGCGTCTGAGCGGCCAGTTGGACAAGGCCGCCCTGCAACGCAGTTTCGATACCCTGGTGGCACGCCATGAAAGCCTGCGCACGCGCCTGCATCTGGATGCCGATGAGCGTGCCCAGGAGGTGCTGGCCCACAGCGTGATCGAGATCGCCGAAAGCGCCGTCGACGAAGCACACCTCAAGGCCCGCGTCGAAGCGGAAATCGCCCGTCCCTTCGACTTGCAGCAAGGCCCGTTGTTGCGGGTCAGCTTGTTCGCAGTGAATGCAGAAGAACACGTGCTGGTACTGGTGCAGCACCATATCGTTTCCGATGGTTGGTCGATGGGCGTGATGGTGCAGGAGTTGATGCAACTCTACGCCGCCTACAGCCAGGGCCAGGACTGTGCCTTGGCGCCGATGCCGATCCAGTACGCCGACTATGCGCTGTGGCAACGTAGCTGGATGGAAGCGGGGGAGAAGGCCCGTCAACTGGCGTACTGGCGCGAACTGCTCAGCGGCGCGCAGCCGGTGCTGGAGTTGCCCTTCGACCAGCCGCGCCCGGCTCAGCAGAGCTTCCGCGGCGCGCGCCAGGACATCGCGCTGGAGCCGGCATTGGTCGCGGGGTTGAAAGCCCTGGCCCAGCGTGAAGGCATGACGATGTTCATGCTGCTGCTGGCCTCGTTCCAGGCCTTTCTTTATCGCTACAGTGGCCAGCCGGATATTCGCGTCGGCGTGCCGATTGCCAACCGCAACCGCGTCGAGACCGAGTCGTTGATTGGTTTCTTCGTCAATACCCAAGTGCTCAAGGCCGACCTCGACGGCCAGATGAGCTTCGCCCAGTTGCTGCAACATACCAAGCGCCGTGCACTGGAGGCCCAGGCCCATCAGGACTTGCCCTTTGAGCAACTGGTGGAAGCACTGCAACCGGAACGTAGCTTGAGCCACAACCCGCTGTTTCAGGTGATGTTCAATCACCAGGCCAGCACTCAAGCAGCGGCGCACCCGCTGCCGGGCTTGCGCGTGGCCAACCTCGAATGGGACAGCCACAGCGCCCAGTTCGACCTGAGCCTGGATACCCAGGAGAGCGGCGACGCGATCTGGGCCTCCCTGACCTATGCCACCGACTTGTTCAATGCCGCCACGGTGTCGCGCATGGCCGAGCACTGGCTGAGCCTGTTGCGTGCCGCCGTGGCGAATACTGCGCTGCCTTTGCAGGACCTGGCGACACTCAGCGCCCGTGAGCGCGAGCAGATTCTCTCTGATTGGAACACCACTGAGCGTGACTACCCGCAAGGGCAGTGGGTGCATCAGCTGTTCGAGGCCCAGGCGCTGGCACAGCCGGATGCGCCGGCGTTGCGCTTCAACGAGGCGACTCTGAGCTATGTCGAGCTCAATAGCCGCGCCAACCGTCTTGCCCATCGCCTGATCGAAGCCGGCGTGGGACCGGACGTGCTGGTGGGCCTGGCGGTGGAGCGTTCTGTCGAGATGGTCGTGGGT
>NZ_JAOTNW010000054.1:0-1668 GCF_036346515.1 Pseudomonas sp. AM4(2022)
GGCCCTGCCCAAGCCCGAGGCAGCGGGTGGTGAGTATATCGCGCCACTGACTGAACGGGAGCAACAGATCGCTGCGATCTGGGCCGAAGTGCTCGGTGTTGAACGTGTCGGCCTCAATGACCACTTCTTCGAACGCGGCGGGCATTCGCTGATGGCCACCCAGGCCGTCTCGCGCATCCGTCATGGCCTGGGCCTCGATGTGGGCTTGAAAGCCCTGTTCGATCAGCCGGTGCTGGGCCTTTTTGTCCGTAGCCTGACCCAGGCACACGTTGAAAGCAGCCGTATGGAGCGCGTCGAACGTGAGCAGCCGCTGGGGCTGTCCTATGCGCAGGAGCGCCAATGGTTCCTGTGGCAACTGGCCCCCCGCAGCGCGGCCTACCATGTACCCCGCGCGTTGCGCCTGAAAGGGCAACTCGACCGCGACGCCCTGCAGCGCGCCTTCGATACATTGGTCGCGCGCCACGAAAGCTTGCGTACCCACTTGCAGCAGGATGCCGGCCGCACCGTGCAAGTGATCAGCCCGCCAGCAAGGGTCGAGCTCGCCTTGGCGGACGCCGATGAAGCGAGTCTGAAAGCCCAGGTAGAAGCGAGCATCACCCAGCCATTCGACCTGCGCCAGGGCCCGCTTATGCGTGTCAGCCTGTTGCGCCTGGCGCAAGACGAACATGTGCTGGTGCTGGTGCAGCACCACATTATTTCCGATGGTTGGTCGATGCAGGTGATGGTCGATGAACTGGTCCAGCTTTATGCCGCCTACAGCCGAGGCGAAGGGCTGCAACTGCCGGCGCTGCCGATCCAGTACGTCGATTACGCGCTGTGGCAGCGTAGCTGGATGGAAGCGGGCGAGAAAACTCGCCAACTCGATTACTGGCGTGAAGTATTGGGTGGCGAGCAACCGGTGCTGGAACTGCCATTCGATCATCAGCGCCCGGCAGTGCCGACCCATCGTGGTGCACGCTTGAACATCCCGTTGCCAATACCGTTGCTCGACAGCCTCAAGGCCCTGGCCCAGCGCGAGGGTGTGACGCTGTTCATGCTGTTGCTGGCGTCCTATCAGATGTTACTGCATCGCTACAGTGGCCAGCCGGATATTCGCGTCGGCGTGCCGATTGCCAACCGCAACCGGGTCGAGACCGAGCGCCTGATCGGCTTCTTCGTCAACACCCAGGTGCTCAAGGCCGAGATCGATGGGCACACCACCGTCAGCCAGTTGCTGGCCCAGGTCAAGCGGCGCGCGCTCGAAGCCCAGGCCCATCAGGACTTGCCCTTCGAACAACTGGTCGAGGCGCTGCAGCCCGAGCGCAGTCTCAGCCTGAGCCCACTGTTCCAGGTGGCGTTCAACCACCATATCAGCCTAGCCGGCCAGCATTTGCAACGCCTGGGCCAGCTTGAAGTCAGTCCTGTGAGCTGGGACGAGGCGGTCGCGCAATTCGACCTGACCCTGGACATCGAAGAGTCCCGGGAGCAGTTAAGTGCCTCGCTGAGTTATGCCACCGACCTGTTCGAGGCCGCGACCATCAAGCGTATGGCACGCCATTGGCAGAACCTGTTGCAGGCAATGGTTGCCGATCAGCAGCAGAACATTGGGCAGTTGCAGTTATTGGACGACGAAGAGCAGCAACATATTATCCAGCTGTGGAACCAGACCGACGCCGGCTTCTCGGCCGC
>NZ_JAOTNW010000055.1:0-1423 GCF_036346515.1 Pseudomonas sp. AM4(2022)
AGCCATCCCTTTCAAGGTCTTTTCGTTTTGGCAGCCTTGATTACCCTGTCCGTTGAAACATGAGCATTCACCGCTGTGCCTTTTACCCATGTCTTGGGTTTGGGCACCTTGGGGCCGCGGGGGCTTTTTGCAACTTGTTTGGGCAGGATGTTCCTGGCCAGTTCCAATAAGCGCTGGGCCAGTTTTTCCGCAGGGATAACGGGAAGATATTCTGACGGCAGCGCGATTTGCATGCCCTCATATCCACTTCTTACTTGAACCGCCAAATGATAGATCGAGGCTTCCCAGCCGTCAGGCTGGGTATCCCGATGAGCTTGCTCGACGCTTCGTTTGAGTACGGCCAGGACGTTGTAGGCCAATACCGCCGTAGTGAACCCGAGCAAGGCAGCCTTCGGGCTGCCAAGGGTTTCGATTTCACTTTCAAGGATTGCTTCCAGTCGCTGGAACATACCTTCGATGCTCCAGCGGCGACGATAGAGTTCTGCGATCTGCTGCGCACTAACGCTCTCTGGCAGATTGCTCCAGAACATCAAATTGTTGTCGCCCGAGTCCGTTGGCGAATGAAGCGTCAGTTCGACACGCCGACATTGGTAACCGCCTCTGACCTGGATGATCTGCTCACGCACAGTGCCCGTTTCCACAGGCACCGGCTCTTGCCACTCACCTTCTTGAATCAAGCGTGGATGCTTGGCTTGCTGACGAATGACAAAGGAGGTTTGGACTTGCTCACAAGCTTCCATAACCGGGAGCGTGCAGTAGAGTCGATCAGCCAACCACACTTGGCCCGGCTCGGCATCAGCCAACAGCGGCAGCACGCAAACACGCTCGCTTGCGTAGGCATCCTCACACGCCTGAAGGTCGATGACCTGATCCAGATCGGGATCGTAGACAACCACCGAAAAACCGGGACGAGCCGCGCCTCGCTCGTGGCGTAAAGCCCCCAGTCGTTTCTCGGTGGATGCCAGGTGATTACCATCCACAACCCGAACCTGCCAGCCTGGCAGCATCGTCGTGCAACCCAGCTCTTTGATGGTTGGTGTCAGGCGTTGTGCGCAGCCCGTGACCAGGGCGCGCAACAGAGCAGGCTCGGTACGACTGATTTTGTCGTAGAGGGCCGCCAAGCTAACAGGAAGATCTTCCAGTTGCCGCGCGGCGGCGTGCAGGGATGGCTTCAAGCCTAATGAAACAAGGGACATCAGCTTGATGATGGTCGAGAACAGCAGTTCACGAGAATACTGCCGTTGCCGATGCTCTTCGAAGACCTGATCGACCCACTCTGGCGCAATGGCCTGCTCCAACGCCAATTTGGCCATAACGCTGGCAGGTGCTTTTTTCTCAAATCGAGCAAGTACATCGGCCCACATCTTTCGGGTATCCCTGACTGAAGTTTCAGAGGATTTTACCTAAGACCTTGAAAGGGATG
>NZ_JAOTNW010000056.1:0-1333 GCF_036346515.1 Pseudomonas sp. AM4(2022)
TGAACTGCCCCCCAAAAGTTGGACAGGAGACGCTATTGATTTAGTGCCTGGGTCCGAAACTGTACCGGACTCAAGCCATTCAGTCTGAGGCTTATGCGGTCTTGGTTGTAGTAGGTGATGTAATCCTCTAAGCCTGATGCCAGTTGCTCCACACTCTCAAATGATTCCAGATAGAAAAACTCGCTCTTGAGCGTGCCGAAAAAGCTCTCCATGGCGGCATTGTCCAAGCAATTACCCTTGCGCGACATGCTCTGCTCGATGCTCTTTTCGGCCAGCATGTGTCGGTAGGTAGGCTGCCTGTACTGCCAACCCTGGTCAGAGTGCAGTATCGGCTTGTCACCTTGATTCAGTCGCCCGAAGGCTTTTTCCAGCATCGTCGAAACCATCCTGAATTCGGGACGTCGGTTGACCTGGTAAGCCAGGATCTCGCCGTTGTACAAATCCATGAGAGGCGAGAGAAACAGCTTTTGCCCCTTCACCTTGAACTCCGTCACGTCGGTTGCCCATTTCTGGTTAGGGGCTTGTGCCTTAAATTCGCGCTTTAGTAGATCAGGCGCAACAAGCCCTTCAGCACCTCGGTAAGAGCGATATTTTTTCACTTTGACCAGCGACTTGAGGCCTATCATCTGCATCAGCCGATACACCTTTTTGTGATTGATCAACTCACCACTGTTTCCAAGGGTCGCGGTGATGCGGCGGTAGCCGTAACGCCCCTTATGCCCGTGATAGACGCTGCGGATGCGATCTTTAAGGCCTGCATGCTTGTCGGTTAGCAGTGTTTTACTTTGGTAATAGAAGGTGCTGCGTGCAAGTGCCGCAGCACGTAGCAACAGAGCAAGTGGATGCTCATGCCTCAATCCTTGGACGGCCTGCGTTTTTTTGGCTGCGCAGTAAGGGGATCCGCTTGGATTAAGGCATCGAGCTTTTTTAGATAGGCATTCTCCGCGCGCAGATAAGCCAGTTCTGCGAGCATTTGTGCAGGGGTCAGTTCTGCGTCCGCAGGAAGAGCAGGACTTGCTTTGGGTTGCCTGGAAGGTTTGCGGGGCATGCTGGACTCTTTAAGACGATGCGGTTGTAGTGCTTCTGCACCGCCTTCATCGTACAGCTTTCGCCACTGCCTGATACTACTTGGACCACGGATATCAAACCGTATACAGGCCTGGTGGTCCGACAGTCCGTCTTGTTTGATGCACTGCAAAACCTTCAATTTAAACTGGGCATCGTAATGGCTGTACTTGGCAATCAAGCCAGAGGCGCCGTGCTTTTCAAAACCCTTGACCCAGCGACGAAGCAGCGATGGACTCAAGCCATGCTTGAGGGCCACCTCATGAAC
>NZ_JAOTNW010000057.1:0-1314 GCF_036346515.1 Pseudomonas sp. AM4(2022)
TGTCCAGTCCTGAAATAGGTTTACACCCTGTTTCAGTCTCAAAACGCCCGATGCACCGCATCGGGCGTTTTGTATTTCAGGGACAGGTGTGGCCGTTCCCCGTTGTAGATCAGCACCGACTCATCCACCATTTTCACTGCGTCCGCCAGATTTTTAGGGCGATACAGCAGGAACTCGGTCTTCAAAATGCCGTTTATCCTCTCCGCCAAAGCATTCTGGTAGCAGTCATAGCCGTCGGTCATTGAGCATCTGATGCCATGACTAGCGTGCAAACGTTGATAACGCTCAGAGCAGTATTGGGCGCCGCGGTCTGAGTGATGGATCAGTGGCAGCGTGCTTCGGCGTTCGCCAACTGCCTTTTCCATCGCCTTGATCACCGACTCGGTATGCAAGCTCTCATGCACATGATGGCCTACGATCTTGCGCGAGTAGGCGTCTGTCACCAGGCTCACATAAACCACGCTTTCCCGTGTCGGCAGGTAGGTTATATCTGCAACCCAGACCTGCTCTGGCCTATTGGCCACAATCTGGTCCTGACCCGCTTTGAGCAGGTTAGGATGGCGGCGAAAACGGTGATGGCTGTCTGTCGTTTTGTGGTAAGCCCGTTTGCGCACAACCAGTTCTCGAGCGTTGCGCAGGATGCTAAACAGGCGGTCTCTGCCGACCCGCACTGATGCGCCAACTTCGACGCTCATCAGGTAATGCAGCTTGCGCGTGCCTATCCGTGGTTGGCGGCGGCGCTTTTCAAGAACATAGTCCATGACTTCTTGATCTTGACGAGCCCTCTCGTCGAAAGCCCGATTGCGTTGGTAATACGCTTGGCGCGAAATGCCCATGAACAGGCAAGCCCTGGTGACGCTCAGGCCTTGGATTTGCCCTTGCGAGAGGACTTGCCGGGTCGCTTTTTTACGACGGAAACACCGTAGTCATTCTTCAGAACATTCACAACGGCTTCGAAGAATTGCGCTTTCTGATTACTTAGCGCCAGCTGTTCTTCAAGCTCTTTGATCCGCTGCTCGGGGGTCAGCGGGAGGGTTGGCTCGGTCATGGACCTGCTCCTCGGCTCTCGAATTGAGGCGCCTTGACTCCAGTCCTGCCGGCCGTGCTTGCGTAGCCAGACCAGTACCGTGGACCGGCCCTGAATGCCGTAGCGCCGTTGAGCCTCTTTATAACTCAACTCGCCCTTTTCGACCTGGTCTACGACCGATAATTTAAAGGCTAGCGTGTAGTCACGCTGGCTCCGCCTTTTGCCTGAATCCATTGACTCCTCCTGAAGATAGGTCAGAAGGCGTAAACCTTATTCAGGACGGGACA
>NZ_JAOTNW010000058.1:0-1286 GCF_036346515.1 Pseudomonas sp. AM4(2022)
CTCACTTTTGAAAAGAGCCCAAAAGTAAGCATGGGCCTGTCCCCCGGCAGCGTACGCCATGAAGCTGGTTATCCAGTCTTCTGCCTCAAGCTCTTTGCATATTCGTTCGGAGAACGATACCCCAGAGCTGAGTGCAGTCGACTGCTGTTGTAAAACCCATGCACATAGCTGGCGATCGATAGCTGTGCCTGTTTTTTGGTGGGGTAGACCCCAAAAGCCTCCTCTCTTTTCAGCGTAGCGAAAAAACTCTCCGCCACTGCGTTATCCCAGCAATTTCCCTTTCGACTCATGCTCTGTTTGAAGTCCTTCTTAGCTAACGCTAGACGGAACTTACTGCTTGCGTACTGACGGCCCTGATCGGAGTGAAATACTGCTCCGCTAGTGCCAGAACAGGCGCTCCAGGCATTCAGAAACGCACTTTCCACCAGGCCATCTGGCATGCGGTCTGACAAGCTGTAGCCCAAGATCTGGCGGGTCTGGATGCTCAACACTACGGCCAGATACAGCCAACCCTCTCTGGTTGGGAGATAGGTGATATCACTGACCCAAGTCGGGGTGGGGTTATCGATGGCAAACTGGCGCGCCACCACATTGTTCGCGACCGGCAAGTAATGGTTGCTGTCAGTGGTACAGGGCCTGAAACCGCGTTTGGACTTGCCGTGTATACGCTCCTCCTGCATCAACCGGCTGACTCGCTTGTGGCCCACTGCATACGATTTCTGGCGTAAGGCTGCGACCAACCGTGGCCGACCGTAGGTGTGTCGACTGGCCGCATAGACGCTGCGCAACTCAATGCGAATCTGAGCGTCAGGATCAGGGCGAGGCTGCCTGTGCGTGTAATCGTAGAAACCTGAAGTCGAGACCTCCATCACCCGGCACAACACACGTACCGGGTATTGAGTCCGTTCAGCAGCGACGAAGGCGTATCTCACCTGGACTCTCTGGCGAAGAATACCGCCGCCTTTTTTAGGATTTCACGCTCCATTTTTAGCTCGGCAACCTCGGCTCGCAGGCGGGCAAGCTCGCTGTCCTCCTTAGTGATGGGCTTGCGCTCGGGCGAGCTCAACGGTTGACCCTTGCGCGTGGCGTTCACCCAGTTATCGAGCGTTTTGACGGACATCTCTAGCTGGCGGGCAGCTTCGGTTCTGCCAACGCTTTCAGCTAACGCAACCGCTTGAGTCTTGAACTCATCGGTGTAGTTACGGCGAGTGGATGGATACATGGCAACCTCCAAGAGAACGATTTAAGTATCGCTTCTTGGCGTCCGTTGTCACGGGACAGGCCCA
>NZ_JAOTNW010000059.1:0-1157 GCF_036346515.1 Pseudomonas sp. AM4(2022)
CTTGAAGTCAGCGACTGTACCCGCGACCAGCAGTACGAAATCACCTTTTACCCCACTGTTTCCAAGGCCCACGTCCAGGCGCTGTATGCGTCCTATGAGTCTGTGATCGCCGGGCTGGAAGCGGATTTGCGCACGGCATGGGCCGAGCACTTCAAGCCTCGATGGGCAGACTTTGCCAAAGCGCCGGCTTACAAGCGCAGTGCCCTACAGGGCGTGGCCTTTGCTACCGGGCTGGGCAACGCGCTTTATAACCTGTGGGACAACATCACCGAGCTGTACGACCTGCTCGCGAACCTCAAGTCCAACAGCGAAACGTTGCTGAAATACCTGTCCCAGACCGAGCTGAACGCGCTGCTCAAACTGGGCAGAGACACGCTGGCCAAGGGGTTGCTGGTACTCAGTGATGAGCCGCTGTTGTTTATCTACCTGTCGGCACTGGTGGCCTGGATACGCATGCTGCCGCCGCCCGACATGTATGAACTGCTGGGTGAAATCACCGGCGAAGTGTTGATCAATCTGCTGCTGATCTGGGCCACACGGGGTATTGGAGTACAGCTGCGCCTGGGTGCTCAGGTGCTTAGTGGCGTCAAGTCCGGGCGGGCGCGGGCGTTGTTGGAGTTGCTGGCCAAGCAGGTGGCGGGGCCTCGGCTGGAGACCCATGTGGAGGCCGCCAAGCCGGTGTTGCTGAGCAGCGCGGCGACGCCGGTCAAGGTGGTGCCAGTGGTGCCGTTGAAGGCAGGCGACACGCTGGTTTCGAACCCGGTGCCGATGGTGCGCGGCAAGACCCAGCGCACCACGTTGGTCCGCCAGGAGCCTGTCGATGATGTGCCGACTGTGGCTTCTAATCCAAAGGGAGATGCGGCGGCGTCAGCGGACAAGACCGTTACCCACGGCTGCCCGGTGTCGATGGTCACCGGCGAGGAATTGCTGACCCTCACCGATGGCGCGCTGGATGGGATCTTGCCGTTTGAGTGGACGCGGCTGTATCGCACTAGCGCGGTGGAGGTCGATTGTGGGCTGGGGTTGGGTTGGAGCCATGCGCTGGCCCATCGGCTGGTGGTGTCGGGCGATTCGGTGGTGTGGACTGACCATGAAAACCGCTCGACTACCCTGCCCTTGCCCACCGACTCTCGGCCCGCGATCACCAATAGCCTGGC
>NZ_JAOTNW010000060.1:0-1146 GCF_036346515.1 Pseudomonas sp. AM4(2022)
TGTGGGAGATTCTATGGTTGGGGGGAAGCCCCAAAAAACGCTTTTGATTGGTACTCGCTTTGATTTTTCATGAGCGAAAAGGCGATACGCGCTAACTTGCGGGCGATGATGACCAGGGCTTGAGTTGTTTTCAGGCCCCTGGCCAGATAGCCCTCGTATAAAGGCTTCCAGGCTTCTGACCTAATACCGGCTGACGCCGCGTTATGCAGCAACCTGCGGATTTCTGAGTCTCCTTTCTTGCTCAAAGAACGACGTCCGTTCATTTGCCCTGAGTCGGACACCCTCAAGTCCATTCCCAGAAAAGCGATGTAAGCGTCAGCACTTTCAAACTCTCCTCGTTGAAAGGCCATGGTCAAGGCAACTGCCGTAAGAAAGCCAATGCCCTCGACGGCTTGGCAGCGTCTGACTTGATGCAAAACACCCGCTTCAGTGACAGCCGCTAATATCCGTTTTTCAATGAGCGCTTCATGCCTATCAAGACAAGATGAAATGCTCTTGGACGAGGCTTTGAGCAACGGCTCACCTGCCCAGCTCTGGTTCAGTGCAACACGCATCTTCACCAGTGCGGCACGTCGGCGAAGCAAGCTTTGAAGCTTGGTATAAATTTTCGGCGGCGGATTCCAGGCACGCAAATCAGCCTGTTCATTTCTCAAATAACGAGCCAGTAACTGCGCATCGCTGAGGTCTGTTTTGGCGCGCCCACCAGTGCCTTTACGGTAGTGATTCAGTCGATATCCATCGATCACATAAACCTTGTGACCCATTGAGTGAGCCAAGTTGACGGTATCTAGGTGATAGATATTGGTGGCTTCAATTGCAATTGCACTACCTGCGGGCAACGACTTCAGCCACGTTTTCAGCTCAGGTTTATTGTTCGGTACGATCGTTGTTTCAGCCGTTTCACTTCGATAGACCACAACTTCGGCCTTGGCGACATCCACACCGATGATTGATTGCGAGACAGTCATTGCCATGAAAAACGCTCCGGGTTAGGGTTTGCAGGCTTGTCGGGGCTTCACCATTGCGCTGGCTTGCTTCTATCGTCGGTCATGGCCGATGCATTCCTTATCGGCGCTTTGGTGAAGGGGTGGGGCGAAGTCTCCCACGGTCTGTACTGGCTAGAGTCAGATGCTGGCTTTTAGTCCC
>NZ_JAOTNW010000061.1:0-1125 GCF_036346515.1 Pseudomonas sp. AM4(2022)
GGGTTGTAGCTGAATTCCCTGCAACCGCCGCTTGGCTGGATCAGTTTCAGCAAGCGACCTGCGGCGTCCCACTGATACTGGATTAGTGCGCCATGCTCATCCTCACGGGCAACCTGTCGTCCCAGATCGTCATAGCGATAACGCTTGATCCCACCATTGGGCAATTGCTCCTCAAGCAACTGCCCCCGCTCGTTCCACACCAATCGATGACAACTGCTGTCGGGATACCAAACTTCAGTCAGTTGCCCCTGTTTGTTGTAGCTGTAGTCAGTCACCTCACCATCGGGATCGGTCCTGCGCGTAACATAGCCTTGCTCATTACGCTCATATTTCCAGACCGCCTCCCCACGCCGAACAACTCGTACAAAACCGTTGTCATGCTCGTAGGACGTTGGCTCATCCTCCCCCGGAAACAGCGCCACCAAGCGTCCGGCGTCGTCATACTGATAGGCCGTCACCGCGCCCATCGGGTCTTGCTCGACGGTCAGCCGCCCCTGGTCGTCGTAGGATTTAAAGTGCGTGGCGCCGTCCGGATCGATGCGCTGCACCAATCGCGCCCGTTGGTCATGGACATACACTTCCTGGCTGCCATCGGCGTTATGCACGGTGACGTGGCCGTCATCGCCCCAGGCATAACGCGTGTCCATCTGGGAAAAACTTGCCCAATGCCGGACGCAACGCGCCGCCTTGCCAGACCGTTCCCACGCCCAGAAGAAACTCGCCCCACCGGCCAACTGCCGCTCAAGAATGACGTGCTGATCGTCGTAGCGATAACGCTCGCTTTCCCCGACGGCATTGGTCGCGCAGACCAGTCGTCCGTGTTCGTCGTAGGCGTAGGAAACAACGTTCTGCTCGGTCTCCCACACGTAGGGCTCACGCCCTTTGGCGCGATGCACTTGGTAGTCCACCGCGACGATGCGACCCAACTCATAACGCAACAGCAACGAACGACCCGCACCGTTATCCAGCCGCTCAATCCGCCCAGAACGATCCCGGCAAAGGCGCAGCCGGTTGTCATACGCATCGCTGATGGTTGTCAGCACACCGTCGCGAAAGTGATAGAACCGCGACGCCTGGGCCAGCACCAACTCATCAGGAGCCGAACCCAAGTAGATCGCCGCTTCA
>NZ_JAOTNW010000062.1:0-1123 GCF_036346515.1 Pseudomonas sp. AM4(2022)
AAAACTCGACAATGGTTCGTCAATCACCATCAAGGCGGGCGACACTGTCGGCACCGTGACCGTGCCTGCGCCTACCGATGACGTGTTTATCGATAAGAGCACGCAAACCGTCCAGATCACCGAAACCACTGGCGGCAACTTCGAGAAGTTAGAAGTCGCAGGTAACGGCGCAACCACCACGATCAACGACACCATCGACAAGGTTGATGTGGTCCTGACGGCGACTACTACCGTTGGCGAAGGCGGCAACATCGTCTACACCGCCAGCCTTGTGGATAAAAACGGCGCACCGGTGACCAACATCACCAACCCGTTGACCGTCACCCTGGACAATGGCGAGACCATCACCATCGGTGTGAATCAGTCGAGCGGTAGCGTTTCGGTTATTGCTCCTGATGACGTGTACAAGGGCGATCAAACCGTTACCACCGCTATCAAAGGCGTGACTGGTGGCGAGCACTTCGAGAATCTGGTCCCTGGCACTACAGCGGTGAACACCACCGTTACGGACACACCGGGTACCGACAACACGACCACTGTCACGTTGACCGCGCCAAGTGCCGTTAACGAAGGCGGCCAGATCACCTACACCGCGACCTTGAGCAACAAGGCCGGTACTGACGTCACCTTGAAGCTGGATAACGGCTCTTCGATCACCATCAAAGCTGGTGAGACCGTTGGCACCGTGACTGTGCCGGCGCCTACCGATGACGTGTTTATCGATAAGAGCACTCAAACCGTCAAGATTACTGACGCTTCCGGCGGCAACTTCGAAAAACTCGAAGTGGCAGGCAACGGTGCGACCACCACGATCAACGACACCATCGACAAGGTTGATGTGGTGCTGACTGCCACCACCACCGTCGGCGAAGGCGGCAGCATCGTTTACACCGCCAGCCTTGTGGATAAAAACGGCGCACCGGTGACCAACATCACCAACCCGCTGACCGTGACTTTGGATAACGGTAAAACCATCACCATCGGCGTAAACCAATCGAGCGGTAGCGTTTCGGTTCTTGCTCCTGATGACGTGTACAAGGGCGATCAAACCGTTACCACCGCTATCAAAGGCGTGACCGGCGGCGAGCATTTCGAAAACCTGGTCCCTGGCACTACAGCGGTA
>NZ_JAOTNW010000063.1:0-1067 GCF_036346515.1 Pseudomonas sp. AM4(2022)
CGGACCCAGTTGTGTTCCAGCAGGCGCGCTTCGATTTCGCCCAGCTCGATGCGCAGGCCACGCAGTTTGACCTGATGGTCGATACGTCCGGCGTACTCAATCACGCCATCCTCACGGTAGCGCGCCAGGTCTCCGGTGCGGTACAGGCGTTCGCCTTTGACAAACGGATGCGCGATAAAACGTTCGGCCGTCAGGGAGGGACGGCGGTGATAACCACGGGCCAGGCCAACGCCGCCCAGGTACAGCTCGCCCAGCACGCCGACCGGCACCGGTTCAAAGTTGCTGTCGAGGATGTAACACCTCAGGTTGGCAATCGGGCGGCCGATCGGCACAGCATCGCGGCCTTCGTCCACGCAGGTCCAGTAGGTCACGTCGATGGCGGCTTCGGTCGGGCCGTACAGGTTGTAGAGCCCGGCTTGGGGCAGCTTGGCGAAGACCTGCTGCTGGGCGTCCACCGACAGGGCCTCACCACTGCAGACAATGCGTTGCAGGCTTTGGCAGCTCGACACCGCCGAGTCCTGCAGGAACGCCTGCAACATCGACGGCACGAAGTGCAGCGTGGTGACCTGCTCGCTATTGATCAGGCGAACCAGTTTGGCGGGGTCACGGTGATCTCCGGGCGCGGCGACCACCAGGCGCGAGCCGGTCATCAATGGCCAGAAGAACTCCCACACCGACACGTCGAAGCTGAACGGCGTTTTCTGCAGCACGGTATCGCTGGCGTCCAGGCCATAGGCTTCCTGCATCCATTGCAGGCGGTTCAGCAACGCCGAATGACGGTTGCCGGCGCCTTTGGGCTGACCGGTGGAGCCCGAGGTGTAGATCACGTAGGCAAGGTTTTCGCCGTCCAGCTCGAGGCCAGGGTTGGCATCGCTGTAGGCTTCAAAGGTCGACTCGCCCAACACCAGGCTTTCCAGCCCATCCGGAATCGGCAGTTGATCAAGCAAATGCGCCTGGGTCAGCAGCAGTTTCACGCCACTGTCGTCGAGCATGTAGGCCAGGCGCTCACGCGGGTATTCCGGGTCCAGCGGCACGTAGGCACCACCGGCCTTGAGCACCGCCAGCAG
>NZ_JAOTNW010000064.1:0-1014 GCF_036346515.1 Pseudomonas sp. AM4(2022)
CGAAGCCAACATGGACCGCCTCGACGGTGCCGGCGCCGCTGCCGCCGTGGAAGCCCGCGCCGTCACTGCCAACGACTCCGCCGCCATCGTGCGCGCCAAGGCCGCCCTGGACAAACTCGACGTCGCCGAAGGCCTCGCCGAACTCGAAGGCGCCTCCGCCCGCGTCGCCGTTGACGAAAAGCGCATGATCAACTGCCGCGCCGACCTCAACCAACTCGTGCCGTTCAAGTACGACTGGGCCTGGCAGAAGTACCTCGACGGCTGCGCCAACCACTGGATGCCGCAAGAGGTCAACATGACCGCCGACATCGCGCTGTGGAAAAACCCTGAAGGCCTGACCGACGACGAACGTCGCATCGTCATGCGCAACCTCGGCTTCTTCTCCACCGCCGATTCCCTGGTGGCCAACAACCTGGTGCTGGCCGTGTACCGCCTGATCACCAACCCGGAGTGCCGCCAGTACATCCTGCGCCAGGCCTTCGAAGAAGCGATCCACACCCACGCCTACCAGTACTGCATCGAATCGCTGGCCATGGATGAAGGCGAGATCTTCAACATGTACCACGAGATTCCATCGGTCGCCAAAAAGGCGGCCTGGGGCCTGAAGTACACCCGCTCGATCTCCGATCCGAAGTTCGAAACCGGCACCGTCGACACCGACAAAGAGCTGCTGCGCAACCTGGTCGCCTACTACTGCGTACTGGAAGGCATCTTCTTCTACTGCGGCTTTACCCAGATCCTGTCCATGGGCCGCCGCAACAAAATGACCGGCGTGGCCGAACAGTTCCAGTACATCCTGCGCGACGAGTCGATGCACCTGAACTTCGGTATCGACGTGATCAACCAGATCAAAATCGAAAACCCGCACCTGTGGGATGCCGAGATGAAGGAAGAAGCGACCCAGATGATTCTGCAGGGTACGCAGCTGGAGATCGAATACGCTCGCGACACCATGCCGCGCGGTGTTCTGGGTATGAACGCGGCGATGATGGAGGATTACCTCAAGTTCATCGC
>NZ_JAOTNW010000065.1:0-809 GCF_036346515.1 Pseudomonas sp. AM4(2022)
TCCAGCGGCACCGTGCAGATCGGCGCGCAGACCATGGCCTTCAAATGCGCCGCCGACAGCATTGCCAGCGGTGTGGCGGTGATTCACCAAGAGCTGCACCTGGTGCCGGAAATGAGCGTGGCCGAGAACCTGTTCCTCGGGCATTTGCCCACGCGCTTTGGCGTGGTCAACCGGGGCCTGCTGCGCAAGCAGGCCCTGGCCTGCCTCAAGGGCCTGGCCGATGAAATCGACCCCGACGAGAAACTCGGGCGCCTGTCCCTGGGTCAGCGCCAACTGGTGGAAATCGCCAAGGCGCTGTCCCGTGGCGCCCATGTGATCGCCTTTGATGAACCCACCAGCAGTTTATCGGCGCGGGAAATCGACCGCTTGATGGCCATCATCGCGCGCCTGCGCGACGAGGGCAAAGTGGTGCTCTATGTGTCGCACCGTATGGAAGAAGTGTTCCGTATCTGCGACGCGGTGACGGTGTTCAAGGACGGCCGCTACGTGCGTACTTTCGAGGACATGAGCGCGCTGACCCACGACCAGTTGGTGACCTGCATGGTCGGTCGCGATATCCAGGATATCTACGATTACCGACCGCGTGAGCAGGGCGAAGTGGCGCTCAAGGTGGACGGCTTGCTCGGTCCTGGCCTGCGTGAACCGATCAGTTTCCAGGTGCGCAAGGGCGAGATCCTGGGCCTGTTCGGGCTGGTGGGCGCGGGGCGTACCGAGCTGTTTCGCCTGCTCAGTGGGTTAGAGCGCGCCAGTGCCGGCAGCCTGGAACTGTGCGGGCAAGCGCTGCAACTGCGCTCACCCCGCGACGCCAT
>NZ_JAOTNW010000066.1:0-636 GCF_036346515.1 Pseudomonas sp. AM4(2022)
ACCACTGCGGTTGCCCAACAGCGTGCCAATCGGTGCGTAGACGGCGCCGCACGGATCGCCCTTGCGCGCCTTCCACAGCAATGGCGTGACCACAGTTTCGGTCGGGCCGTAGCCGTTGAACAGGTAGGTCGGCTTGAGTGCTCGCCAGGCCAGGTCATAGCTGGCCTGGGCCACCGCATCACCGCCGAAGCAGTACACGCGAACCTTCGGCGGGTTGCCGTCACACTCGGCATGTTCGGCCAACTGTTGCAGGTACACCGGTGGAAACACCGCCATGGTCACGTTGTGACGATGCATTTGCTGGTAGGTGTATTCCGGCAGCCACAGGCTGTCGTCACGAATCAGCACGCTGGCGCCGTTGATCAACGGGTGCATCCAGCCTTCGTGGGAGCCGTCGAAAGCGAACGACATGAAATGCAGTTCGCAGTCGGCTGGCGAGGTTTCATAACGCTCGCCGGTGGCGATGATGTGGGCCACCAGTGGACCGTGGGACACCGCCACGCCCTTGGGCATGCCGGTGGAGCCGGAGGTGTAGATCACGTAGGCGAGGTTGTCGCCGTTCAATTCGATCTTCGGCACCGTGTCACTGTGATCGGCCCACTCCTCGGTGCGATCAATCGCCAGGCTATCGAGGCT
>NZ_JAOTNW010000067.1:0-636 GCF_036346515.1 Pseudomonas sp. AM4(2022)
GGCCTCGATAGCCTGGCGATTGATCGCACCGAGCAATGGTCAGGATTCAGCGACACTCCCCCTCAGGTGAAGCTGGATGGCGACAACCTGGCCTACGTGATCTACACCTCCGGCTCCACCGGCATGCCCAAAGGCGTGGCAGTATCCCACGGCCCATTGGTGGCCCACATCATCGCCACCGGCGAGCGTTATGAAACCTCGCCATCCGATTGCGAACTACACTTCATGTCGTTCGCCTTCGACGGCTCCCACGAAGGCTGGATGCACCCGTTGATCAACGGCGCGAGCGTGTTGATCCGCGACGATAGCCTGTGGCTGCCGGAATACACCTACCAGCAAATGCATCGCCATCACGTGACCATGGCCGTGTTCCCGCCGGTGTACCTGCAGCAACTGGCCGAGCATGCCGAGCGTGACGGTAATCCTCCTGCTGTTCGTGTGTATTGCTTTGGCGGTGACGCGGTGGCCCAGGCCAGCTATGACTTGGCCTGGCGAGCACTCAAACCGACCTACTTGTTCAACGGCTACGGCCCGACCGAAACTGTGGTCACGCCATTGCTGTGGAAAGCGCGCAAGGGCGATCCGTGTGGCGCCGTCTACGCACCGATCGGCACGCTCTTGGGCAACCGCAGCGGC
>NZ_JAOTNW010000068.1:0-630 GCF_036346515.1 Pseudomonas sp. AM4(2022)
GGCGCGACGGTGGTAATGGAGCCGCTCGACTGATTCACGCCGATGGTGATGGTCTTGCCGTTATCGAGGGTAACGGTGAGCGGACTGGTGATGTTGGTCACCGGCGCACCGTTCTTATCCACAAGGCTGGCGGTGTAGACGATGTTGCCGCCTTCGCCAACGGTGGTGGTGGCCGTCAGGACCACATCGACCTTGTCGATGGTGTCGTTGATGGTGGTGGTTGCGCCGTTGCCTGCGACTTCCAACTTCTCGAAGTTGCCGCCAGTGGTCTCGGTGATCTTGACCGTTTGGGTGCTCTTATCGATGAACACATCATCGGTAGGCGCAGGCACGGTCACAGTGCCAACAGTGTCGCCAGCCTTGATGGTGATGCTTGCGCCGTTGTCGAGTTTCAACGTGACGTCAGTACCGGCCTTATTGCTCAAGGTCGCGGTGTAAGTGATCTGACCACCTTCGTTAACGGCGCTAGGCGCGGTCAGCGTGACAGTCGTAGTGTTGTCGGTGCTCGGGGTATCGGTAACGGTGGTATTCACCGCCGTAGTGCCAGGAACCAGGTTCTCGAAATGCTCACCACCGGTCACACCCTTGATAGCGGTGGTAACAGTTTGGTCACCTTTGTAGACGTCGTTT
>NZ_JAOTNW010000069.1:0-625 GCF_036346515.1 Pseudomonas sp. AM4(2022)
ATTGCCGCCTTCACCAACGGTAGTCGTGGCGGTCAGGACCAAATCGACCTTGTCGATGGTGTCGTTGATCGTGGTGGTTGCACCGTCGCCTGCTACTTCGAGTTTTTCGAAGTTGCCGCCAGTGGTTTCGGTGATCTGGACGGTCTGCGTGCTCTTATCGATGAACACATCATCGGTAGGCGCAGGCACAGTCACGGTGCCGACGGTGTCGCCAGCTTTGATAGTGATCGAAGAACCGTTATCCAACTTCAAAGTGACGTCAGTGCCCGCTTTGTTGGAAAGCGTTGCGGTGTACGTAATTTGACCACCTTCGTTCACTGCACTTGGTGCAGTCAGCGTCACCGTCGTGGTGTTGTCAGTGCCGGGAGTATCGGTGACGGTGGTGTTCACCGCCGTGGTACCCGGTACCAGGTTTTCAAAATGCTCGCCGCCCGTCACACCTTTGATAGCGGTGGTGACAGTTTGGTCGCCCTTGTACACATCATCCGGTGCCAAGACCGAAACAGTGCCGCTGGACTGGTTCACACCAATGGTGATGGTTTGGCCGTTATCCAGGGTGACGGTCAACGGGTTGGTGATGTTGGTCACCGGTGCGCCGTTTTTATCCACAAGGCTGGCGGTGTAA
>NZ_JAOTNW010000070.1:0-520 GCF_036346515.1 Pseudomonas sp. AM4(2022)
AGCATTTCAAATCCTACGATGCCAAGGGCCGACTGACCGTCGAACAGGATCCGCTGGGCGCGGTAACGGCCTATCAGTACGACGACGCCGGACGCTTGGTGGCGCTGTTTCCCGGGGATGATGAGCCGACCTCCTACGAACATGACAACGGTTTTGTTCGGGTTATAAGGCGTGGGGAGGCGGTCTGGAAATACGAGCGTAATGAGCAAGGCGATGTTACGCGTAGGACCGATCCTGACGGCGAGGTTACCGATTACAGCTACAACAAACACGGGCAACTGACCGAGGTTTGGTACCCGGATCACAGCTGCCATCGGTTGGTATGGAATGAGCGTGGACAGTTGCTTGAGGAGCAATTGCCCAATGGCGGGATCAAGCGTTATCGCTATGACGATCTAGGGCGGCAGGTTGCCCGTGAGGATGCACACGGCGCGCAGACAGTCTATGAATGGGACAGCGTCGGTAGGTTGATTCGCCTCGTCTTGCCAGGCGGCGCCACACGAGAATTCAGCTACAACCT
>NZ_JAOTNW010000071.1:0-517 GCF_036346515.1 Pseudomonas sp. AM4(2022)
CACCGCTGTAGTGCCCGGCACCAGGTTTTCAAAATGCTCGCCGCCGGTCACGCCTTTGATAGCGGTGGTGACGGTTTGATCGCCTTTGTACACATCGTCTGGCGCGATGGTGGTGATGGAGCCGCTCGACTGATTCACACCGATGGTGATGGTCTTGCCGTTGTCCAAGGTTACGGTCAGCGGATTGGTGATGTTAGTCACCGGGGCGCCGTTTTTATCCACAAGGCTGGCGGTGTAAACGATATTGCCGCCTTCACCGACGGTGGTGGTAGCGGTCAGGACCACATCGACCTTGTCGATGGTGTCATTGATCGTAGTGGTCGCGCCATTGCCCGCAACTTCGAGTTTTTCGAAGTTGCCGCCGGAAGCGTCGGTGATCTTGACCGTCTGCGTGCTCTTGTCGATGAACACGTCATCGGTAGGCGCAGGCATGGTCACAGTGCCGACGGTTTCGCCAGCCTTGATGGTGATCGAGGAGCCGTTATCCAACTTCAGCGTGACGTCAGTACCGGCCTTG
>NZ_JAOTNW010000072.1:0-465 GCF_036346515.1 Pseudomonas sp. AM4(2022)
GTGCCGAGGTGGTCGAGTTGGTAGTGGTAGGGCTTGGTTTCTTTCGGGCCGAAACCTTCCAATAGTGCCAAGGGGCGGAAGCTGTCGGGTTCGTAGAGATAGCTGCGATGGCGCTCTGCATGGTGTTCGGCTATCAGCTTGTCGCCTTGCCAGAAAAATTCGGTGGTCTTGCCGTCCACGGTCTTGCTGATACGCCGTCCAAATGGATCATAGCGATAGCTGGCGGTTTGGCCATTGGGCGTTGTAACCCCGACCAACCGATGCTGGCAGTCGTAGCGGTACTCAGTGATGAGTTGCTGGCCCTTGCCACGTCGTTCGCGGATGAGGTTGCCGAAGGCGTCGTAGTCGTAATGGCGGTCGCCCTGGATCATCAGGCGGTTGGCCGCGACGATGTCCGGGCCGGGGCGGTCTTGCATCAGCAGGTTGCCGGCGGGGTTGTGGCCGAAGCGTTCCTGTACGTCTTGC
>NZ_JAOTNW010000073.1:0-438 GCF_036346515.1 Pseudomonas sp. AM4(2022)
CACCGAAAGTGCTGGTTTCGCCGCAGCCAACGTGATCGGTATCGGCATCAATGGCACCGACGCCATCGGCGAATTGAAGAAAGCCAACAGCGGCTTCTTCGGCTCCATGCTGCCCAGCCCGCACATTGAAGGCTACAAAACCGCTGAGATGATGTACGAGTGGGTCACCCAGGGCACCGAGCCGCCGAAATACACGGCCATGGATGAAGTGACGCTGATCACCCGTGAAAACTTCCAGGCGGAACTGACCAAGATCGGGCTGTGGAAATGACCGCTGCGGCCCTGCGGTTTGACGGCATCGGCAAGACTTTTCCCGGGGTCAAGGCGCTGGATGGCATTTGCTTCACCGCCCACCCCGGGCAGGTGCACGCGCTGATGGGCGAGAACGGCGCAGGCAAGTCGACCCTGCTGAAAATTCTCGGCGGCGCCTACATTCCG
>NZ_JAOTNW010000074.1:0-438 GCF_036346515.1 Pseudomonas sp. AM4(2022)
TACTGAGAGCGCCGGCTTCAAGGCCGCCAACGTGATCGGCATCGGCATCAATGGCACTGACGCCATCGGCGAATTGAAGAAAGCCGACAGCGGTTTCTTCGGCTCCATGCTGCCCAGCCCGCATATCGAGGGCTACAACACCGCGCTGGCGATGTACGAGTGGGTCACCACCGGCAAGGAACCGGCCAAATATACCGCCATGGACGAAGTGACCTTGATCACCCGCGCCAATTTCCAGGAAGAACTGACCAAGATCGGCCTGTGGAAATGAGCGGCGCAGCCCTGCGTTTCAATGGCATCGGCAAGGAGTTTCCCGGTGTGAAAGCCCTGGCGCAGATCAGCTTTGAAGCGCGGCCGCATTCGGTGCACGCGCTGATGGGCGAGAACGGCGCAGGCAAGTCGACCCTGCTGAAGATCCTCGGCGGCGCCTACATTCCA
>NZ_JAOTNW010000075.1:0-402 GCF_036346515.1 Pseudomonas sp. AM4(2022)
TAGAAGCAGCTTTAAGCTCCAAGCTGATAGCTCTTAGCTAATCAGTTACGCGCTCGAAATTGGGTCTGTAGCTCAGTTGGTTAGAGCGCACCCCTGATAAGGGTGAGGTCGGCAGTTCGAATCTGCCCAGACCCACCAATTTTGTTATGGGGCCATAGCTCAGCTGGGAGAGCGCCTGCCTTGCACGCAGGAGGTCAACGGTTCGATCCCGTTTGGCTCCACCATTAACTGCTTCTGCTGTTAGAGTTTAGAAATGAATATTCTGAAGTGAATATTGATTTCTAGTCTTTGATTAGATCGTTCTTTAAAAATTTGGGTATGTGATAGAAAGATAGACTGAACGTTACTTTCACTGGTAACGGATCAGGCTAAGGTAAAATTTGTGAGTTCTCTTAATTGAGA
>NZ_JAOTNW010000076.1:0-383 GCF_036346515.1 Pseudomonas sp. AM4(2022)
AAGAAGCAGCCCGAAATTGGGTCTGTAGCTCAGTTGGTTAGAGCGCACCCCTGATAAGGGTGAGGTCGGCAGTTCGAATCTGCCCAGACCCACCAATTTTGTGTGGGAAACGCCTGTAGAAATACGGGGCCATAGCTCAGCTGGGAGAGCGCCTGCCTTGCACGCAGGAGGTCAACGGTTCGATCCCGTTTGGCTCCACCACTACTGCTTCTGTTTGTATAAAGCTTAGAAATGAGCATTCCATTGTTGTGATGGTGAATGTTGATTTCTAGTCTTTGACTAGTTCGTTCTTTAAAAATTTGGGTATGTGATAGAAAGATAGACTGAACGTTACTTTCACTGGTAACGGATCAGGCTAAGGTAAAATTTGTGAGTTCTCTTAA
>NZ_JAOTNW010000077.1:0-358 GCF_036346515.1 Pseudomonas sp. AM4(2022)
GGAAGCGGCGATCTACTTGGGTTCGGTTCCTGATGAGCTGGTGCTGGCCCAGGCATCGCGTTTCTACCACTTTCGCGACGGTGTGCTGACAACCATCAGCGATGCGTATGACAACCGCCTGCGCCTTTGCCGGGATCGCTCAGGGCGGATTGAGCGGCTGGATAACGGTGCGGGTCGTTCGCTGCTGCTGCGTTATGAGTTGGGTCGCATCGTCGCGGTGGACTACCAGGTGCATCGCGCCACAGGGCGTGCGCCCTACGTGTGGGAGACCGAGCAGAACGTTGTTTCCTACGCCTACGACGAACACGGACGACTGGTTTGCGCGACCAATGCCGTCGGTGAAAGCGAGCGTTATCGG
>NZ_JAOTNW010000078.1:0-356 GCF_036346515.1 Pseudomonas sp. AM4(2022)
TTGCTCAAGGTCGCGGTGTAGGTGATCTGGCCACCTTCGTTAACAGCACTTGGCGCTGTCAGCGTAACGGTGGTGGTGTTATCGGTACCCGGTGTGTCCGTAACGGTGGTGTTTACTGCCGTCGTGCCAGGAACCAGGTTTTCAAAGTGCTCGCCGCCAGTGACGCCCTTGATGGCGGTGGTGACGGTTTGATCGCCCTTGTACACGTCATCAGGAGCAAGAACCGAAACGCTACCGCTCGATTGGTTTACGCCGATGGTGATGGTTTTACCGTTATCCAAAGTGACGGTCAGCGGGTTGGTGATGTTAGTCACCGGCGCGCCGTTTTTATCCACAAGGCTGGCGGTGTAGACGAT
>NZ_JAOTNW010000079.1:0-352 GCF_036346515.1 Pseudomonas sp. AM4(2022)
TGGCTTGCCGCTTGCGTCCTGCGCCTGCACGGTCGCGCCCGGCTTACCGGTCACCACTACATTGCCGGTGGCTGGATCGACAGGACCCAATTGCGGTGCCAACAACGGCACTTCGACGTTGGTCGTGAGCGGCGGGTTGGTGCCGTCATTGAGCGCCACGCCGACTTGTTGGCCGCTGGTGTTGCCTGGCAGCGTTACGGTGCCCTGGCCTTTGTCGTCCAGAGTGACTGGGTTGCCAATTGGCTTGCCGCTTGCGTCCTGCGCCTGCACGGTTGCGCCCGGCTTGCCGGTGACTACTACGTTGCCGGTGGCTGGATCGATAGGACCCAATTGTGGTGCCAGCAGCGGTACG
>NZ_JAOTNW010000080.1:0-350 GCF_036346515.1 Pseudomonas sp. AM4(2022)
TACACCGCCAGCCTTGTGGATAAAAACGGTGCGCCGGTGACTAACATCACCAACCCGCTCACCGTCACTCTGGATAACGGCCAAACCATCACCATTGGTGTGAACCAGTCCAGCGGCACTGTTTCGGTCTTGGCACCTGATGACGTCTACAAAGGCGATCAGACCGTCACCACCGCCATCAAAGGCGTGACCGGCGGCGAACATTTCGAGAACCTGGTACCGGGTACTACCGCCGTAAACACCACTGTCACCGATACTCCCGGCACTGATAACACCACGACGGTCACGCTGACTGCACCAAGCGCAGTGAACGAAGGTGGCCAGATCACCTACACCGCGACCTTGAGCAA
>NZ_JAOTNW010000081.1:0-349 GCF_036346515.1 Pseudomonas sp. AM4(2022)
GCGCCTAGTGCACGAGTTGGTGGCCGACCGCGCCCGCGAAACCCCCGATGCCGTGGCAGTGAAGTTCGACGCACAAACCCTGACCTACGGCGAGCTGGACCGCCAGGCCAACCGTCTGGCCCATGCGTTGATCGCCCGTGGCGTTGGTCCCGAAGTGCGCGTGGCTATCGCCATGCCGCGCAGTGCCGAAATCATGGTGGCGTTCCTCGCGGTGATGAAAGCCGGTGGCGTCTACGTGCCGCTGGACATCGAATACCCACGTGATCGCCTGCTGTACATGATGCAGGACAGCCGCGCGCAGTTGCTGCTGACCCACACCAGCGCGTTGCAGCAACTGCCGATCCCAGAC
>NZ_JAOTNW010000082.1:0-346 GCF_036346515.1 Pseudomonas sp. AM4(2022)
AGCAACTGCCCCCGCTCATTCCACACCAGCCGATGGCAACTATGATCCGGGTACCAAACCCCGGTCAGTTGCCCGTGTTTGTTGTAGCTGTAATCGGTAACCTCGCCGTCAGGATCGATCCTGCGCGTAACATCGCCTTGCTCATTACGCTCGTATTTCCAGACCGTCTCCCCACGCCTTATAACCCGAACAAAACCGTTGTCATGTTCGTAGGAAGTCGGCTCATCATCCCCGGGAAACAACGCCACCAAGCGTCCGGCGTCGTCGTACTGATAGGCCGTTACCGCGCCCAGCGGATCCTGTTCGACGGTCAGCCGGCCCTTGGCATCGTAGGATTTGAAATGCC
>NZ_JAOTNW010000083.1:0-343 GCF_036346515.1 Pseudomonas sp. AM4(2022)
AAACGACGTCTACAAAGGTGACCAAACTGTTACCACCGCTATCAAGGGAGTGACCGGTGGTGAGCATTTCGAGAACCTGGTACCGGGTACTACGGCGGTGAACACCACCGTTACGGATACCCCAGGCACCGACAACACCACCACGGTTACGCTGACTGCGCCAAGTGCCGTTAACGAGGGTGGCCAGATCACCTACACCGCGACCTTGAGCAACAAGGCCGGTACTGACGTCACCCTGAAGCTGGATAACGGTTCTTCGATCACTATCAAAGCTGGCGACACCATCGGCACCGTGACCGTCCCTGCACCTACCGATGACGTGTTCATCGACAAGAGCACCCAG
>NZ_JAOTNW010000084.1:0-331 GCF_036346515.1 Pseudomonas sp. AM4(2022)
ACTGTTGGCACCGCAGTTGGGCATTGTTGATCCTGAGACCGGCAATGTGGCGGTGACCGGCAAACCGGGCGCGACCGTGCAGGTGCAGGACCAGAACGGCAACCCGATTGGCAACCCAGTCACTCTGGACGACAAAGGCCAGGGCACCGTGACCCTGCCGGGCAACACCAGCGGCCAGCAGGTCGGTGTGGTGGTCAAGGATGGTGACACGCAGTCGCCTGCCACCAACGTTGATGTGCCGCTGTTGGCACCGCAGTTGGGCACTGTCGATCCTGACACCGGCAATGTGGCGGTGACCGGCAAGCCGGGTGCGACCGTGCAGGTGCAAGAA
>NZ_JAOTNW010000085.1:0-326 GCF_036346515.1 Pseudomonas sp. AM4(2022)
GGAAGAGCAATTGCCCAATGGCGGGATCAAGCGTTATCGCTATGACGCTCTGGGGCGGCAAGTTGCCCGTGAGGATGAGCATGGGGCTCAAACTCAATATCAATGGGATGCCGTAGGGCGTCTGCTAAAGCTGATCCAGCCCGGTGGTGGATGTAGGGAATTCAGCTACAACCCCTACGGCAAAATCATCGCCGAACGTGACGAACTCGGCCACGTCACCCGCTACGAATACGAAGGTGGCCTGCACCTGATCAGCCGCCGTCTCAACGCCGATGGCACCCAGGTCAAGTACCGCTACGACAACGCCCGGCTGCTGCTCACCGAGT
>NZ_JAOTNW010000086.1:0-321 GCF_036346515.1 Pseudomonas sp. AM4(2022)
CCGCTTTTGCAAAGTGAGCCGCCGTCAGGGCGGAACCCTAAGTGGCCGTTACCGCAGGAATGGATATGTACTCGGTATAACAGTGTCGGCTGTCATGCCGCCTTCGCGAGCAAGCCCGCTCCCACAGTGGGATCGTGGGGTGTCAGGTAGATAAGCATCGGCTGGAAGGCCGTCATCGCAGGCAAGCCAGCTCCCACATTTGGATCCTGGGGTGTCAGGTAGGGATGCGTCGGCTGTCAGGCCGTCACGGGAGCAAGCTCCCTCGCCACAGGTCCAGCGTCGCCCCAAAGTTGTGTAGATACCTATGCTCATCGCAGACAA
>NZ_JAOTNW010000087.1:0-319 GCF_036346515.1 Pseudomonas sp. AM4(2022)
CAGCAGCAGCCGGGCGTTGTCGTAGCGGTACTTGACCTGGGTGCCGTCGGCGTTGATGCGGCGGCTGATCAGGTGCAGGCCACCTTCGTATTCGTAGCGGGTGACGTGGTCGAGTTCGTCGCGTTCGGCGATGATTTTGCCGTAGGGGTTGTAGCTGAATTCCCTGCAACCGCCGCTTGGCTGGATCAGTTTCAGCAAGCGACCTGCGGCGTCCCACTGATACTGGGTCAGCGCCCCATGCTCATCCTCACGGGCAACCTGTCGTCCCAGATCGTCATAGCGATAGCGCTTGATCCCACCATTGGGCAATTGCTCCTCA
>NZ_JAOTNW010000088.1:0-290 GCF_036346515.1 Pseudomonas sp. AM4(2022)
CCTGCCAGCCGACGCCTATCTGCCTGACACCCCGCGATCCAACTGTGGGAGCTGGCTTGCCTGCGAAGGCGGCCTGCCAGCCGACGCCTATCTGCCTGACACCCCGCGATCCAACTGTGGGAGCTGGCTTGCCTGCGAAGGCGGCCTGCCAGCCGACGCCTATCTACCTGACACCCCGCGATCCAACTGTGGGAGCTGGCTTGCCTACGAAGACGGCCTGACAGTCAACACAGTTGGACTGTGTACATATCCATTCCTTCGGTAACGGCCGCTTAGGGTTCCGCCCAACG
>NZ_JAOTNW010000089.1:0-269 GCF_036346515.1 Pseudomonas sp. AM4(2022)
ATCGAGGAAAAAAAGGCCGCCGTCAATACAACGGTCAGGCACATGATCTCGCAACTACCCTTGGAGGATCGCAAGCACTTCGAGTTTGGAAAAATCAGCTTTTTCCAAGAAGGCTCATACGTCATGGATGGTCATTTTAATAATACGTATGATCAAAACAGACCGGGACTGCTGGTCAAAACTGAGCTGCTCGGCAAGTCCCAAGCCTATGTAATCGACTTCAATAAAGGCACGATTGAAAGGGCGGGCCTGTACGACGCGAGGATTAA
>NZ_JAOTNW010000090.1:0-257 GCF_036346515.1 Pseudomonas sp. AM4(2022)
GAGTGATCGGCGCGGGTCAGGCGGGCGAGGGGGTCGTAGTGGTAGCGGTGTTCGCCTTTGCGGGTGTCGAGCAGGCGGGTGAGGTTGCCGGATTTGTCGTAGTCGTATTGGCGTTGGTAAAAATGGTTTTGCTGTTGGGTTACCGCGTGGGCGTGTAGGCGGCTCTGGTCGTCGTAGTGGTAGTGGCTGAGCAGTTGGCCTTGCTGGCGTTGATGCTCTCGGCCGCTCTTGAACAGATGCGAGGTAAGCACTTCACC
>NZ_JAOTNW010000091.1:0-254 GCF_036346515.1 Pseudomonas sp. AM4(2022)
GTTGAGTTCGACGGTGGCGAGGTGGCCGCTTTTGTCGTGGTTGAAGGTGACGCGGTTGTTGTCCGGCAGGCACAGGTTTTTCAGTTGGCCGCAGGCGTCGTAGCCGTAGCGCAGGGTGCCCCAGCCTTGGTGTTCGGCGGTGAGGCGGTTTTGGCGGTCGTATTCGTAGGCCAACGCCCAGTGGCCGTCTCCGACGCTGAGGAGGTTGCCTTGGCGGTCGTAGGCATAGTCGACAACGCTGGCATCGGGCAGGG
>NZ_JAOTNW010000092.1:0-250 GCF_036346515.1 Pseudomonas sp. AM4(2022)
GTTGCCGCCTTCACCAACGGTAGTGGTGGCGGTCAGGACCAAATCGACTTTATCGATGGTGTCGTTGATCGTGGTGGTTGCACCGTCGCCTGCTACTTCGAGTTTTTCGAAGTTGCCGCCGGAAGCGTCGGTGATCTTGACCGTCTGGGTGCTCTTATCGATGAACACGTCATCGGTAGGTGCAGGGACAGTTACGGTGCCAACGGTTTCGCCAGCCTTAATGGTGATGCTTGAGCCGTTGTCGAGTTTC